>NZ_JBUYWT010000011.1:0-207922 GCF_055264925.1 Bradyrhizobium sp. KZN70725
TGAACCGCACCGGACATCCCAAGCCTCGAACGGCCAGATGTATCTTGGTGCTCAGGCCCCCGCGCGAGCGGCCGATCGCCTGATCTTCAGACCCCCTTTTTTGGCGCCGGCGGCGTGCTGATGCGCCCGAACGATGGTGGAATCGACGATCAGATATTCGAAGTCCGGATCACCGGACATCGCCTCGAAGATCCGCCACCAAACACCCTTGATGCTCCATCGGCTGAAGCGCCGGAACACGCTGTTCCAATCGCCGAAGACCTCCGGGAGATCGCGCCAGGGAGACCCCGTACGCACGATCCACAGCACTCCTTCAACGAACATTCGGTTGTCGCGCCCGGTCGAGCCCTTCTGATCGGGCCGCCCTATGATCAACGGCGCCATCCGCTCCCACGCCGCGTCGCTCAATACCAAACGGTCCATCACACCCAAGGCGGCCTCCCCAAAAGCAGCCTTGAATCTGATTTGCTCCTAAAAGGGAATCCTTAGAGTCCACACCACCTAAAGCTTGATCCGGAAAAAGTGCGAAGCGGTTTTCCGAAAAGATCATGCTCAAACAAAGAGCTAAAGCGCGATGACGATTCAGCCTAATCTGATCGCGCCTTAGCGGCCGCCGAACAGAACCGGAGACTGGCCGGGCAGCAGCTGCGAATGGATGTCGCTGTCCATCCGCTCCGCCCCTTGCTGGGTGAAGCTCGCGCCGAAGGACAGGCTGAGATTCGAAGTCGGCCGGAACTCGAGTCCCGCGCGCGCAGAATAGCCGGCGTTGACGCCGGGATTGCCGCTGAACGGCGCCAGCGGTCCGCCGGCCCCGGGCGGATTGTATTTCAGCGTGTCGAAGCCGGCGAAGAAGGTCACGGGCGTATTGCCGACGCCCCTGAAATTGTAGCCGAACTGCGCGCCCTGATATTCCAGCGAGCCGAACGCCGCCGATTGGCCGAGCGCGTTCCAGCCGACGCGACCGCCTTCGCTGCCGGCGAACCAGCCGTCGGGCCGGCCGTTCAGATACGAAAAATCGCCGCCTTGCGCGCCGGCGGCGTCAAAGCTCGGAAAGTTTCCGTAGGTATCCGCCTTCTGGCCGTCGGCGAGGCTGCCGCCGAAGCCGAACAGCGAGCCCGGCGTCCAGTAGCGCACCGGGCCGGCCTGGGCACTGGCCTGCTGCTGGCCGCTCAGGCACAGCGCCAACACTGCGATTGCGGGGCCGAGTTTGCTTACCAAAGTGGTCATCAGATTACCGTCACGAGCACAGGGATTATACGTCCCACCGACCGGGAACACCAGCCTGCGCCCTACCCCGCCGCGAGCAGCTTCTGTTTCAGCAAATCCGTCAGCCAGTCGGCAAACACCTGCAGCCGCCGCGATAGATGCTGACGGTGCGGATAGAGCAAGGTCATCGGCATCGGCGCGGCGCGGTGCCGCGGCATCAGCTCGACGAGCTCTCCGGCATCGAGGTGCCGCTTCACGTCGTAGGCGGGAATCTGGATCAGGCCAAGGCCGGCGAGGCAGCAGGCGATATAGGCCTCGGCGCTGTTGACGGTGACGCGGCCGCGCAGCGCGATGCCGCGCGACGCGCCCTGCTCGCTCCACTCCCACTCCTCGATGCGGCCGGTGGAGGGCGAGGCGTAGTTGACCGCCCAATGCGCGCCGAGATCGTCGGGCGTTCGCGGCGTGCCGTGGCGTGCGAGATATCCGGGGCCTGCGACATTCATCAGCGTCAGATCGCCGAGCGGCTGCGATCAGACCGGAATCGCTGCGATCGCGATCCACTACAACAGCGCGGCCACCAAGGCCGATGCCGACGCGACGGTGGCGGCGCTGCAGGCCGCAGGCAGCAAGGCGGTCGCCTTCCAGGCCAACCTCACGACATCGGGCGCGATGGAAAAACTGTTCGCCGAGGCGGTCGCCGCGATCGGCCGCCCCGACATCGCGATCAACACCGTCGGCAAGGTGTTGAAGAAACCGATGATCGAGATCTCGGAAGCCGAATATGACGCGATGAGCGCGGTCAACGCCAAGTCCGCGTTCTTCTTCCTCAAGGAGGCCGGCCGCCACGTCAACGACAACGGCAAGATCTGCACGCTGGTGACCTCGCTGCTCGGCGCCTACGCGCCGTTCTATGCGGCCTATGCCGGGACCAAGGCGCCGGTCGAGCATTTCACCCGCGCGGCATCGAAAGAGTTCGGCGCGCGCGGCATCTCGGTCACCGCGATCGGACCCGGACCGATGGACACGCCGTTCTTCTATCCGGCCGAAGGCGCGGACGCGGTCGCCTATCACAAATCGGCGGCGTCGCTGTCGGGCTTCTCCAGGACCGGGCTCACCGACATCAAGGACATCGTGCCGTGGATCCGCCTGCTGGTGTCGGACGGCTGGTGGATGACCGGCCAGACCATCCTCGCCAACGGCGGCTACACCACGAAGTGAGGCGCGATCTCGGTCGCCCTTACCATTCGAATCGCGTGCCGACTCCGACGGATGTCGAGCCCTTCGCATCGACATCCGACTCGACGCGGATATGGCGCGTCACGTCGACATTGGCCGACACTCCTGACTGGCTGGCGCTCGCGCCCGTCCGCACGCCCACGCTCAGCCTGTCGCCGATCGCGCGCGAGGCGCCGACCATCGGACCGCCCGCTCCGGCGCCGACGTCCAGATTGTCGACCCCGAGCGAGCGGCGCATGCGGTCCACCGTTCCCTCGCCACCGCTTGCGAACTGAGCGGCGGCCCCGGCGAGCTGCACGGCCTGCGAGGTCGTCAGGCTGCCCGAACCCTTCTGAAAGAGAATGCGCGACAGGATCTCGTCCTGCGGCAACTCGGGCTGCGAATGGAAGGCGAAGACCGGCGCGGCCGCCGGGCCCGAGATTCCGACCTGCGCGGTGATGTCAGAGGCCTGTATCTCTGCCGCGAAATCGAGCTCGGGCGCGAGATCGCCATTGAAGGAGAGATTGCCCTTGGTGAAGGTCAGCGTCTTTCCGAGCACCACCAGCTTGCCCTGATAGAGCGAGAAAGCCCCCTTCGGAACCGGCGCGTTGCTCGTGCCGCCGACATGAACGGAGCCGCCGAGTTCTGCGGTTACCCCGCGGCCATGGATGAAGACGTGGTTCGGCGCCGAAACTGTCACGTCGAGCGCGGCGTTGAAGAGCGCCGGACGCTTCTTGTTGCCTTTCGGCGTCTCGGCCTTGCGCGCAGCTGCGAGCCGTGCAGCGGCCTGCCCCGAGGCGTTCACATGGTTGATGCCGTCGATCGGCTTCAGCGTCGACGGCAGGCGATCCGGAATATCGACGTTGACGCGAGTCAAGTCGACGCGACCGACGATCCGCGGATCGCGCGCCAGGGCGCCTGTGACGTCGATAGCGAGATTGGCCTGCGCGGTCGCCAGCGCGCTGGAAGCAAGCGTCGCCTGCTGACCGCGAATCGAGATCGTGCCTGGAAAACCTGCATCCGGGGCGACCCTTACCTCACCGGAGCCGGACAACTTACCGCCGTTGGGCGTCACCGCGGCCAGGCGCTCCACGACGATGCGCTCTCCTTCGGCGGTGATTTTCGCCTCGACGGCATCAAGGCGCGTACCGAGCATGCTGTCACGGAAGGTACCTCCGCTCATGGTGGCGACACCGCCGATCTGGGGCCTGGTACGCGTGCCGCCGACACGGGCATCGAGCGTAACGCTGCCGGACACGGTACGGCCGGAGGCGGAAAGCGCGGCATTGGCGACGGCGGCATCGAGGCGGCCCTTCGCGGTCAGCGCGATCGGACCCGTGGCGTCGAACGGCACCGTGCCCGACGCCGTGATCGCGCCGGCTCTTCCCGCGGCAATTGTGGTGTTCAGGCTCGCGCGGCTGCCATCGAGCCGTCCGTCCGCGGCAACGTCGATCGGCGGCAGGCCGGCGCTTCTGGTCTGCGGCGCGGTGAGCTGCTTGACCGCGACCTTGTACTGGCCGGTCGGCGCGCTCATGGAGCCCGCAATGGCCGCTGACGCGTCGAGGGTCCCGCTCAGGCCCAGACCGGGTATCGCGACATCGGCCTCGCCGAGCGGGATCGCGCTGGCCATGGCCTTAAGGTCGAGCACCTGACCGGCTTTGCCGTCCATCGTGAAGCGGCCACGTCCAATCCCGAGCGCCAGATGCTCGATCAACACCGTGCCATCGTCGAGCGTGAAGCCCGCGGGGCCCTGCAGCGCAATCGCTTTGGCGCCACGGCGCGCGGTGAAGCGGTTGAGATCGAACCGCACCCGCTCCCTGGTGGTCAGTGCACCCGCGGCATCGAGATCGAATCCGGCAGCCTTGGCGGACAGGCCGATCGTGCTCGCATCGGCATTGCCCGCGGCCGCCAGCGTGACGTTTGAGACTGTCTGACCGCCGAACTCGGCACCATTGACCTGCGCATCAGCATTGAGCACCGGATGGCTGTAGAGATCGGCGCCATCGGCGCGCAGATCGAAACTGCGGACGGCCGCACCCGCGGCACGGATTCCCGCGCCCTTGCCGGCAAGCCGGATCGACTGTTGGCCGCCATCGGCCGAAGCGGCAAGGTCGAGTGAGGCCGAACCGGCGAGCTCTGTAAGGGCAAGCGGCGAGAGATCGGCGAGCGCCCCGGCTGCGAAGCGAATCTGCCCGCTGGCGAATCTCTGGGCGTCGATCGTTGCTGCCCCCTTCAGGGATACCGATCCGATCGCGATGTCGATGGTCTTTGCATGCCAACCGGCAGCGGCGGGAGCTGCGCGATCGTCGGGCTCCGACGATCGACGACTCAGCTGAACAATCCCGCGCGCTGGCTTGCCGTCGACGGAGCCGTCGAGCTTGGCCTCGACAGCACAGACTCCGTTGATGTCGTTGACCGTCGCGGCGAGCTCGAGATGCGGAATCGGACGCCGCATCGCGGTGGCGCGATCCACCGAGGCCGCGAACGAAACCCCGGGATGTGCGAGCCCGCCGGTCAGGCCGACGTCGAGAGCTCCCGCACCGGTGAGGCGAGCATCGGCCGCCGAGAGATCCGGCAGGTCCACACGCGCCGACAGGTCGCTCGAGTCGCGCGTCACTGTTCCTTTGGCGCGAACCGCAACATGGGCACCATCGATCGACGCGTCGCGGACCGTGTAAGTGTCGCGTCCGTCAGCAGAGATGTGCGCTGCCAGTGCGAGCCGCGCCCCCGCGAGCCCATCGAGCGCCGCAAGTCCCGTCGCAAGCTTCTCGCCGGCACCTGACATTCTGATATCGAAGCTGCCACGCTGTAAATCCGTGTCGAGATCGAGGCCGAACGCCACCGAACCCTTGAGCTTCAACCCGCCAAGGTCGGCAAAGGCGCCGAGGTCGGGCACGGTTCCGGTTGCCCGGCCATTCAGGCGATCGGCGCTGACATCGCCTGTATAGGTGGCCTGAACCGTTGATGTGCCGATCTCGAGACGCTCGATCCTGGCGCGGCCGCCCAGGTCCGTATCGCCATGGAGCACGAGCGACGCGGTGTTGCCGATCGCGGCCGCCAAACTCGCGTCGCGTGGCGCGATGCCGGAAGCGCGCAGGTTCGCGTCAAGAATGATACGCGTTGCGGGATCGCTGGCCTCGGCACGAGGAACGGCCGTGATCGAAGCATCAAGCGTCTCGACGTCTCCGTCCGGCAGATGAGCACCCGACAGCGCGAGCTTGACCGATGCTGTAGGAGCCTTGATTGGGCCGTTGACGCGGCTGTCGAAGACGAGGCTGCGGATCGAGCCTTGGTCAGTCTCGGTCACGTCGCCGTTGCTTGGCAAGGCGCGGATCGAAGCCGCAAAATCCAGGACCTTGTCGGCTCGGAGCAGACCTTTCGCGTCGAGCCGTGCGAGACGGCTCGTCAGCGTCAGCCCGTCCAGGGCGACGCTGCCGTCGTCACCAAAATGCGTCGTACTGTCGAGATGGGTTTCGCCCGCGAAGACCGGCGCGGCGATCGCCGGCAACAACGGTTCGAGGTGACTGGCAAGGCGCGTTGCGAGCACTCGGGCCGCGCCGTTTCGGTCAAGCGCAATCGTGCCGGTCGCATCGATCGTGGGGCCGGCCTGCAACTTCAGGGCACCGCGAAAGCTGTCGAGCGTGCCCTTGCCTCCCAGTGCGAATGTGACGGGCGGCTCGCCCGGCAGATGGCCGAGCTTCGACATGAGTCCGTGGGCTGGCTCGTCGAGCGTGACGTCGAGGGTAAGCGCATTTCCCTGCGGAACGTAGGCGAGAGCGGCCTTGAAGTGGCCCGGAAAATCCTTGCGGGTGGCATCGAGGTTGAAGACGAGCCCTTCCGAGGGCGAGCCGAGTTCGGTATTGCCGGTCGCCGCGACACTCAAAGCTTCACCCAGAATCGACTGTCCCAGCGTCAGGGCCCGCAGGTCGAAAGCCTTCACCTGCACCTTCACCGGAAGGTCAGGCAGCATCGGCTGATCGGACTCGGCGGCAGGCTGGTCGGACGGAAGCGGCTTTCGCCTGATCTCAAGCGTGCCGATCTCGAGACGGTCGATTTCCAGCCGCCCCAGCAACAATGCGCTGCGTCGCCAGACGAGGCGCGCCTTGTCGAGCGTCAGCCAGACACCGTCCTTGTCGGTGATGCTAACGTCGCGGACCGTTGCATCCGAGGACAGCACACCATCGACGGCGCCGACATGGACCTGGGTCGCCGGCGTCGAGAGCGTCCGCGAGACGAGACTGGCCAGCACATCCTGCTGGTTCTCGCCGCTCCCGCCCACCATTCCGTAGAGAACGACACCAAGCACCGCGGCAGCGATGAGACCCAAGGCCGCGACGGCGGAACCGATAATGAACAGCCGTCGGATGCGCATCAGAAGGCTTGCCCAATGCTGACATAGATCGCGTAACGGCTGTCGCCGGGGCGAGGGTTCAGCGGTGTCGCAACGTCAAGGCGGATCGGGCCGACCGGCGTGAGATAGCGCAACCCAAGTCCCGCGCCGTAGCCCACATAGTCGTCGAAGCCTGGCAGGGACGATCGGGAGGCGGTGCCAAAGTCGAAGAATGGCACGAGGCCGATGGTGGGAGTGATCCTGACCCGCACCTCGGCGGAGCCCTCGATCAGGCTGCGACCACCGGTGATTTGACCGAACATCATCGGCGAAATGGTGTTGAAGCCGTAACCGCGTACGGATCCGCCGCCGCCAGCGAAGAAGCGATGTGCGTCCGGAATCTGGTCGAGCGGCGCGCCCGCAAGCGAGCCTGCGGCCAACCGACCCGCCAGCACGTAGTCGGCCTGCTCGTCGAGCGCATAATAGGCCGAGCCCGCAACCCGCGCTTCGAACAGATCGATCGTGGAACCCATCAGCTTCGGATAGGCATTGACGGTCGCCGAGAGGCGCACACCGCGCGTGGGGTCGAGCGGATTGTCTGTCGTGTCGTAGCGGCCGGTCGCCGTGAAGCCGATCAATGTCGCATCGACCCGCCCCAGCACGTCCTGCGATTTCGATTGCTCGACCTGGAGACCGGCCTGCAGCGAAGCCGCCTCCGAAAAGCGATGGATCACGCCGAATGTGCCGCGCACCGTGTCGTCAGTGTAACCGCCGAGGTCGTTGTTGCCGACACGCTCGCGGAACGCAGTGGCCTCGATCAGTAGATCGTTGGCCGTACCGAACAAGCCCGGCTTGATGAAGGTGCCGGTAAAGCGTGCGCCGAAATCCGAGCCGCTCAGATTATTGAAGCCGGTGAAGGACGTGCCGTCGATCCGTTGCAAAAGCGAGGCGGACGCTTCGAGCCTCAGGCGCTCGCCGCGGCCGAATATGTTCCGATCCTCGTAGTAGCCAGCAATGCCGGGACCATCGACGGTGGAATATTTCGCCGAGAGGCCCACCGCGTGCCTGGGCCTTTCCGTCAAATCGATGAAGACCGGCAGATTGCCATTCTCATCGAGCTGGTCCGCCTCGCGGACGCGAATTCCCCCGATGGCCGGGATCTTTGCGATCGAGGTTTTCGCCAAGGCGAGCCGCTCTGGCGAATAAGGCTCGCCTTCCCTCAGGTAGACGTGCGTGGCCACTACTCTCGGATCGACGTCTCCGCCCGAGATCGTCACGGCGCCGATGCCGGCCTTGGGGCCCGCTTCGACCCGAAGCCGAAGGTCCATCGCGGCGGCGCCATGATCGACGGTGGCGTTGACGTCGGCGACCTTCGCGAGCGGATGTCCGTTGCTGCGGAACCAGTCGACGAGCTTCACCTGCGCGGCGCGCAGGTCGGCAGAGATCGCGGGATCGCCGGACTTCAGCGCAAACGCGCGGCGCGGCAATCCCTGCGGCGCTTGGTCGCGCGGATAGTCTACATCAACGGCACGCAGCTTGAACAACGGACCAAGTCGCGCGATGACCTTGACGGGCACAACGGTCCGATTGCGAAAGCTGTCGGCCCGGCGCGCGGCCGCGGCAAGCCCGATCTCGTCGAGGGAGATTGGAACTCCATCTAACGTCACATCGATCTGGGCGTTGTAGCGGCCAAGCCCCCAAAGGGCATCGAGCAGCGGATTGATATCCGCCTGCAGCCGGCGCGCGAGACCTTCCCCGTCCGGCGGCGGTTCCTGTCGAAGGCGATAGGTGCCGGCGGCATCGCGCAATGCCTGTTCGGCGTCGCTATCGTTCTTGCCCTCCGGCGTCTTGGCTTCGATCTCCAGCCGATAGGACAGCGTCGTGGCGCTGACCGGCGGCGGATCGTCGGAACCGAACAGGCCAAAGAAGTCGAGCGCGTGAGCCTGCTCGCACAGCGAGCAACCGACGACAGCGACGCACGCCGAACGCAGAACGCGCCGCGCTGCAGCGATGAAATACCTCCGCCCTGCCCGCCCCGGCAAAGGCGGCAGGCATCGTCGCACCACGATTTGCTTGATTGTTCCGCTCCGCCTGCCTGTTGACGCGACCCGAGTCTCTGCACCTCAGGTTCCGGCGATCCCCTGTCTCCGCATTCAACAGGCACCACACGCGAAGTTGATAGACTCATGATGGACAATGTTGGGCAAACGCAAGGGAACTTCGACGTTCGTCGCAGTTATCGACTCTCCGATGCGCGCCACCATCGGTTCCGGCAACCGCATCTTGCGGACAATCCGCCACACGCGTCATCAGCTGGTCCTCATGCGCGCCCAGGAGAAGAACCGGCGCAGCGAGGCCGACGATCGTGCAATGGCCGAACGCATTGGCCGCCTCATCGAGGTCCTCGACAGCGAGATCGCCGAGATCGAGGCCGACATCGGCGCCTTGATTAAAGCCGAAGCGGAGATCGCGGACGATGCGAAGTTAATGCGTTCGCTGCCCGGCGTGGGTCCGGTGGCCTGCATGCAGCTCATCGCCCAGATGCCGGAACTCGGGCGGGTCGGACCGAAACAACTCGCAGCGCTTGCTGGCCTTGCTCCCTTCAACGTCGACAGCGGCGCCTTCCGCGGCAAGCGCAAAATTGCGGGCGGCCGAAAGCGCGTTCGTGACGCCCTTTATATGGCGGCCCTCAACGCAATTCGCAGGGCTGATCCGTTCAAGGCCTTCTATGCACGACTGCGACAGGCCGGAAAACCAGCCAAACTCGCCCTCATCGCCGTCGCCAGGAAGCTGTTGACGGTCCTCAATGCCATGATGCGAGACCGAAAGCCGTACCTGCAGACCAAACCAACATAACAGTTGCCGGCTTTCGCCGGGACGACGTGCGGAGAGAGCATGGACGGCATTCTCTCCGGTGTCATGCCCGCGCGTGCGAGCATCCAGTGCACCGTGACCTCTCGGCTCAAGCAGGACCGTCTCTCGAATACTGGATCACTCGCATGCGCGGTGATGACACCGAACACGCTCCGCGGCATTGCGCCGCGAGCCGCGCTGCGGCGCAACAATCAAAATGAGACTGCCCGTTAAGCCAATTGGCGCCGACGACATCCGCGCCGCGCCCGCCTTCGGCTAGCTTTGCCGGCAACAACCGGACGCCCATCAGCCTTCGCACGCCAAGTGGACGCCGGCGACAACGCAGAGGGAGGAGCGCGATGTTGAAAGGCAGTTTGGGACTGATTGCGTTGAGCAGCCTGTTGCTTTCGGGCACGGCGTTCGCTCAGGAGAAGATCAAGGTCGGCGTCACCGCGACGCTCGAGGGCACCTACACGGTGCTCGGCGAGGACGGCATGCGCGGCTTCCAGACGGCGCTCAACGTGCTCGGCAAGAAGATCGGCGACAAGGAGCTCGAATTCGTCGTCGCCTCGACCGACGCGACGCCCGACTCCGCGGTGCGCGCGGTGCGCAAGCTGATCGAGCAGGACAAGGTGCAAATCCTGCTGTCGCCGCTGTCCGGCGACGAAGGCATCGCGGTCAAGAACTTCGCCAAGACCCATCCGGAGCTGACCTTCGTCAACGCCGCCTCCGGCGCGCAGGAAACGACCTATGTCGATCCGGCGCCGAACTTCTTCCGCTACAACATGGACGGCGCGCAGTGGCAGGTCGGCCTCGGCAAATACGCCTATGAGACCAAGGGCTATCGCAAGATCGCGACCGTCGGCGAGGACTACTCCTTCATCTACACCCAGGTATTTGGCCTGGTGCTCGAGTTCTGCGGCGCCGGCGGCCAGGTCACCAACCGACAATGGGTGCCGCTCGGCACCAAGGACTTTGCCTCCGTGATCGCCGCGCTGCCTGACGACGTCGACGCGATCTATCTCGGCCTCGGCGGCGCCGATGCCGTCAACTTCCTCAACCAGTATCAGCAGGCCGGCGGCAAGGCGCATCTGATGGGCGGCTCGATCATGATCGACCAGACCATCCTGTCGTCGAAGGGCAACGCCAAGAACGCTCTGATCGGCACCATCGCCGCCAGCGGCCAGGCCGATACCTGGGAGGATCCGGGCTGGCAGAAATTCGTCAAGGCTTATCAGGATGCCTTCCCGCCGGCCAAACGCTTCCCGAGCCCTTCGCTGCTCGCGACCAACTATTACGGCTCGACGATGGCGTTGATCCTGGCGCTGCGCCAGGTCAATGGCGATCTCTCCAACAACCAGGCCAAGCTCAAGGACGCGCTGGCGAAGATCGAGATCGACGCGCCGAACGGCAAGATCAAGCTCGACTCCAACCGCCAGGCGATCGGCACCAATTTCGTCACCGAGGTGGTCGATGACGGCAAGGGCGCGCTGTTCAGCAAGGTCGTCAAGGTGATCCCGAACGTCAACCAGACGCTGGGCTACGATCCGGCGGTGTTCGCCAAGATCGGCCTGCCGAGCCGCACGGTCCCGGAGTGCAAGAAGTACTGACGTATTTGTTGCAGTGCAGGCTGAACGGCCGCGGCATGGTGCGCGGTTGCATCAAGAGCCCTGCTCGCCCTTGCTTTCCGCGGGCGGATGATGAACCCTTGTCGAAAAGGCAAGAACATCCCGCGGGAGGGGAGGCATGAGCAGGGCGCTTGCCGTCTTCCACGGCCGGTTCGGTCGCGCGACGGTCTATCAGTTGAACCGTCCCTTCAACGTGCATGCGCACCGCGAGGGGCATCTGATCTTTCATGTCGGCGGAACGCCGGCGCAGATCGACGTCTCGGAGCAGCGGCTGCTGCTCAAGGACGACACCGTCGTCGCGGTCAACCCGTGGGAACCGCACAACTTTCTGCCGACCGACATGGACCACGGCGCGATCTTCTTCGTGCTTTATGTCAACGCCGAATGGTTCGCGCCGCAGCCCGCGACGGCACAGGGCCTGCGGTTCGGCCGCACCTTCTTTCCGCGCACCAAAGCGCTCGACCGGCTGATCCGCCGCACCGCAGCACTAGTGTGCGGCGCGCCGTCGCTGCGCAGCCTCGATTGCGAACTCCGGCAGCTGATCGACTCCTGCTACGAGGAGAGCTGGCAGGCCGCGCAGGATGCGCGCGCGGCGGCCGCGGTGACCGATTTCAGGGTGCGCAAATCGATCAAGCTGATGTCGGAAAGCCCCGGCGCCGAGATCGAGCTCGATGCGATCGCGCGCGAGGCCGGGCTGTCGCGGCCGCATTTCTACCGGCTGTTCCGCACCCAGACCGGCGTCACCCCTCACCTCTACATGAACACGCTGATCATGGAGCAGGCGCTCGATGCGCTGGTGGCGACCGAGACGCCGATCGCCGATATCGGCTTCGACCTCGGCTTCTCCTCGCAGAGCGGCTTCACCCGCTTCTTCGCCGCCAATGTCGGCATGGCCCCGACCGACTATCGCCGCGCCGCCAAGGTGTTGCGGCCGTGAAGGAGTTCCGGAGCGCACGATAAAAGATACTGTCGATCAAATCCTGAGCTTACGCCCTCGGTAGGATACTGGACACGCGGCCCGGCAGACGGTCGCGACCAGTGAGGGAACGCGACGGAGATGGCCAGGTTCATCGAACGCCATCCGGCCTGGGCACTGATCGTGATCATCGCGGTCGCGATGCTCGCGTGGCTGGTGTTCGCGATCTGGCCGCCGGGGCTGGAGGCCGCGATCGGCCGCAAGCGCGTGTTCCTGAACGCGGTGCTGAACGGCATCACGCTCGGCGGGCTCTACTTCCTGGTGGCTAGCGGCTTCACGCTGATCTTCGGCCTGATGCGCAATGTCAACCTCGCGCACGGCTCGCTCTATCTGTTCGGCGGCTATGTCGGCTACGCGATCAGCAGCTGGACCGGGTCGTGGCTCCTCAGCTTCATCATCGCCTTCATCGCGGTGGCGCTGGTCGGCGTGATCCTGCAGCTCGTCGTGTTCCGACGCATGGAGGGTCAGGACCTCAGGCAGACCATGGTGACGATCGGGCTGTCGATCGTGTTCGCCGATCTGATGCTCTGGGTGTTCGGCGGCGACTTCTACCAGATCCAGACCCCGAGCTGGCTGATCGGCCCGATCCAGCTGCCGCTGCTGACCGCGATCAAATCAACGGGCGAACCGGTCTATCTGCAATACCCGCTGGTGCGGCTGGTGATCTTCGCTGCGTCCGTCGTGATCGGAATCGCGATGTGGCTGGCGCTCAACCGTACGCGGATCGGCATGATCGTGCGCGCCGGCGTCGACGACCGCGACATCCTGGCCGCCACCGGCGTGCGGATCCAGCTGGTGTTCGTGCTGGTGTTCGCGCTCGGCGCGGGCCTTGCCGGCATCGCCGGCGTGGTCGGCGGCACCTTCCAGTCGCTGTCGCCGGGCGAGGATACGCGGTTCCTGCTCGCCTCGCTCGTCGTCGTGATCGTCGGCGGCATGGGCTCGATCCCGGGAGCGGCGCTCGGCGCCGTCATCATCGGCCTCGCCGAGCAACTCGGCTCGGTCTACATCCCGACCTACGCCATCGTCGTCACCTTCCTGATCATGGTGCTGGTGCTGGCGCTGCGGCCGCAGGGCCTGCTCGCGAGGCGATGACAGATGTCGCTGCTGCAGAGCACCCAGTTCCGCCCCGACCCGTCCGCCAACGCGACCCGCCGCGCCTTCATCCGTGCCTGGCCGGAATTCCAGAACCCGGCGGCCTGGCTGGTCGCGCTGATCCTCGTGATCATGCCGCTGATCGCCAACGGCTTCTTTCTGATCGAGATCTTCGCCACCACGCTGATCCTCGGCATCATCGCGCTCAGCCTGATGTTCCTCGCCGGCTATGGCGGCATGGTCAGCCTGATGCAGCTCACCATCGCGGGCTTCGCCGGCTACATGGTCGCGGTCTTCGGCATCAGCGGCAACGCCAATATCAGCCTCGGCTGGCCGTGGTGGCTGGCAACCCCGATGGCGCTGGCGCTGGCGACGCTGTTCGGCACGCTCGGCGGCGCGCTCGCGGTGCGCACCGAGGGCATCTACACCATCATGATCACGCTCGCGATCGGCACGGCGTTCTACTACTTCACCAACCAGAATTGGGCGATCTTCAACGGCCACACCGGCATCAACACCGTCGCGACGCCGCATTTCTGGGGCGTCGACTGGCGCGCCGATATCGCCTTCTACTATGTCACGCTCGGCGTCGCCGCGATCTGCTACTTCGCCGTCCAGTATGTCTCGCGCGCGCCGTTCGGCCTCGCGCTGCAGGGCGTCCGCGACAATTCCCGCCGCATGGCGGCGCTCGGCTTCAACCCCAATGCGCACCGCATCGCGGCCTACGCCTTCGCCGCCTTCATCGCCGCGCTCGGCGGCGTGCTGCAGGTCTGGAACTACCGGCAGATCTCGCCCGGCTCGGTCAGCGTCGGAGCCTGCATCGACGTCCTGATCATCGCCGTGGTCGGCGGCATCACGCGGCCGATCGGACCCTTCATCGGCGCGCTGATCTTCGTGCTGCTGCGGACCTTCGCGCTCGACGTGCTGATCAAGTTCGGGCTAGACGGCAACCGCTTCCGGCTGCTGATCGGGCTCGGCTTCCTCGCCATCGTGTTCTGGTCGTCGGATGGCGTGATCGGCCTGTGGGAACGCTGGCGGCAGCGCAATGCATCCTCGACGCAACGTTCAGGCGGAGGCCGCCATGGATAGCGTCGCGCAGCGGCTGTCCGTGGTCGGCGCCGGCGCGGCGCTGGAACTGCGCGGCGTGACAAGGCTGTTCGGCGCGCTGGCGGCGCTGACCGACGTCACCATCACTGTGCGGCCGGGCGAAAGGCGCGCGGTGCTCGGCTCGAACGGCGCCGGCAAGACCACGCTGTTCAACTGCATCACCGGTGACTTCCCGCCCTCCTCCGGCACGATCCGCTTCTTCGGCGAGGACATCACCCAGTTCCCGCCCTATGAGCGGATCCGCCGGGGCTTACGCCGTACCTACCAGATCTCGGCGCTGTTCCCCGGCCTCACGGTGCAGGACAACGTCTACCTCGCCTGCCGTGGCGTCTCGCGTGGCCGGTTCTCGTTCCTGCGCCCGGGGCAGAATGATGCGCTGATGCACGCGACCGAAACGCTGGTCCAGGCGGTTCACCTCAGCGGCGTGAAGGACCAGCGCGTCGCCGAGCTCGCACATGGCCAGCAGCGGCAGCTCGAGATCGCGCTGGCGCTGGCCGGCGCGCCGCGCTTCATCCTGTTCGACGAGCCGGCGGCGGGGCTGTCGCCGACCGAGCGGCGCGAGCTGATCGAGATCCTGACTTCGTTGCCGGCGCATATCGGCTACATCATCATCGAGCACGACATGGACGTCGCACTGCGCGTCGTCGAGAGCGTGACGATGATGCACAACGGCCGCATCTTCAAGGAAGGCCTGCCGCGCGAGATCGAATCCGATCCCGAGGTGCAGGAGCTTTATCTCGGAGGCGGCCATGAATGACCGCCGCGCAATGCCCGCGCTCGAGGTGAAGGGCCTCGACGTCTATTACGGCCATTCGCATGCGCTGCAGGGCGTCGATCTCACGCTCGAGTCCGGCGTGTTCTCGGTAGTCGGCCGCAACGGCATGGGCAAGACCACGCTGTGCAAGGCGATCATGGGCCTCGTGCGTGCCAGCGGCGGTTCGATCCGGATTCGCGGCGAAGAGGTCACGCGGCTCAATCCGGCACGGATCGCCCGGCTCGGCGTCGGTTATGTGCCGCAGGGCCGCCGCCTGTGGCGGTCGCTGACCGTCGACGAGCACCTTGCGCTTGCCGGCGGCCTGCGGCGCGGCGCCTGGACCATCGAGCGAATCTACGACACCTTCCCGCGCCTCGCCGAGCGCAAGACCAACGGCGGCAACCAGCTGTCCGGCGGCGAGCAGCAGATGCTCGCGATCGCGCGTGCGCTGCTGACCAATCCGCATCTCTTGATCATGGACGAGCCGACCGAAGGCCTTGCGCCCGTGATCGTCGCCCAGGTCGAGGACATGCTGCTGCGGCTCGGCGATGAGGGCGACATCTCCGTGCTGGTCATCGAGCAGAACATCGGTGTGGCGACGGCGGTGTCGCGCAACGTCGCCATCATGGTCAATGGCCGGATCAACCGGATCATCGATTCCGCCCGCCTTGCAACCGACCGCGAGTTGCAGCAGCGGTTGCTCGGCGTCGGCACCCATGGCGCCGACGAGACCGACGCCGAGCCAGCACCGGCGAAGGCCGAAGCGGCCGGTGCCCCGCAGCCGGAACGCAAGGGGCCGACCCGCATCTACGTCTCCAATCCCGTGCTGCCGACCCGCTGGTCGCAGCCGGTGCCTTTCGCCCGCATCGAGGCCGCCGCACGGACGCAGTCCACCGGAGTCACTCGGCTCGAGGAGGCAACCCGGCAGCGACGCGAACCGACGACCTCCCGAACGTCCGGGCCACCGGTCGTCCTCATCGTCGGCACGCTCGACACCAAGGGTGCCGAGCTGCGCTTCATCCGCGATATCATCGCCGGCAGCGGCCTGCGCACGCGACTGGTCGACGTCTCGACCAGCGGCAAAGCGGCGAGCTGCGATGTCACCGCGCAGGAGATCGCACTGAACCACGGCCGCGGCGGCTCCGGCGTGTTCGGCGCCGATCGCGGCGCCTCGGTGACGGCGATGGCGGAGGCGTTCGAGCGATGGCTGCGTCGCCAGGGCAATATCGCCGGGATCATCTCCGCCGGCGGCTCCGGCGGCGCGTCGCTGGTCGCGCCCGGCATGCGCGCGCTGCCGGTCGGCGTGCCGAAGCTGATCATCTCCTCGGTCGCGTCCGGCGACGTCGGTCCCTATGTCGGTCCCGCCGACATCACCATGATGTATTCGGTGACCGACGTGCAGGGTCTCAACTCGATTTCGCGCACGGTGCTCGGCAACGGCGCTCATGCGCTGGTCGGCATGGTTAAGGCGCGGCTCGATGAGCAGGCCGGCAAGCAGCGCAGCGCAGGCGCGAACCTTCCGGCGATCGGCATCACCATGTTCGGCGTCACCACCCCGGCCGTGCAGAAGATCGCGGCGGACCTGCGCGAGGATTTCGAGTGCCTCGTCTTCCACGCCACCGGCGTCGGCGGCCGCTCGATGGAGAAGCTGGTCGAGTCCGGCCAACTCGCCGGCGTGATCGACCTCACCACGACCGAGGTCTGCGACCTCCTGATGGGCGGCGTGTTCCCGGCGACCGAGGATCGCTTCGGCGCCATCGTCCGCAGCCGCGTGCCCTATGTCGGCTCGGTCGGCGCGCTGGACATGGTGAACTTCGGCGCACCCGACACGATCCCGGAGCGCTATCGGCAGCGCAAATTCCACATCCACAATCCGCAGGTCACCTTGATGCGGACCACGCCGGAAGAGAACGAGCGCATGGGCCGCTGGATCGGCGAACGGCTCAACCAGATGGACGGGCCGGTGCGCTTCTTCCTGGCCGAGGGCGGCGTCTCCGCGCTCGATGCACCCGGCCAGCCGTTCTGGGACCCGGAGGCCGATGCAGCGTTGTTCCGCGCGCTGGAGCGCACCGTGCGCCAGACCGGCAACCGGCAGATCATCCACATCAAGCGCAATATCAACGATCCCGAGTTCAGCGCCGCCATCGTCAGCGCGTTCCGCCCCTTGCTCGGACGCGCCGGTGGTCGGCGGAGAGTGGCGAGGTGACCCATGGCCAGGTTTGAACGCGCAGCGCTGTTGAAGAAGTTTCACGCCATGATCGCACGCGGCGAGCCGATCGTCGGCGGCGGCGCCGGCACCGGACTGTCGGCGAAATGCGAGGAGGCCGGCGGCGTCGACCTGATCGTGATCTACAATTCCGGCCGCTACCGCATGGCCGGCCGCGGCTCGCTCGCCGGCCTGATGCCCTATGGCGATGCCAACGCCATCGTCGTCGAGATGGCCGGCGAGGTGCTGCCGGTCGTGACCAGGACGCCGGTGCTCGCCGGCGTCAACGGCACCGATCCGTTCCGCGACATGGATGTGTTCCTCGACCAGCTCAAGGCGATCGGCTTTGCCGGCGTGCAGAACTTCCCGACCGTCGGCCTGATCGACGGCACCTTCCGCGCCAATCTCGAAGAGACCGGAATGTCCTATGCGCTCGAGATCGACATGATCGCGAAGGCGCATGAGAAGAACATGCTGACCACGCCCTATGTGTTCAGCGAGCAGGAGGCTGCCGCGATGGCGATCGCCGGCGCCGACATCATCGTCTGCCATATGGGCCTCACCACCGGCGGCACAATCGGCGCGCAGACCGCGCCAAAGCTCGCCGACTGCCCTGCCCGCATCGAGGCCTGGGCCGAGGCCGCGCTCAGCGTCAATTCGAACATCATCGTGCTCGCGCATGGCGGTCCGATCGCGGACCCCGCCGATGCCGATTTCATCATGAAGCAGACCCGCAACTGCCACGGCTTCTACGGCGCCTCCTCGATGGAACGCCTGCCGGTCGAGCGGGCGCTCACGGATCAGGTTCGCAAATTCAAGGCGATCGGCGCGCGCTAGCCGCCGTGACCAAGGGAGGAAGAGATGTCGGGGATGCTGGTCGGTGAATTGATCCTCTGGCTCATCGTCGCAATCGTCGCGATCGTCATCATCGTCTATGTCGTGAACTGGCTGTATCACCGCTCGTCGAAGGAGGTCTCCTTCGTCCGCACCGGTTTCCTCGGCGAGCGCGTGGTGATCAATGGCGGCGCCTTCGTGCTGCCGTTCATCCACGACTACACGCCGGTCAACATGAACGTGCTGCCGATGGGGATCGTGCGCTCCAGGCAGGACGCGGTGATCACCCGCGACCGCATGCGCGTCGACATCGAGGCCGATTTCTACGTCCGGGTTCAGCCGACCCGCGAAGCGGTCTCGATCGCTGCCGCCACGCTCGGCCGCCGCACCATGGAGCCCGAGCAGCTCCACACCCTGCTCTCCGGCAAATTCATCTCCGCGATCCGCTCAGTCGCCTCCGAGATGACGATGGAGCAGATGCACGAGCAGCGCGGCGACTATGTGGCGCGCGTCAAGGCCAATGCCGCCGAAGCACTGGCGCAGAATGGCCTCGAACTGGAGTCGGTCGCGATCACCGATCTCGATCAGACCGACCTCGAATATTTCAATCCCTCGAACCGCTTCGACGCCGAAGGCTTGACCCGCCTGATGGAGGACATCGAGGCCAAGCGCAAGCTGCGCAACGACATCGAGCAGGACTCGATGATCAAGATCCGCTCCCGCAATCTCGAGGCCGAGCGGCAGGCGCTGGAGATCGAGCGCGAAAGCGAGACCGCCCGTCTCGAGCAGGAACGCGACATCGAGATGCGCCGTGCCCTGCAGCGCACTGAGGTCGCCCGCGAGCGCGCGCTGCGCGAGACAGAGTCGGAGCAGGCCCAGATTGCGGCGCGCGAAGCCATCGAGAAAGCGCGCATCGCCAACGAGCAGGCGATCACCGAAGCACGCATCGCCTCGGAGCGCGAGACCCGGCACAAGGAGATCGAGCGGACGCGGGCGGTCGAAGAGAAGGAGCTGCTGGCGCGCGAGGAGATCGAGAAGGTCCGGATCGCCAACCAGCGCTCGGTCGACACCACCCGCATCGCCTCCGAGCGCGAGGTGCGCCAGCGCGAGATCGAGCGGATGCGCACGGTCGAGGAAGCCGAGATCGCCGCTCGCGAGGCGATCGAGAAGGCCCGGATCCAGCAGGACCGCGTCGTCACCGATGCCCGCATCGCCAATGAGGAGGAGACCCGGCGCCGCGAGATCGAGCGCACCCGCGCGGTCGACGAGGCCGAGATCGCCGCGCGCGAGGCCACCGAGAAGGCGCGCATCGCCCAGACCATGACGGTCAATGTCGAGCGCATCTCCTCGGACGAGCGCACCCGCGCGCTGGAAATCCAGCAGGTTCGCACCATCCAGGAAGCCGAGATCGAGGCGCAGAAGGCGGTCGAGGCCGCCCGCATCGCGCGCGAGAAGATGCTGGCCGCCGAGCGCATCGCCGCCGACCACACCACACGCAAGCTCGAGATCGAGCGCAACCAGGCGGTCGAGATCGCCGGGATCAGTGCCCGCGAAGCCACCGAAGCGTCGCGGATCGCCCAGGAAGAGCACGTCCGGGCGCTCGAGATCGCCCGCACCCGCGCGATCGAGGAAGCCGATATCGCCTCCCGCGAGGCGATCGAGGCGGCGCGGATCTCGCAGGAGAAGTCGGTCGCCGCGCAGCGCATCCGCGCCGAGCGCGAAACCCGCGGGCTCGAGATCGCGCGCACCGAGGCGATCGAGGCCGCCGAGCTGAAGCGCCGCGACGCCATCGAGCGGCAGCGCATCGATGTCGAGCTGACGTTGGAGAGTGAGCGGATCGCCTCCTCCAGGACCCGCGAAGTGCTCAACATCGACCAGAAGAAGGCGATCGAGCTCGCCGACGAGGAGCGCGTGATCGCGCTCGCCGCCAAGCGCTCCGAGCGGATCGATGCCGACCGGCAGGTCCGGCAGGCCGAAATTGTGGCGCGCAAGGACATCGACACCACCGACGTCTCCCGCGAGCAGGCGCTGGAGGCGGCCCGGATCGAGCGGCGCCGTGCGATCGAACAGCTCGAGGTCGCTCGCAACCAGTCGCTGCAGGAGGCCGAGATCGTCGCCCGCGAGGAGGTCGAACGCGCCCGCATCGCCTCCGACCGTGGCCTCGACGAGGCCCGCATCGGCCGCGAGCGCGAGCTACGCAAGCTCGAGGTCAACCGCGAGAAGGATGTCGAGACCGCGCTGATGGAAAAGGCCATCGCGCTGCATCAGAAATCACTGGAAGAATCCGCGGCACGAGCCGCGGCCGAGGACGCCCGGATCCACGCCACCGAAGCGGCCGAACGCGTCGTCACCGCGCGCGAAAGCGAGATCGCAAAGCGGCGCAAGACCGTCGAGGTGCTGCTCGCCGAAAAGCAGGCCGAGGAAACCAGGATCGCAGCCGGGGCCGAACGGGTCCGTGCCACGGTCGAGGCCGAGGCGCAGCGTCTGCTTAACGAGGCCGAGAACGTGCTGACCGATCAGGCGCGCTACTCGCTGTTCCGCCGCAAGCTGCTCGACCGGATCGAGGGCATCGTGCGCGAGAGCGTCAAGCCGATGGAGAAGATCGAGGGCATCCGCATCCTCCAGGTCGACGGCCTCAACGGCAACGGGCATGGCAACGGCACCGGACGCAGCGCCACTGACGAAGTGATCGACTCGGCGCTGCGCTACCGCGTGCAGGCGCCGCTGATCGACTCGATCCTCTCGGATATCGGCGTCGAGGGCGGCAGCCTCGCCAAGATGCCCGGCCTGATCCGCGAAGCCCGAGACATGCAAGGCATCAAGGACTCCGCGCGCAAGAGCGGCGCCGAGGAAAAGCCGCCGGCGCCCGAGGGCGGCGGCGAGCCGGCGCGACCTGAGCGCACGCCGCGCAAGAAGGACTGAGCTCACGCCATGGCACGGGTTTACGTTTCCACCGTCGTCAACGCCCGCAACGACCGGGTCTGGGCCCGCGTCCGCGATTTCAACGGGCTGCCGAACTGGCATCCCGCGATCGCCGAAAGCCGGATCGAGGGCGGCGAGCCCTCCGACAAGATCGGCTGCGTCAGGGATTTCCGGCTGCGCAACGGCGATCGCATCCGCGAGAAGCTGCTCGGGCTGTCCGACTACGACATGTTCTGCACCTATTCGATCCTGGAATCGCCGATGGGCGTCGAGAACTACGTCGCGACGCTGCGGCTCACGCCAGTCACCGACGGCGACCAGACCTTCCTGGAATGGACCGCCGAATTCGACTGCGCGCCGGAGCGCGAGACGGAGCTCGTCAACAATATCGGCGGCGGCGTGTTCCAGGGCGGCTTCGACGCGTTGAAGCGGGCGTTCGGAGGATAGACCGTGCCGCATATCGTCAAAAGCACGATCCTGGATGCGCCGACCGATGCGGTGTGGGCCGTGCTGCGCGATTTCAACGGTCATGACCGCTGGCATCCGGCGGTCGCGAGCAGCGGCATCGAGCGCGCCCAGCCGTCCGACAAGATCGGCTGCGTCAGGCGCTTCAAGCTGAAGGACGGCGCCGAGCTGCGCGAGCAACTGCTGGCGCTGTCCGATCTTGAGCAATCGTTCAGCTACTGCCTGCTCGATACGCCGATCCCGATGTTCAACTACGTGGCGCATGTCCGTCTGCTGCCGGTCACCGATGGTGACCGCACCTTCTGGCACTGGGAGTCGCGCTTCACGACGCGAACCGAGGACAGCGAGCGCATCACGCGGATGGTTTCGGAAGACATCTACCAGGCCGGCTTCAACGCCATCCGCCGGCATCTGAAGGAGGCCGCGTAAGCGGAGAGCACCATCATGCCAGTCACGGTGAAGACCTTCACCAGCACCCATGACGCCGCGGCGGCGCTGTCCTCGGATCGCAGCGCCCGCTATCTCGGCGGCGGCACGCTGGTGATGCGGGCGCTGAACGAGGGCGACATCTCGATCTCGACCATCGTGCGCGCCAGCGACCAAGCGATGACACGGATCGATGCCACCGGCTCGCGCATCACGCTCGGCGCCGGCGTCACCTTCGCCCGCGTCCTGGCCGAACGCGACCTCGCCTTCCTGCACGCCCCGGCGCGCTCGATCGGCGGGCCGGCGGTGCGCAACATGGGCACCGTCGGGGGCAATCTGTTCGCGCCGGTGCCGTATGGCGACTTCACGGTCGCGATGCTCGCGCTTGATGCCACGGTGTCCGTCCAGGGCGGCCTCGGCGGGCGCGAGATTCCGATCGAGGAGTTCCTGCAATCGCGCGACCGGCAGGCCGGATCGCTGGTGCTGGCGATCTCCTTTGCCAGGCCCGGCAGCATTGAGGCCTTCCGCTACCGCAAGATCGCGCGCATCAAGCCCAACGGCGGCGCGGTGATCACGCTCGCGGCGCACCTGCCCGTTAACGGCAGCCGCATCGTCGGCGCCCGCGTCGCGCTTGGCTCGATGGCGCCGACGCCGATCCGCGCCCGTGCCGTCGAGCGCGCGCTCGAAGGCCGCGCGCTCGACGCCTCCACCATCAGCGCAGCTGCTGCGGCAGCCGTTGAGGGAACGTCACCCGGCGACAATGCGCTCGCCAGCGCCTGGTATCGCCGCGAGATCGTCGGCGTGCATCTCCGCCGTCTGTTGTCCGGTCAGGAATAATTCGTGATGGCCAAGACTGCCCTTCAATTCCAGCATAACGGCCGTGACGTCGCGATCTTCGTCGACGGCGGCACCAACCTTCTGGTCGCGCTCCGCGAACTGATCGGCGACATGACGCCGAAGTTCGGCTGCGGCCAGGGCGGCTGCGGCACCTGCAGCGTGCTGATCGACGGCGAGCTGCATCTCTCCTGCCTGACGCTCGCCGAAACGGTCGCCGGCCGCTCGGTCGAGACGCTCGACGGCGTCAAGGACGGCCCCAATCTGCACCCGCTGCAGCGCGCCTTCGCCGACAATTTCGCCGCGCAGTGCGGCTACTGCACGCCCGGCATGCTGATGGCCGCGAAGGCGCTGCTCGACCGCAATCCGCAGCCGAGCCGCGCCGAAGTGGTCGAGGCGATCTCCGGCAACATCTGCCGCTGCACCGGCTACGAGCCGATCATCAACGCCGTGCTATCAGCCGCTTCCGGCGGCCGGGCGCGTGCGTAAGGGAATAGTGCCATGCTGGAATTGCGCAAGGACATCTTCGCCGACGAGCGCGACGACAATCTGAAGGAGATCGGCAAAGGCACGCAGCGCCAGGATATGCTCGGCCATGTCACCGGCACCTCGCCCTATTTCGATGACCACAAGCTGCAGGGCATGCTGCATCTGAAGGTGGTGCGCAGCGCGCATCCCCATGCAAGACTCCGCCGCATCGACACCTCGGAGGCCGAGCGGTCGCAGGGGGTCCGGCGTGCGATCCGCGCCTCCGACGTGCCGCGCAACCTGAACACGCTGCTCAGCCTGATCAATTTCGGCAAGGACGACGAGCCCTCGCTCGCGGTCGACAAGGTGCGCTACAAGGGCGAACCCATCGTCGCGATCGTCGCCGACAGCCCGCGCGAGGCCTATGAGGCCATCGCAAAGGTCAAGATCGACTATGAGCCGCTGCCGGCGGTGTTCGACGTCGAGGAGGCGCTGAAGGCGGGCGCGCCCGTGGTCAACGAGGTCTATCCCAAGAACACCTTCACCTATCACGAGACCTATGATCACCAGCAGCTGCGCTTCGGCGATGCCGACCGCGCACTCGCGACGGCCGACCATGTGCTGGAACAGCGCTACCAGATGTCGCCGATCGAGCACGCGCCGACCGAAACCAACGGCTCGATCGCAGCTCCCGACACCAACGGCCGCTACATCGTCTACACCTCGACGCAGGCGCTGTTCTTCTCGGTGGACACCTGCGCGAAGATCCTCGACGTGCCTTCCAATACCTTCCACTTCATCGGCGGCACCGTGGGCGGCGGGTTCGGCGGCAAGGTCGATACGCTGACCGAGCCGCTCTGCATCCTCGGCGCGATGCTGACCGGTCGCCCGGTGCGCTATGTGTTCGGGCGCGAGGAGGAGATGCAGTACGGGCCGCCGCGCGGCGCCGAGCGCATCTACATCAAGGACGGCGTGATGCGCGACGGCCGCATCGTCGCCCGCAAGGTGCGCGCCTACTTCGACAGCGGCGCCTATACGCGGCTGTCGAGCTATGCAGCGGTGAAATGCGCCGCCCATCTGCCCGGCCCCTACACGATCCCGAACGTTCATGGCGACGTCTACTGCGTCTTCACCAATCGCACGCCGGCGACCGCGATGCGCGGCTTCGGCGTCACCGCGATGGATTTCGCCATCGAATGCCAGATGGACAAGCTCGCCCATCTCGTCGGCATGGACCCGATGGAGTTCCGGATCCTCAATGCGTATCGCGACGGCGACATGAAGGCGCACCGCCGCGAGGCCAAGAACACCGCGCTGATCGAATGCGTGCAGGTCGCAGCGGAGAAGGCCAAGTGGCCGCTCCGCGAAGACTTCAAGCGGATGTCGTCGCGCAAGGATGGTGGCGGCGCGCGAGCCGCCGTGACGCCGACCCCGCGCGAGCCGCATGCACCGCCGGCCTCACCATCCCAGCAGCGCACGACGTATGACCGCGCGCCGGCCGCGACCCGCGAGCCGCCGCCACCGCCGCCCTCTTCGCCGCCACCGTCGTCTCCGCCGCCGCGGCCGGGCGCGCCGTCGCACGGCGCCACCCGCTTCTCTTCCGTCTTCGGCACCAGGAGGCGCTGACCATGACCCGGCATCGCGGACGCGGCATCGCGTCGGTCAACTATCCCATCGGCATGAACCTCGGCGGCGATCCCAGCCAGGCGCTGGTGCATTCCAACCCGAGCGGCAAGTTCACCGTGGCGCTGTCCTCGATCGACCTCGGCCAGGGCATGAAGTCGGTGACGCGGCAGATCTGCGCCGAGACGCTCGGCGTGCCGGTCGAGGACGTCTATGTCGACACCGCGGATTCCGACACCGGCCCGCACTGCATGGGCTCGTTCGCCTCGCGCGGCACGCATCGCGTCGGCAACGCCGTAATGGCGGCTGCGCGCGAGGCACGCGGTGTGATGATGGAGGCCGCCGCCGAGGAACTGGAGGTGAATGCCGCCGACCTCGAGACCGACGGCCGCGGCAATATCCACGTCAAGGGCGCGCCGCATCGCTCGATCTCCACCAAGGACGTCGCCATCGCCGCGCAGTTCAAGCAGGGCAAGACGATCTCCGGCCGCGGTATCTTCCTGGTGCCGCTGTCCGACGTCGACCCCGAGACCGGCGAGATGTCGCCGGCGACATGCTACGCGCATGCCTGCCTGGTCGCCGAGGTCGAGGTCGACGACGAGACCGGCGAGGTCGACATGGTCCGGATGGACTCCGCCTATGAACTCGGCCGCGCGCTCAATCCACGGCTGGTCGAGCAGCAGCTAGTTGGCGGCGCCTGGATGGGCGTCAGCCACGCGCTCTACGAGACGCCGGAGCCTTATTATCCGGAGCCGGTGCACGGTCCGCGCGACTTCGTCGAATATCTGATGCCGGGTCCGGGCGACATCTGCCCGCACGACATCGCGGTGCTGGAACGCCCGGCGCCCGACGGTCCGTTCGGCGCCAAGGGACCGGGCGAGATGTGCGCCAATCCCGTGCTGCCTGCGGTCGCCAACGCAATCTTCAACGCGGTCGGGGTGCGGATCGACGATCTCCCGATCACGCCGGAAAAGGTGTTGCGCGCCATCAGGGCGCAAGGCGGCGCGCGTCCGCAGCCACGGCGCTGAGGTTTCTCCATGCCGGTCCGCAGCAACATCGTCGGCATCGACAGCCCAGAGGCGCTGGAGAAGGCGCTGCGCGCGGCCTATTATCTCGCCGACGACGGCATCGCGACCGCCTCCTATCTCTCGCTTGCGCTGGGCAAGCCGCTGTTACTCGAGGGCGCGCCGGGTGTCGGCAAGACCGAAGCTGCAAAAGCGATCGCCGCCGTGCTCGGCCGCAGGCTGATCCGCCTGCAATGCTACGAAGGCATCGACGCCGCCGCTGCCCTCTACGAGTGGAACTATCCGCGCCAGATGCTGGCGATCCGGCAGGCCGGCGAGGAGAGCATCGATATCTATGGCGACGCCTTCCTGATCGAGCGCCCGATGCTGGCCGCGCTGCGCGCGCCCGACGCGACGGTGCTTCTGATCGACGAAATCGACCGCGCCGATCAGGAGTTCGAGGCCTTCCTGCTCGAATTCCTCTCCGACTTCCAGATCTCGATCCCCGAGCGCGGCACGGTGCGCGCTGCAGAGCATCCGGTCGTGGTGCTGACGTCGAACCGGACGCGCGATCTGCACGAGGCGCTGCGGCGGCGCTGCGTCTATCACTGGATCGATTATCCGAATGCCGAGCGCGAGGCGCGCATCGTGATGATGCGGGCGTCCAGCGTCGCCGAGGCCACCGCCCGCGCGGTGGTCGCCGCCGTCGGCCGGCTGCGCCGCGAGCCGCTGAGCAAGGCGCCCGGGATCGCCGAGGCGGTCGACTGGGCCGAGGCCGCGACCCTGCTCAACAAGGGCGGCGCGCGCTGGCCGGACGCGTTCAAACGCTCGATCGGCGTCGCGCTGAAGGACGAGGAGGATCTGCATTTCATTTCGCCCCGGCTCGATGCGATCATCGCGGAGGCGGCCGCGTGAACGACGACCTGCAGCTGCCGCGCGCCGCGCGGATATTTGTTTCGTTCGTCGCGCTGCTGCGCGCCAACGGCTTTTCGGTTGCGCCGGAGCAGACGACGAGCTTCCTCGCGGCAATCGAGCTGCTCGGTCCGCGCAGCCTGGAGCACATCCGCCTGGCCGGGCTCGCGACATTGGCGCCGCCGCCCCAGCGCCGGGCGACGTATGACCGGCTGTTCGACATCCACTTCCGCGGCGCCGAGGCGATCGAGCAGGCCGAGGGTGAGGACGAAGAGGCCGTTCGCCTGCAGGAGGAAGGCCGCGGCGAGGACGAGCCGCCGCTTGCCGACGAGGCCAATGAGTCCGGCCTCGCCGCGGCGCGCGCCGAGGCATTGGTCGAGCGCCGCTTTGCCCAGACCGCGACCAGCGATCCGCTGCGAAAACTGTCGCGCGAAGCGGCACGGCGGCTGCCGCGACGGCGCGGCCACCGGCGCCGTCGCGCACGCAGTGGTCCGTTCGCCGATCTGCGCCGCACGCTGCGCGACAGCGTCCGCAATGACGGCGAGGTGCTGCGGCTCGGGCGGACGCGACGCCGCCAACGCCCGCGCAAGATCCTGTTCCTGATCGACGTCTCCGGCTCGATGAAGGCGCGCACCGAGGAGAACATGAAGCTCGCGCATGTGCTGGTGCAGGCGGCCGGCAATGTCGAGGTCTTCACCTTCGGCACAAGACTGACCCGAGTCACGCCGGCGCTGCGGCTGAAGCGGCGCGAGCAGGCGCTGAACGCGGCCTCCTTCCTGGTCAGCGACTGGGACGGCGGCACAAGGATCGGCGATGCGCTGCAGGCGTTCCTCGCCGTGCCGCGATTCGGCGGATATGCCCGCGGCGCCGCGGTCGTGATCGTCTCCGACGGCCTGGAACGCGGCGATCCGGCTGCGCTGCGCGATGCCGTGGCAAAACTGTCGCGGCGGGCCTGGCGCGTCAGCTGGCTGACGCCGCTCGCAACCTCGCCCGGCTTCACGCCGCAAACCGAGGCGCTGATCGCGATCCAGCGCTTTGTCGACGATCTCGTGGACGGCGGATCCAGCGCGGCTGTTGTCGCGCATCTGCTGTCGCTTGGAACAAGGAGAGCCGCGTGACTGGCATTGTCGACGGACATCATCACATCTGGCGGCAGGCCGATCTCGCCTGGCTGTCCGGCCCGATGCAGCCGCGCATCTTCGGCCCCTATGAGCCGATCCGCCGCGACTATCCGATCGAGGAGTATCTCGGCGACCTCAAGGGCACCGGCGTCAACCGCTCGGTCTATGTCCAGACCAACTGGCCGAACGGCCAATTCGAGGACGAAGCCGCCTGGGTGCAGCAGACCGCGGACCAGCACGGCTGGCCGCACGCCCTCGTCGCCTATGCCGATTTCTCCGTCGCCGACGTCCGCCCGCAACTCGATCGATTGAAGCGCTATCCGCTGGTGCACGGCGTGCGCATGCAGCTGCACTGGCACGAGAACCCGCTGTACCGCTTCGCCGCGCGTGCCGATCTCTGCAATGATCCCGTGATCCGGCGCAATGTCGGCCACCTCGCCGACTACGGCTGGAGTTTTGACCTGCAGGTGTTCGCGCCGCAGATGGCCGATGCGGCCGGCCTCGTGGAGGCTTGCCCTGACGTGACCTTCATCCTGCAGCATGCCGGCATGCTGGAGGACCTGTCGCCGCAGGGCCGCGCCACCTGGCGCAGCGGGATGACGCGGCTCGCGCGATGTCCGAATGTGGTGTCGAAGCTGTCCGGGCTCGGCACCTTCATCCATCGCAACGATGCCGCGCATATCGCCGGCGTGGTGACCGATACCGTCGCGATCTTCGGCGCCGACCGCTGCCTGTTCGGCTCGAACTTTCCGATCGAGAAGCTGTGGACCAGCTATCGCGATCTCGTCGCCGCTTTCAAGGCGGCAGCCGAACGGCTGAGCCCCGAACAGCGCGATGCGATCTTCAGCACGACGGCGGCGCGGGTCTATCGGCTACAGCCATAGCCGCACCGCGGGGTCGAACATAACAACGAACACGAATTGGGAGGGAGACAGATGCCGCTAGAGATCAAGATTCTGGACTATGGCGATATCGAGCTGGAATCGAGCTTCCTCGTGCTCGGGCACAATTGCGGCCGCACCCGCCGCGTGCTGACGCTCGGCTTCCTGATCCTCGGCGGCCCCTATCCCGTGCTGGTCGACACCGGCTATCGCTCCAACCAGATCATGGAGATGCTCGGCATGCGCGGGCTCCAGTTCCACGAAAACATGATCGAGAACCAGCTCGCCCGCCACGGCGTGCGGATGGGCGACGTCCGCTTCGTCTGTCACACCCACCTGCACATCGACCATGCCGGCAAGGACGACCTGTTCCCGATGAACACGACCGTCGTGCTGAACCGCAAGGAGCTGGAATACTCCGTCTCGGGCCTGATGCACCCGCAGTATCCGGCGCCGGACATCAAGCACCTGATCGACCGCCTGCACACCAAGAGCGCGCTGCGCTTTCTCGACCTCGAAATCACCGGCCCGGTCGAGCTGATGCCGGGCGTCTATTGCGACGCTGCCAACGCCCATACCGAAGGCTCGATGAACATCCATGTCCACACCGCCGACGGGATTGCGACGATCTGCGGCGACGTGATCTATGATTTCAACGACCAGATCGTGAATCCCTTTAACGAGATCCACGACGCCGAGCCGCGCACCACGGGCAACCACGGCACCAGCAAGCGCGCCGAGAAGGCAGCGATCAAGAAGCTGCTCTCGAGCTCCCGCTATCTGCTTCCTGTGCACGATCGCCCGGCCAAGATCGAGGGCGGCATGGTGGTCGGCCGCCTGCATGACCAGGTACCCGGGCCTGTCGTGCAGAGCCTGCCGCAGCGCAACTGGTTCCCGGCGTAGAGGATCGAGGCGATGACGCATGTCACGCTGCGCAGCGAGTTCGAAGACCTGATCGATCCCTACGCGCCGGTCGGCCAGGTTGGGACCGGCTTCGATTTCACGGAGGGACCGATCTGGCATCCGGCCGATCATTTCCTGCTGTTCTCCGACATGCCGGGCGATGTGCGCCGGCGCTGGGATGCGCGGCGCGGTGTCGTCGAGGTCAGGCGGCCATCGAACAAATGCAACGGCATGACCTATGACGCGGAGCTCAATCTGATCGTCTGCGAGCACGCGACGTCTTCGCTGATCCGCGAGCGGCCCGACGGGCGGCGCGAGGTGCTGGCTTCGCATTACGAGAACCAGGAGCTCAACAGTCCGAACGATGTCTGTGTGCATTCCTCCGGCGCGATCTATTTCTCCGATCCTTGGTACGGCCGCATGCCGGTCTATGGCGTCGAACGGCCGCGCCAGCTCGGCTTCCAGGGCGTCTACCGCGTGCCGCCCGGCGGCGGCGCGCCGAAACTGCTGGTCGACCGCTACCTGTTCGAGCAGCCGAACGGGCTGTGCTTCTCGCCCGACGAGCGCATCCTCTATGTCAACGACACCGTGCAGGCGCTGATCCGCGCCTTCGACGTCAATGCCGACGGCTCGCTCGGCAATCCGCGCGTGTTCGCCTCCGGCATCCGCTCCGAGCTCGAGCCCGGCCTGCCCGACGGCATGAAGTGCGACCAGCGCGGCAATGTCTGGGTCACCGCGCCCGGCGGCGTCTGGGTCTATTCGCCCGCCGGCGACCTGCTCGGCAAGGTCCGCCTGCCCGAGCTCGTCGCCAACCTCGCCTGGGGCGGCGCCGACTTCCGCACGCTCTATCTGACCGCGGCCCATTCGGTCTATGCGATCCCGACCAAGGTCGGCCCGCGCCACGAGCCCTATATGAGCGGCAAGCGCGGCGGCGCCGGCGCCGCCTCGTCGACGCCTGCGCCGAATCTCGCCGCCGGCGAGATGCAGCTCGATCCGCAACGCTGCGCGATGATCATCCAGGACATGCAGAATGACGTCATCATGGACGGCGGCGCGTTCGCCGAGTCCGGTGCGCCCGCACACGCCCGCCAGCAGCATGTCGTCGAGAATGTGCGCCGCGTGGCCGAGGCTGCGCGAGCGCGCGGCGTCTCCATCATCCATGTCTGGTTCGTCGTCGAGCCGGGCGCGCCCGGCGTCACGCTCAATGCGCCGCTGTTCGAGGGGTTGGTCGACAGCAAGGCGATGGTGCGCGGCAGCTGGGGCGCGGCACCGGTCTCGGGGCTCGAACCGCGCCCGGGCGACTTCGTGGTCGAGAAGATGCGGATGAGCGCCTGGGAGGGCACCCGGCTCGAGACCATCCTGAAGGCGACCGGCCGCGACATGATCATCAATACCGGAGCCTGGACCAACATGTCGGTCGAGCACACCGCGCGCACCGGCGCCGACAAAGGCTATTTCATGATCGTGCCGGAGGATTGCTGCTCGACCATGAATGCCGACTGGCACAACGCCGCGATCAATTTCGCGCTCCAGAACGTCTCCGTCGTGACCAACGCCGACACCGTGATCAAGGCACTTGGCTAGGGAGGCGCGGTGCCGAAGCTGCTGCACCTTAACTGCTCACCGCGCCCCGACTCGGAATCGGCGGCCGGCGCACGTGCCTTTCTCGATCGCTTCCGTCGGGCGCGACCGGACTGGGAGATAGACGCGATGAACCTCTGGCGCGAGCCGCTACCGGAATTCGATGGGTATCTGCTCGAGGCCAAATACGCCCGGATCGGCGGCAAGAGCTTCACCAATTCGCAGCACGACGCCTTCGTAATCGCCGAGCGCCTCGCGCTGCGGCTGTCGCTGGCCGATCGCGTGCTGATCTCGACGCCGATGTGGAATTTCGGCATTCCCTACAAGCTCAAGCAATGGCTCGACGTCATCATCCAGCCGGGGCTGGCCTTCCGCTTCGATCCGGCGCAGGGCTACCTGCCGCTGCTCAAGGACCGCCCGACGATCGTGATCCTCGCAAGCGGCAGCGACTTCGTCACCGGCATGAACCGCGGCCGCATCGACATGGCAACGCCCTATCTGCGCGAGGCGCTGCGCTTCATCGGCATCAGCGACGTGCGCTTCGTACCGATCGGCCCTACCACCGGGCCCACCGAGCCGATCCGCGCCGCCCGCGAGGCGGCGCACCGGCGGCTGGTGGAGATGGCGGGGAGGTTTTGACCTGCTCTTACCACATCGTCGTCCTGGCGAAACCCATAACCACCGAATCTGAATGTAAACGAGATCGTGGCCCCAGCGCAGCATCACAATTGTCATTCGGGGTAATGGGTCCTAGGCTTTCGCCACGACGACGACGTGTGTTGACTGAGGTGTGAGCCGTGCATCGGCACCCAGGGGTAGAACCACAGACGCCCTCGGCCATCCCTACGTTTCCGCGGCGGGAAAGACCAGCCTGCACAACAATCCCGGCGCATTGTCGCGCAATTCGATCCGTGCGCCGTGCAGGCTCGCGACCGCCGCGACCAGGCTGAGGCCGAGGCCGTTGCCCGGCGTGTAGCGGCTCTGCTCGAGCCGGTAGAACCGCTTGAAGACGCGGTCGTGCTGCTCGGCGGGTATCCCGGGGCCGTCATCGGCGATCGAAATCACCGCGCCTCGCTCATCGTTGTCGCAGGTCACCGTCACCCGCCCACCCGCGCGGCCATGCTTGATGGCGTTGTCGACGAGATTGGCAATCGCATCGAACAGCAGGTCGCGGTCCCCGGTAACCAGCACCGCCCGATCGCCGGCAAGGTCGAGCCGGGTGGTAACCTCCTCAGCCGCGGCATCGTAGAGCTCGACCACCTCGGCGGCGATCTCGACGAGATTGACGGTGCGAAACGCACCCTTGCGGGCTCGCGTCTCGATCTCGGAAATCCGCGTGATCGACGCGAACATCCCGAGCACCGCGTCGAGATCGGCGATGGTGTCGCCGATCAACGCAGCATCCCCCTCGCCGCTCCGCGGGGCGTGATAGGCCTTCTCGAGCCGGCCGCGCATCCGGGTCAGCGGCGTGCGCAGGTCGTGGGCGATATTTTCGCTGACCTGCTTGACGTCTCCCATCAAGGTCTGGATCCGGTCCAGCATCAGATTGAGATTCTCGGCGACGCGATCCCATTCGTCATGGCTGCCGCGAAGCGGGATACGCTGGTCGAGGCCGGAGAGCATGATAGCGCGACTGGTCGCATTGATCGACTCGATCCGGCCGACGGTTCGCCGCGTGACGCCGATGCTGGCAGCAGCCGCAAGCCCGATGATCAGCACGACGACGGCAATGCCGGCGGCCCTGATCTGCGCCATGAAGCCGTCGAGATCGCTGATGTCATGGCCGACCAGCAGCCGATCGCCGTTTGACAGGGTTTCCGTCACGCCTCGCAGCAGGGAGGGGCCCGAGGAAAGCTGTGGCAGGGAGGCACGAAATTCAGCCCATCCCTTCTCGGCAGCGCCCGCCGGCCACTGTCTGAGATTTCCCGCCAGCACGGTCGATCCGGGACCGACCAACAAATACACATGATCGGCAAAGCCCTTGTCCGCGACGCGTTGCGCGATCAACGCGGTCAGGCCATCGCGGCCGGACCGCGCATAGGCATCATCGAGGCTCGCCTGCTCGGTCCTGATCGCGCGGTCGGATCTGTCGCGCACATAGGACAACGTCGACCAGTAGACATAGGCGAAGATCGCGGAGACGATCAGGCCGAAGACACCGATGGCGATCAACGCCAGGCGGAACGTCGACGACTTGAGGGTCTTAGCCAGGAGCACGGAGGCAGTACCCGATGCCGCGGATCGTGTGGATCAGCGGATAGGCTTGCTGGTCGTCGACCTTGCGGCGCAAACGTCCGACATAGACGTCGATGATGTTGGTCGAGGGATCGAAGTGCAGGTCCCACACATGCCGCAGCAGCATGGCGCGCGACACCACGCGGCCCTCATTGCGCGCCAGGTATTCGAGCAGCTGGAATTCCTTCGGCAGCAGCGGAATCCTGCGGCCGCGGCGGCTCGCCGTCCGCGAAATCAGATCGATCGCGAGATCGCCGACCCGCAGGATGGTCTCCTTTGCAACGGTCTCGCTGCGGCGGCCAAGGGCCTCCAGCCGCGCCAGCAGTTCGACAAAGGAGAACGGCTTGACAAGATAGTCGTCGCCGCCGGCGCGCAAGCCACGCACCCGGTCGTCGACTTCGCCGAGCGCGCTGATGATCAGGAACGGCACTGCGATGCCGCCGTCGCGCATCTGACGCATCACCGTGATGCCGTCGATGTCGGGCAGCATGCGATCGATGGTGATCACGGCATAGTCGCGCGCCGCACCCTGGCTCAGCGCCTCGCGGCCGTTCGCCGCCAGATCCACATCATAACCGCTGGTGGTGAGCTCCTCGACGAGCTGATCCGCGGTTTCCGGGTCGTCCTCGACGACGAGAATGCGGCGGTGAGCACCGGTCATATTCCTGAACTCTCCGAGCTGTGTCGAACTCTCCGAGTTCTCAAACTCTCCGAGCGGCAGCCCCGCGACGATCGCCGCCAGACTATCCCATTCCGGGGCAGGATGGAACGTCTGGCGACGACCGCGACAACGGTGCGGTTGGTTGGGCGATCACCAATAGTCCCCGCACACATTGACCCATTGCAGACCGTAAGCCGTCCATACCCTGCGGTAGCAGCCGTAGTCATAGCCGGCATAGAGATAGGGCGCACCGATGAACGCGAAGCGATGGAAGCGGTGATGGCGTAAGAAGCCGCCATGATGGAAGAAGCGCGAACCGCGGAATCCGGCGCCGGCAAAGCGCGGGCCGATTGCCGGTGCACCGACGAAGCGGGGACCACCAACGCGCCCGCCTGCGAAATGCCCGCCGCCGCCCATGGCGGCGAACGCCGCGCCACCACCACGCATTCCGCCGCCGAAACCACCGCCATGCATGCCGCCGCCAAAGCCGCCACCGTGCATGCCACCACCCATGGCACCCATAGCGCCGCCGTGGCCGCCACCGAAGCCGCCGCCGCCGCCGCCATGTCCGCCGCCACCACCGCCGCCTCTGGCGAGGGCAGCGGGTGCAAGCGCAACGCTGACAGCGAGCGTCGCTGCCGTGAGACACGTGAGAAGCCTGTTCTTCATAAAACCCTCCCTGATTGGGACCGCGGCGAATTCGTATCGCCGCACGCGAGCATGATCAGAAGACGCAAGCCGATGCCCGACTTCAACTGACAAATGCGCCAGATTCTGACACCGGATTTAGAATTCGCGCGCCGGCATGCCGAGCGGCAGTTGCCCGGACCGGCGGCCACGATTGCGTTGGCCGGGATCGACGGACATTTGGCTGGAATCGGCGGATAGCGCTCGTTGAATCGATCGGCCGCGGTTCTTAATCCTGCAGCTGTCGGAGAACAACGACGGCGTCGAGGGATCGCAGACCCGCTTCACAATTTGTCAATCACCGGACTCTGCCCTCCCCGCGGCCGTCATCCAACCCGCGATGCAATCACCTTTCGCCTGGCCTCCCTGCGGGCGCCGGGACGGCGAAGTGCTGACCTTCAGCAAGGAGCTTTCGATGAGCGACGAGACCAAAAGACCGTTTCTGACCCACGCCTCCGGCGCCCCCGTTGCCGATAATGTGAACATCCTGACGGCGGGGCCGCGCGGACCCGCATTGCTGCAGGATGTCTGGCTGATCGAGAAGCTGGCGCATTTTCACCGCGAGGTGATCCCGGAGCGGCGGATGCATGCCAAGGGCGCCGGCGCGCACGGCACCTTCACCGTCACCCACGACATCACGCGCTACACCAAGGCCAGCATGTTCTCGGAGATCGGCAAGCAGACGCCGATGTTCGCGCGGTTCTCGACGGTCGCCGGCGAGCGCGGCGCGGCGGACGCCGAGCGCGACATTCGCGGTTTCGCGCTGAAATTCTACACCGATGAAGGCAATTGGGACGTGGTCGGCAACAACACGCCGGTGTTCTTCTTCCGCGACCCCTTGCGCTTCATCGACCTCAACCACGCCATCAAGCGGCATCCGCGCACGGGGGTGCGCGACCCCGACATGAACTGGGATTTCTGGACGCTGCTGCCGGAAGCGCTGCACCAGGTCACCATCGTCATGAGCGAGCGCGGCATCCCGAAAAGCTTCCGTCACCAGCACGGCTTCGGCAGCCACACCTACAGCATGATCAATGCCGACAATGAGCGCGTCTGGGTGAAATTCCATTTCCGCACCCGGCAGGGCGTTCAGAACCTGACCGATGCCGAGGCCGAGGCGCTGGTCGGCAAGGACCGCGAGAGCCACCAGCGCGACCTGTTCCAGAGCATCGAGCGCGGCGACTTCCCGCGCTGGACGCTGTTTATCCAAGTGATGACGGATGCACAGGCCAAGGCATTCCCGTTCAATCCGTTCGATCTGACCAAGGTGTGGCCCAAGGCGGATTATCCGCTGATCGAGGTCGGGTATTTCGAGCTCAACCGCAATCCGGAGAACTTCTTCGCCGAGGTCGAGCAGGCGGCGTTCACGCCGGCGAATGTCGTGCCCGGCATCGGCTATTCACCTGACAAGATGCTGCAGGCCCGCCTGTTCTCCTATGGCGACGCGCAGCGCTACCGGCTCGGCGTCAACCACCACCAGATCCCGGTCAACGCGCCGAAATGCCCATTCCACAGCTATCACCGCGACGGTGCGATGCGCACCGACGGCAATCTGGGCGCCACGCTGACCTACTGGCCGAACAGCCATGGCGAGTGGACCGATCAGCCGCAGCTGAACGAGCCGCCACTCGAATTGTCAGGCGCGGCCGCGCATTGGGATCATCGCGTGGATGACGACCACTGGCAGCAGCCGGGCGACCTGTTCCGCAAGATGAATGCCGCGCAAAAGCAGGCCCTGTTCGACAACACCGCCCGTCAGGTCGGCAACGCGTCGAAGCACATCCAGGAACGGCACGTCGCGAATTGCAGCAAGGCCGACCCGGCCTACGGCAAGGGCGTCGCGGATGCGCTGGCGAGGTTTGCTGCCGGAGAGCTGTAGCCGGGACGGCCCCCTTCGGCCCCGTCATCCTGAGGTGCCCGCGGAGCGGGCCTCGAAGGATGAATCGGCCAGAAATGGGGCCGTGCATCCTTCGAGGCTCGCAAGAGCTTGCACCTCAGGATGACGGGGACAGCTTAGGCAACTCAGCCAGAAGCGTCAGGTGGTCGATTTCGAACAAGGCGGCGAACTCGGCTCGCCGCCCTCCTCCGCGGCTCAGGTCGGCTTGCCGCGTCCGTTCTTCTCGGCCGCGCGGCGCAGCGCGTCGGCGAGCGCGCCGCCGCCGGACTGCTCCTGCGGCCGGCGCGGAGCCGACGACGTCATCTTGCCGGAGCCGCGGGAGAAATCGCGCGACGGCGCCGCATTGTCCTTCTTCGGCCCGATCTCGTCGTCAAGCCGCAGCGTCAGCGCGATGCGCTTGCGCGCGACCTCGACGTCCAGCACCTTGACCTTGACGATGTCGCCGGGCTTCACCACCTCGCGCGGGTCCTTGATGAAATTCCGCGACATCGCCGAGATGTGCACCAGCCCATCCTGGTGCACGCCGATATCGACGAAGGCGCCGAATGCGGCGACGTTGGTCACGGTGCCCTCGAGGATCATGCCCTTCTTTAGGTCCTTGACCTCCTCGACGCCTTCCTTGAACACCGCCGCCTTGAACGCCGGACGCGGATCGCGGCCGGGCTTTTCCAGCTCGCGCAGAATGTCGGTGACGGTCGGCAATCCGAACGTATCGTCGACGAAGGATTGCGGCTTGAGACCCCGCACCACGTCGGCATTGCCGATCAGCGCCTTGATGTCGCTCTTGGTCGCCTCGAGGATGCGGCGCACTACCGGATAGGCTTCCGGATGCACGCCGGATGAATCGAGCGGATCCTCGCCATTGCTGATACGCAGGAAGCCGGCGCACTGCTCGAACGCCTTCGGGCCGAGCCGCGGCACCTCCTTCAGCGCCTTGCGCGACTTGAACGGGCCGTTGGCATCGCGGTGCTGCACGATACTTTGCGCCAGTCCCTGGCCGATGCCCGACACCCGCGCGAGCAGCGGCACCGAGGCGGTATTGGCATCGACGCCGACCGCGTTCACGCAGTCTTCCACCACGGCATCGAGCGAGCGGGCGAGCTTGGCCTCGCCGAGATCGTGCTGGTATTGGCCGACGCCAATCGCCTTCGGATCGATCTTGACCAGCTCGGCCAAGGGATCCTGCAGGCGCCGCGCGATCGAGACCGCGCCGCGAATGGTGACGTCGAGGTCGGGCAATTCGTTCGAGGCGAAGGCCGAGGCCGAGTAGACCGATGCGCCGGCTTCGGAGACCACGATCTTGGTCATCTTGCGCTCGGGCAGCCGCTTCACGAGCTCGGCGGCGAGCTTGTCGGTCTCGCGCGAGGCGGTGCCGTTGCCGATCGCAATCAGCTCGACGCCATGCTCGATCGCGAGCTTGCCGAGAATGGCGAGCGCCTCATCCCAGCGCCGCTGCGGCTCGTGCGGGAAAATCGCCGTATGCGCCACCACCTTGCCGGTCGCATCGATCACCGCGACCTTGACGCCGGTGCGATACCCGGGATCGAGCCCCATGGTGGCGCGCGCGCCGGCCGGCGCCGCGAGCAAGAGGTCGCGCAGATTCGAGGCGAACACGCGCACCGCCTCGGTCTCGGCCGCCGTCCACAGCCGCAGCCGCAAATCGATGTTGAGGTGGATCTGGATTTTGGTGCGCCAGGCCCAGCGCACCGTCTCGGTCAGCCATTTGTCGCCCTTGCGGCCCTGGTTGGAGATCGCAAAGCGGTTCATGATCTTGAGCTCGTAGAGGCCGGGCTGGCCTACGACCGGCTCCTGCGCCTCCGGCTTGATGGCGAGGTCGAGGATCTCTTCCTTCTCGCCGCGGAACAGCGCCAGGATGCGATGCGACGGCAACTTCGGCAGCGGCTCGGAGAAATCGAAATAGTCCTTGAACTTCTCGCCTTCGGTCTTCTTCCCGGTGCGGACGGTCGAGGCCATGATGCCGTTCGACCACATCTCCTCACGCAGCGCGCCGATCAGGTCGGCATCCTCGGCGAAGCGCTCGACCAGGATCGCGCGCGCGCCGTCGAGCGCCGCGGCGACGTCGGCGACCTGCTTCTCGGCATTGACGAAGGGCGTCGCGGCCTCGTTCGGATCGCTCTCGGGCTGCGTCAGAAGCTGATCGGCGAGCGGCTCGAGGCCGGCCTCCTTGGCGATCTCGGCCTTGGTGCGACGCTTCGGCTTGTACGGCAGATAGATGTCCTCGAGCCGGCCCTTGCTGTCGGCGGCCATGATCTGAGCCTCGAGCGCGGCGTCGAGCTTGCCCTGCTCGCGGATCGAATTGAGCACCGCGGTACGGCGCTCCTCGAGCTCGCGCAAATACGTCAGCCGCTCTTCCAGCGTGCGCAGCTGGGCATCATCAAGCGCGCCGGTGAGCTCCTTGCGGTATCGCGCGATGAACGGCACCGTGGCGCCGCCGTCGAGCAGCGTCACCGCCGCCTCGACCTGTTCGTCGCGAACCCCCAGCTCCTGCGCAATCTGATGATGAATCTTTGCCACGCCTGTCTCTCTGAAATTCCGTTGCGCCGCCGGATCACCGATGGCGCGGAGGTCGCTTATGAACCATCCCGGATTGATTCATCAAGGCGCGCTGTGGATCAAATTGGGCGCGGGCTGCAATCTATTTCCGGGATGTTGGCCGTCCGCGGCTTGACAAATAAACCCGCGCCGAATTGCCGCCGAAAATCGCAGCTCTTGCTTCACTTGACAAATCAGCAAGTAGGCACTCCGCGGCTGCGAACCAGTACGCATAGCCGCCGGCGAGGTTGACGACGGGCCAGTCGCTGCCCCACAGCATCCGCTGCGGCCCGAAACATGCCAGTGCATGATCGACGGCCTCGCTGAGATCGGCAACCTGCCAGTTCGGTGCCGCGTCGGTCGCAAGACCCGAGAGTTTGCAGACCACGTTGGATCGTGTGGCGAGGCTTGCGATGTCGTCCTTCCAGGCCGCGATGTCGCCGGTCGCAAGGTGCGGCTTGCCGAAATGGTCGAGCACGAATTGCAGGTCCGGATGGCGATCGACCACCTGAATGAGCCGCGGCAAATGGCGCGGCAGCACCAGCGCGTCGAAGACCAGGTCATGCCGCGCCATGGCCTCGAGCGGCGCCGCCAGTTCGGGGCGCAGCAGCCAGTCGTCATCGGCGATGTCCTGCACCATCGGCCGCAGACCGACCAGGAGCTCGCGCCCGGCAAACGCGTCGATCCGCGCCGCGGCATCGGCAGCGTCGAAGTCGACCCAGCCGACCACGCCGCGCACCTGCTCGGTCCCTTTGGCGATATCGAGTAGGAATACGGTCTCCGCTTCAGTCGGTGCGGCCTGCACCAGGATGGTGCCTTCAATCCCAGCCGCGGCGAGATGCGGCGCGAGATCGGCCAGGCCGAAGTCGCGGTAGATCGGCCCGCGCTCGGGCGTCAGCCAGCCGTAATCCGCGCGCGCCAGGGTCCAGACATGGTGATGGGCGTCGATCCGCATCATGCCGGCACCGGCGCATGCTGGTCGAGCAGCCCCTCATTCTTCAGGTCGCGCCACAGCGCGGCAGGCACGGGCGACGACAACGCGGCGACGTTGCGCTCGACCTCCTGCGGCGTCTGCGCGCCGAGCACGAGGCTTGCCACCGCCGGATGGCCGAGCGCGAAATGCAGCGCCGCGGTCGGCAGCGCCACGTTGTGGGCGCGGCAGACGCGATCAATCGCCGCCACCTTCCGCATCACGTCCGGCGGCGCATCCTTGTAATTGTACTTGGCGCCGGCAACCGCGCCGGTCGCCAGGATGCCGGAGTTGAAGACGCCACCGAGCATCATGCCGATGCCCTTTGCTTGCGCCAGCGGCAGGAATTCGGCGAGTGCGGGTTGCTCGAGCAGCGAGTAGCGGCCGGCAAGCAGCACAGTGTCGAACGTTCCGGCCTTGGCGAAGCGCACGCACATCTCGGCCTCGTTGACGCCGATCCCGATGCCCTTGACCAGGCGCTCGGAACGCAACTTGTCGAGCGCGACATACGCGCCCTCCATCGCCTCGCGAAACCGCGTCTCGATCGCGTCAGCTCCGTGGGTCCAGACGTCGACGTCGTGGATCAGCAGCAAATCGATGCGATCGGTGCCGAGCCGCAGCAGCGACTGCTCCACCGAGCGCATGGTGCCGTCATAGGAATAGTCGAACACCGCGCGATGCGGCGCGCCGCCGGCGAAATTGGAGCCGTCGCCGCGGCCGTGGAACGGGTCCATCCAGCGCCCGACCTTGGTGCAGACGACGACGTCGTCGCGCGCCACGCGGCGCAGCGCGGTGCCGCTGCGGTGTTCGGCGAGGCCATGGCCGTAGAGCGGCGAGGAATCCAGCAGGTTGACGCCCAGCGCAAACGCCCGCTCCGCTGCTGCGATCGCAGCAGTGTCGTCGAGCCGCGCGAACAGGTCGCCGAGCGGTGCCGTGCCGAAGCCGAGAATGGAGACATCGAGCCCGGTGCGGCCGAGCCTGCGACGTGGCAGTGCCGGGGAGCCTGGATCGGAGGATTGTTGTTGGGTCATTATGGCCTCCCGCCTGCGTTTCTTGTTAGCGCCTCATCAGACTAGCGTCGTTGACCAGGATCGTGAAGGGACCTTGGCGGCCGACGCCGCGGTGTGGTCTCTCATCGCGCAGGCACCACATCGCTAAAATGCAATGCACAGCTTCACGTTGCCTATCGGCGGGAAATAGGCTATGGGAGCGCTCCGCAACTTCAACGCAGGAGGCGACGATGTTCAGGTCTGTGCGCTTCCCGGGTTCGCCGCGCGATATTTGACGCGCGTCCCGGAATCGGATCCCGGGTGAAATCGCAACACCCACACGCAATCGAATCTGCCGCGGGCCTTCGGCTCCGCGCTTGCGGAACTTTTGTCATGACCTCGACGCTTCAGGTGACCTCTCGTCGCGAGGCCACACGCTCCGTGCTGCTCGAACATCAGCTGCGGAGGTATCATCCACACGTTCAGGGAAGGGTCCGCGCGCTGGCCATGCGGCACACGCGTCTTGCGGACCTTGCCGCGAGCTTTCCTGCGCTGTTGTTCGCGCTGGCGGTCCCGCGAGCCGGGATCGCTTCGGCGCGCGCACGCGCATGCGTCATCGACGGCCGCTCGCTCGCGGACGCCGCGGCCGCGGCGGGCATTCCGCTGTGGCTGCGCAGATTGCCGCCGGAAGCATTCACCGCTCCGATCACGGGACTGCCCGATGACGAGCTGTTTCGCCGGCAGATCGCGAACCACCTGCCGCCGTCACCGAAGCTCGCGCCGATCTGGCTGAAATCCGTCGCGGCGGTTGCCGAGCTCGCACATGGACCGGCGGTCTGGATCGCGCGCGAGCTGGTCCGGGCGCCGCCGCGCACCGATCCTGCGCGATTGCGGCTCATCGGCCTGTGGGCGTGGTTCTCCACGCAGCCGGCGACGCTGGGACATACGCTGATCGACCGGAGGTGGACGCCGAGCATGCAGATCGGCTCGGCGCTCGCGGCCGCCGATGCGTGGCGCACGATGATCGCGCTGCATGTCAGCCTCGGCTCGGAGAAGATCGCGGATATGTGGCTGCGGCCGGGCCGCGTTGACGGTTACGACTTCATCCCGCTGAGCTCGACCACGGATATTTCGGAGGAGGCGGAAGCGATGCAGAATTGCCTGCGCACCTACGGTCCCAGCCTCGCCCACAATCGCTCGCGGCTGTGGAGCGTCAGGCGGAGCGGGCAACGCGTCGCCACCCTGAGAGTTGCGGCGCGTTTTGAGGGTCCGTTGCCAGGTATCGCCGAGCTCACCGGTATCCGGAACGCCGAGATGCCGCGCGAGGTCTGGTGGGCAGCGCGCCAATGGCTGCATAGCCACGGCCTGTTGTGGATGGAGGTCGAGCAACGCAGATGGGGCACCGCGCCTCTCGACCGCCCGACCTGGCGCGCGATCTGGCGTCCGTACTGGCTCGCCAGGCGGCAGATTCCGGAATGGCTGCCGCTCGCTCCGTCGCGCAAGGCGCTCAATGCGCTGTGATGCGCATCCGCCACCGCCGCTTCGTTGCTAATCGTCGGCAACAATCTGCTGGGCAAGGTTGTCGACCACCACAGGACTCTCGAAATAGGTGACGATCGGATCGGCGCCATATTTCTCCCGTGCGCGGGCGCGCCACGCATCGGTGTACAGCGCTTCCGCCTCCACTCTCGAGTTCCAGAAATAGATACCGCCGGCCGTCATCCCGCCCTCGGACAGCAAATAGGTCTTTCGGAACAGCCCCTGAATGCCGCGATAGATCGGCGCGGTACTCAGGAAGATGCTGCGGGCTTCCTCGCGCGTGATCGGCTTCGGCAGCTTGAACGTCGTGATTGCGGTAATCATCCGGATCTCCTCGGCTTCATTCTTGACATCATTGTCAATATTGACGATTGTGTCAACAATGACCCGATGGAGTGGATCGAATGGTGGGCGTGCGTCAGTTCGACGAGGACGAGATGATCGCAACCGCGCTAGACGTGTTCTGGCGCAAGGGCCTGCACGATGCGACCATGCAGGATCTCGCGGCCGCGACCGGCGTCCAGCGCGGCAGCCTCTACAACGCCTATGGCGACAAGGAAGCGATCTTCCTGCGCGCCTTCGATCAGTATGCCGCGCAATTCCTGGACGCGGCCGGCAGCGCGCTGGCGCAGGGCGATACCTCGGCGAGACTGAGGGACTTCTTTGACATGATCATCGTCAACATGACGAACGGCACGCCGCAGCGGGGCTGCCTGACGACGCGCACCGCGCTGGACGCTGCCATTTCGAGCGCGGATGTGCGTCAGCGCGTGCTGGACGTGCTCACCCGGCTCGAGCAACTGGTCGGCAAAGCCATCAGCGCGGCGCCGAACAGGCGCAGCACGGCCGATGCAAACCGGCTGGCGCGCGTCATCGTGACGTTCACGCGCGGGCTCGCCGTGATGGAGCGCGCCGGATACAGCCGCAAGCAGTTGAGGGAGTCGGCCACCACATTCATCGAAGCCGTGATTGGCGACGCCTGAGGCGGCGTCCTTGTCGCGGCGACGGCGTCATCGAATGGGAGAAACCAGCACGCAGGAACGGAACGGCGGCTGCCTGTGCGGCGCGGTCCGTTACACGCTCAAGCGCGAACCGCGGAGCATCGCTATATGTCATTGCACACATTGCCAGCGGCAAAGCGGCAGCCTGTTTTCATTCAACCTCGTGATCCGCGAAGCCGACTACCAGCAGTCGGGCGAGACGGTGGTGTTCGTCGACAAGGGCGACAGCGGCCATCCGGTCCATCGTCATTTCTGCGGGCACTGCGGGTCCCCGCTGCTGGCGAAGACCGCATTGATGCCCGGCAAGGTCGTGGTGAAAGCCGGTACGCTCGACAGCATGGAGGGATTGCAGCCGCAAGCCGAGATCTATACCGATCGCGCCGTCGCATGGCTCACGCCGATCCCCGGCGCTGCACGCTTTGCCCGGAACGTGTGACCGGATGCGCCGGTCACGGGCGCAGCGGGAAACGATTCAGCCTAGCCAGGGTTGCCTCCGTTCCGATTGCATCGGAACAGAGGCTCTTGATTTTGCTTTGACGCGTTTTCTTCACGCGAACCGGTATCCGCTTCGCTCGAAAACGCTCTGGCGATCATTGGCCGGCCGGCAGTTCGGCGTAGTTGCCGTCCTTGTCGCGGCGGTACACGACGTAGTCGATCAGGGTGATGTCACCCTTCGGCGTGTAGCTGATCTTGCCGAGCACGGTATCCCAGCTTCCGGCCTTGATGGCCGCAGCGACCTTTTTTGCGTCCGTGGTCTGGGCGCGGGCCGCGGCCTGGCTCCAGATCTGGAACGCGGCATAGCTGTAGAGCGTGTAGCCGTCGGGATCGATGCCCTTGTCCTTGAACTTATTCAAGGTCGCGGCCGCGGTCGCCTTCTTGCGCGGGTCGGGCGAGAAGGTGAACAGCGAGCCTTCGGCAAGCGGACCTGCGATCGCGGCGAACTGCTTGTCGACCAGGGCGTCGCCGCCCATCAGCACAGCATTGACGCCCTGCTCGCGCATCTGGCGCAGGATCAACGCAGCCTCGGCATAATAGCCGGCGACATAGACGAAATCGATCGACTCCTTCTTGAAGCGGGATACCAGAGCGGCAAAATCCTTGTCGCCCTTGGTATAGGCCTCATAGAGCTTTTCCTTCACGCCCGCGGCGTTGATGGCGTTCTTCGTTTCGTCGGCAAGGCCTTTGCCGTAGGTCGTCTTGTCGTGGATGATCGCGACGTTCTTGGTCTTGTAGTTCTTGATAATGTAGGCGGCCGCAACCGTGCCCTGCTGGTCATCCCGGCCGCAGACACGGAACGTGTTCCACAACCCGCGCTCGGTGAATTGCGGATTGGTCGAGCCCGGCGTGATCTGCAGCACATTGCCCTCTGCATAGGCGTCCGACGCAGGGATCGAGGTCGATGAGCAGAAATGCCCAACGACGAACGGAATCCTCGCGCCTGCCATCTTCTCAGCAACCGACACCGCCTGCTTCGGATCGCAGGCATCGTCGCCGACCTCCAGCTTCAGCTTCTTGCCAAGCACGCCACCCGCCGCATTGATATCGGCAATCGCGAGATCAGCACCGTTCTTGAACTGCTGGCCGAAGCTCGCCTCGGAGCCGGTCATCGGCCCGACCACGGCAACACTGATATCCTGTGCCATGGCGGCGCCGGACAAGGCCAGGCTCGCGCCGAGCGCAAGAAAATATCCTCGAAGTGCAAACTTCATCACATTCTCCTCGATGGTCTCAAGTCGCCTCAATGCATCGCAGTCGACGAATCCGCCGATTGCAACGATCACCGGGGGCTGCCTTTTAAGCGCGAGACGATCGGCAGGCTCGGACTGAGGCGACGGGGGATTGGACATATGCGACATCGGGCAACAATGTGAAACACGTTGTCGTGCATTGACGTCTGAAATCGCCCGCAGCGGACGTGATTGGGCGGCGATGTTGTGTGCGCGACAGCACACAGGCTGGCGGAGAGCGCTGTTTGCGACGTCGCCCGAGATCGACCAGATGCCGGACGACGGCGCCGCGCAGCTTGGGCGTCGCGAGCTGGTAGCTGTCGTCAAGCTCCCTGATGTAGAGCGCCAGCAGACGCATCGCCTCGGTGTTCGCGGGCAACGACCGGTTCAGCATGTCCTCGGGATCGCGGACCAGCAGTGCCAGCGCCTTGCGCGGGAGCCTGAGACCGACGAAACGGCTCGGCGAGACCGGGACCACCATGTTGCCCCCTCCGCGCTCGACTCCAGCACGGCCTGCCCCGTGCCCAGCTCGATGTCGCGGCCGCGCTGCGACGCGCGGGCGTTGCCGCTCGTGATGATCGTCAGCACAAGGTCGTCATTGCCGTCGAACAGCTCGCGCGGCCGTGCGATCTTGAGGTTGCTGCACGCCCAGGACACGATCCCGAGCCCAGGCAGCTCGCGCACTTGGCTTCGGCATGGAACGCGCCGACGCTCAGTGGCTCCGGATCGAGCTTCACGATCATCCGCCCGATCTGCTCGCGAAAGATCGGCAAGCGGTCGCGCTCGCCGAAATCCGCGGTCGAGAACCGAAACCCGGCGATATCCGGCGACTGCATCGTCATCGGCCAATCCTCATGGCGGCGGGGGGTCGCCGGTGATATGGGGCCGATTTGTGGCAGCATGACACCGCTCGAGTGCACGGGACCATGCTTACGCGTCGGCACTTTTGCTGCAGACAGGCGATGCTCGCCGGATCATCCTGACGCTATTGCCGGATCTGAAATCGCAACCGAGACCGAAATCGTGCTCGCTCGATATTGCCCGGTGTCGTCATCCCAAGCCGTTACGCGGATTATAATTGACTGACCGGACGGTCAATAGTAATCCAAGCGCACGTCACGCAACCTTCGGCCACCAGAAGCCGCAACGGGAGGTCATCATGGTCAGCGATTTGGTGTTGACCGATATCCGCACCGGATATCGCGTCGTGACGCTCAACGCCTTTCTTGAAAAGCGCGCGACGCGCTTTGTCGGACGAGCCAAAGCTTGAACGTTCGGATTGAACATTCCGCCGTCAAGGCGAGACGCATCATTGATCACAAGTCAGAAGGTCCAATTGCGATGACACAGCCTCAATCCAGTGGTGCACGGACGGCGGGCAACGTCATGAAGCTCGACAGCTTCGTGCGCGGAAAATGGTCCGGCCCGGGCGAACCGGCAGCCGAGATTCACAGTGCCGTCACCGGCGATGTGGTGGCGGTCACCACCAGGAGCGATCTCGACATGCGCGAGATCCTCGCCTATGGCCGCGCGATCGGCGGCAAACATCTCAGAAAGCTGACGTTCCATCAGCGCGCGGGCCTACTGAAGGCGCTGGCCGACTATCTGACCCAGCACAAGGACCGGCTCTACAAACTGTCATTCCACGCAGGCGCAACCCGCACCGACGCAATGATCGACGTCGACGGCGGCATCGGCACGTTGTTCGCCTATGCCGGCAAGGGCCGCCGCGAGCTCCCGAACAGCAAATTCCTGCTCGATGGCAAGGTCGAAGGGCTCTCCAAGGCTGGCGCATTCGCCGGTCAGCATATCGTGACGCCGCTGCACGGCGTCGCAGTGCACATCAACGCATTCAACTTCCCGTGCTGGGGCATGCTGGAGAAGCTGGCGCCGGCGCTGCTGGCCGGCGTGCCCGTCGTGACCAAGCCCGCGACGGTCACCTCCTATGTCGCCCACGAGCTGGTTCGGATCATCACCGAATCCGGCGCGCTGCCCGAAGGCGTGCTGCAATTCATCGTCGGATCGACCGGCGACTTGTTCGACCATCTGACCTGCCAGGACGTCGTGTCCTTCACAGGCTCGGCCGACACGTCGCAAAAACTGCAGCGGCATCCGGTCATCGCGCGCGAAGCGGTCAGGTTCATCGCCGAACGGGATTCGCTGAACGCCGCAATCCTCGCTCCGGACGCCGTGCCGGGAAGTCCGGAGTTCGACCTCTTCGTCAAGGAAGTGGCGAAGGAGATGACGGTCAAGGCCGGCCAGAAATGCACCGCGATCCGTCGCGCGCTGGTGCCGTCGGCACAGCTCGATGCCGTGATCACGGCGCTGCGCGACCGTCTGGCCAAGGTCACGATCGGCAATCCCGAAAACGACAAGGTCAGGATGGGGCCGCTTGTCGGGCTCGGCCAGCGCAGCGATGTGCTTGCCCATGTCGCGAAGCTTCGCGCCGAAGCCGAACTGGTGGCCGGCGATCCCGGCAACTTCGCGCTGCTCGATGCCGATGCGAAGCGCGGCGCCTTCGTTCCGCCGCTGCTGCTGCATTGCGCCAAGCCGCTCGCCGCATCCGCAGTCCACGCGATCGAGGCGTTCGGCCCTGTCAGCACCGTTATGGGTTACGACGGTCTGGAGCAAGCGATCGCGCTGACCAATCGCGGCGGCGGGAGCCTCGTCGCATCCATCTACACGCACGACATCCCGGCTGCGACCGAACTGACATTTGGCATCGGCAGTTTTCACGGCCGCGTCGCGATCATCGACCGCGACTGCGCGAGCGAGCACACCGGACACGGTTCGCCGATGCCGCAGATGGTTCACGGCGGCCCCGGCCGGGCCGGCGGCGGCGAGGAACTGGGCGGCGTCCGCAGCCTCCAGCACTACATGCAGCGCACCGCATTGCAGGGATCGCCGGCGATGCTGAGCGGCGTCACCGGCCGCTGGTTCAAGGGCAGCCCGATGCTCGAAGGCGACCTGCATCCGTTCCGCTATCACTATGACGATCTCGAGATCGGCCGCACGCTGGTCTCGAAGTCGCGGCAGGTCACGCTCGACGACATCGAGCACTTCGCGCATTTCACGGGCGACACCTTCTACGCCCATATGGACGAGGAAGCGACCAAGGGGCATCCCTTCTTCCCGGGCCGCGTCGCGCATGGCTATCTGCTGCTGTCGTTTGCGGCCGGCCTGTTCGTCGATCCCGACTACGGGCCGGTGCTGGCGAATTACGGCCTCGACTCGCTGCGCTTCGTCAAACCCGTCCAGCCCGGCGAACAGATCCAGGTGCGGCTGACGGCGAAGGAGAAGATGCCGCGCAACAAGCAATATGGCGAGGTACGCTGGGACGTCGAGATCACGACCGGCACCGGCGAAACCGCGGCGACCTACGAGCTGCTGACCATGAACGCGATGCGGGGTTAAGAGGCGCGTCAGAGCAACTCGGCCTGTCGGCCGCGGCCGGCCGATTTCGCCCTGCCGCGCGGCCGGGTGGCGCCGGCCGCGGCATCGTCGGCGCCGGCCAGCACGAGCTGCGCGACGAAACCGGCATATTCGGCGCGGGTCATCGGCCCGCCCTCGCGAAACCACATGTAATGCCAGTTCAGCATGCCGAAGACGCTCATCGTCAGCGGCTTGAGCAGGCGCTTGTGCTTCGCCGCCGGCACGGCGGCGGCGAGTGCGTCCGACATGATCCCGACCAGGATCCGCTCGCTTGCGAGCAGCGGCTGCTGCTTGTCCTTCGGCAACAGCTTGAGACTTGAGATCTGGACCTGATGTTCGGCGTCGGCATGCCGGTAGAGCTCGAGCAGGGTCGCAACGATCGTCCTGAAGCGCGCGACCGGATCGCCGGCCTGTGCGCTCGCCTTGCGGACCGCCGCCACCAGCTTCGCGAGGTGCGACGACAGGATATCGAACAGGATCGCTTCCTTGTCGGGATAATAGTGATAGAGCAGCGCCTTCGAAACCCCGCAGGCATCGGCGATGGTGTTCATCGACGTGCCGACATATCCCGATGCGGCAAACAGCTCGGCCGAGCGATGCAGCATCGAGAGGCGCTTGTCGTCATAGTCCTTGGCGCGCGATCGGGCCATGTCTTGTCCGTTTCACCAGGCGGCCGTTCGGCCATCGTCCAGAGATGTCAGTCAATAGTCGCAAGGTTCCGGGACCACAGCCCCGCCTCCGAACCGCTATTTATTGACCATCCGGTCGGACAATTCCATAAGCCCGGCGATCGGGCAACATTGCCCGGAATGAATTTTCCTGGCGCCGCGTCGCGAGAGCATCTCTCTGCTGCAAATCGCCTCGCCATGCGCGTCTGATTGCAAAGTTCGCGGCGCCGCCGAGTTTCGCGCGCGTCCCGAACAGGAGCGTGTTATCGTTCATCGAACGGCTCGGAATGCGAAGGAGGCTCTGGGTGCGGACATCCTCTTGGCTCCACGTCCTTCGTCGCGCGGCCCGCCGGCTGAAGAGATGGCAGCGGCGGCTGGCCCGCGCCGCCAACCCCGACGGCAAGGACATGCACGAACTCTTTCTGTTTGGTCCTCACGGCTGACCGCTCGTTGGCGCGACGCATGCCCAGGCGAGACCGCAGCAGATGTGATCCATCGCCACGCCGACGTCAGTCTGCCCACGCCGCACATGTCGTGCGGCAGGATCACGCACAGAGCGATAGCATGACAGCTCCTCGAGCGCGTCACGTCATCATCGTCGGCGGCGGCGCAAGCGGCGTCCTGCTGGCGCACCAGCTACTGCGTCAACCGACGGACGATGTCCGTGTCAGCCTGATCGAGCAGCGTCCCGACATCGGGCGCGGCATCGCCTATCATACCGGCAATCCGGATCATCTGCTCAATGTACGGGTCGCGAATATGAGTGCGCTGCCCGACCAGCCGGACCATTTCTGGCACTGGCTGATCTCGCGCGGGGCGGACGCGCCGCTCTGCCCTGATCCCTATTGCTTCGTGCCGCGGCGCATCTTTGGTGACTACATTGCCAGTCTGCTCGAGCAACAGGCGTCCGATCAGGCCAACATCCAACGCCTGTCGATCGTGCACGGCAGATGCATCGCGATCCGCGAACGGCGAGGCGACGTCACCGCCAGCCTCGACGACGGCCGGCAGCTGATCGGCGACATCGTCGTTCTCGCAACCGGACACGATCCACGCGCGAACAGTCCGGGACATGCCGATCCCTGGGCAGCACCGTCTGCCGCTGCGATCGCCGACGACGCGACCGTCCTGATCCTCGGCACGGGCCTGACGATGGTCGATTACGTGCTGTCGTTGCTGCGCGACGGACATCGCGGGCCGATCGTTGCGATGTCGCGCCGAGGCCTTCTCGCGAAACCGCACCGCCGGGTCGACGCCGTGCACATCGAGGAGGCGGACGTCCCCTTCGGCTCCGGAATCGGCAGCCTGCTTCGCTGGCTTCGCGGCCGCATCGACCGGCACATCGCAGCGGGCGGCGATTGGCGCAGCGTGATCGATGGGCTTCGCCCCCATACCCAGCGACTGTGGCGAGAGCTCCCGCTTTCGTCCAAGCGCCGGTTCCTCGAGCACGCACGCGCCTGGTGGGACGTGCATCGGCATCGGATGGCGCCGCAAGTGGAGGTCCGGATCACTGAAGCGATCTATGGAGGCCGGCTCACCCCGATGGCCGCAAAGCTGATCTCGGCCGAGCCCGACCGGACAGGCGCGATCGTCAGTTACCGGCGGCGCGGCGAGAGCAGGCTCCGTCGCATGCATGTCGGCGCCATCGTCGACTGCACCGGCATTGTCAAGGATCCGCGCGCAACCGCCAATCCCGCGGTGCGCAGCCTGCTCGAGCTTGGCCTGGCGCGCGTCGATCCGCTCCGCATCGGCATCGAAACCGATCGCAATTGCGCGATCATCGGTCACGACGGCGTCCCATCGCGCCGCCTGTATGCCGTCGGCCCGCTCACGCGCGCCGCGTTCTGGGAAATCAGCGCAATTCCCGACATCCGCAACCAATGCGCCGAGCTTGCCGCTCTGCTGGTTCACTCCGACGAGAGGCGGCGACTCGCATCCCTCGCGCGCGTCTAGAACCCCGTTCCGATGGAATCGGAACGGAGCTCCAGATTCCAGTTTTGACGCGCTTTCCTGCCGCGAACCGGCGTCCACTTCGCTCGGGAAAGCTCTAGCTGCCGAAGCCGGCCGGAATGAACGCCGGCAGCTTCTCCTCGATGAAGTGCTTGACCTCGGGTGAATTGAAGACCTGGATGAAGGCCTTCAGGCGCGGATCGTCCTTCTTGTCCGGCCGCGCGGTAAAGCGCAGCACGAGACCGTCATCGACCGTGCGGTCGATCACCAGCGCCGATTTTGGATCACCGCCGGCCGGTATCAGATAGGTGATGTTGACGAGCGCAAGCGTGACGTCATCGAGCGACCGGTAGGTCTGCGCCGGATCGAGCTCGACGATCTTCAGGTTCTTGGGATTTTCGATGATATCAAACCGATTGACCGAAAAACCCTTGCCCGGCGCCAGCTTGATCAGTCCGGCGCGTTCGAGCAGGATCAAGCCACGCGCGCCGTTGAGCGGCTCGTTCGGGATCGCAACGCTGTCGCCGGACTTGATCTCCTCGAGCGACTTGATCTTCTTCGAGAACAGCCCGACGGGCGCGATCACGCCGACCTTGTCGACCTGGACCAGGTCGAAGCCGCGCTGCTTGTTCTGGATCGCGAGATAGGTGGCGTGCTGGAACAGGTTGGCGTCGACGTCGCCGCTGTTCACCGCCTCGTTCAACGCGACCCAGTCCGACAGCTCGACGATCTTGACGTCCTGCCCCTTATCCCTGGCGAGCTTGGCGGCAAAGCCAGCCAGCTGACCGACCGGGCCGGCGCTGGTCGCGATCTTGAGAGGTTCGTCCGCAACGGCGGCCGCAGTCATGGCAAGCAGCACGCCAGCCGCCTGCGCCAGGCGCAACAATGTCTTCATGGTCTCGGTTTCAACTCCGTCTTCAGGAATCGATCAGGCCGCCTTGCGGCCGCTGCTTCCCGCCTCAGCCTCGGCCAATGCCTGGGTGAGGTCGGCGAGGATGTCGTCGGGATGTTCGATGCCGACCGAAAGCCTGATGTAGCCGGGCGTCACGCCTGCCGCGAGCTGTTCCGCGGCGCTCAGCTGCTGATGGGTGGTCGACGCCGGGTGGATCGCCAGCGAGCGCGCATCGCCGATATTGGCGACGTGATAGAACAGTTTCAGCGCATCGATGAAACGACGGCCGGTCTCGACGCCCCCCTTCAGCTCGAAGCCGACCAGCCCGCCATAGCCGCCCTTCAGATAGAGATCGGCGCGGCGCCGGTCCTCCCCGCTCTGCAGTCCGGGGAAGATCACGTGCGAAACGGCGGGATGTCGTGCCAGGAAATTCGCGACCTTGATCGCGTTCTCGTTGTGCTGACGCAGCCGCAGGGGCAAGGTCTCAAGTCCCTGGATGAACTGAAATGCGTTCTGGGGAGCGACCGCGGCACCGAGATCGCGCAGCAGCTTCACGCGCGCGCGCAGGATGTAGGCAATCGGACCCAGCGGCTTGGCTGCCTCGGTCCAGATCGCGCCGTGATAGGCATCGTCCGGCTGCGTCAGCAGCGGGAAGCGCTCGGCGTGCGCCGCCCAGTCGAAATTGCCGCCGTCGATGATCGCTCCGCCAATCGACGTGCCGTGGCCGCCGATATACTTTGTCGCGGAATAGACGACGATCGCTGCGCCGTGCTCGAACGGGCGCGCAATGAGCGGGACGGCGGTGTTGTCGAGAATCAGCGGCACGCCGAGCGAACGGCCGATATCCGCGACTTCCCTGATCGGGAAGACGTTGAGCTTGGGGTTCGGCAGCGTCTCGGCGAAATAGGCCCGGGTCTTCGCATCGGTCGCCCGGCGGAAGTTTTCCGGATCGGCCGGATCGACGAAGCGAACCTCGATGCCGAACTGCTTCAGCGTCTGCGACAGCAGCGTCCAGGTGCCGCCGTACAGATCGGTCGATGAGACGATATTGTCGCCGGCTTGCGCGATGTTGAAGATCGCGTAGGCCGTCGCCGACTGGCCCGACGCCACGGCCAGCGCGCCAACGCCGCCTTCCAGCGCGGCCAGGCGCTCCTCGAACGCGTCAGCCGTCGGATTCTTGATCCTGGTGTAGATCTGTCCGATCGCCTCCAGGGCGAACAGCCGCGATGCGTGATCGGTATTCTCGAATTGAAAGGACGTCGTTTGGTAGATCGGAACGGCGACGGCGCCGGTCGCCGGGTCAGACCGGTACGATCCGCCATGCAAGGCGAGCGTCTCGACATTCTTGGTTTCGATCGGCATCTCGAAATTCTCCTGAAATCCGTGGACCCAGCATCAAAAGGCAAAGAATGATGCGCAGCAGCGTCCGCGACTGTCGAGACATCGGAGAAAATAGCGATGAGCGTGCTGGCGGCGCGTCTGATGGCGTCGCTAATTTTTCAGCCGCGGCGCCTGTCGCGTAACATTTGTTTCACTGCTCCGCCGGTTTGAACGGCTCAGTGGAGCTGATGAGTCATCTGCCGATCGCGCCTGCAAATCAGTACGCAATGTCGTGCATACCGTCATTTCGAACAGCACGACGACGTCGAACAAACGAATCTCTGCTGCGCCGGATCGAAGACAAAGCACGATTTTGATCCTGCCTTTCCATATAGAAAATAAAACCGCGCAGCTGACGTGATAAATCACCTCTCAGTCCTCAATTAGCGAAATTGCGCAATGACCAGACCAAAGGAACTTCGCTTCAACGCGTTCAACATGATGGCGCCGAGCCACAACTGGGCCGGTCTCTGGTCGCATCCGCGCGACACTTCACTCAACTACAACTCGCTCGACCATTGGGTCGACTACGCCAGAACCGCCGAACGCGGCCTGCTCGACGGCATCTTCCTCGCCGACGTCTTTGGTATCTATGACGTCTACGGCAGCAGTCCTGACACTGCGCTGCGTCACGCCGTTCAATTGCCGAACGCCGAGCCGACCCTGCTCGTCTCCGCCATGGCTTACGCAACGAAGCATCTCGGCTTCGGCATCACATCCAACCTCACCTACGAGCATCCCTACCAGTTCGCCCGCCGCTTCTCGACGCTCGATCATCTCACTCGCGGGCGGATCGGCTGGAACATCGTCACCGGCTATCTCGACAGCGGCGCCCGCGGAATGGGCCTTGAGGCCAACCGCGCGCATGATGAACGCTACGAGGCGGCCGAGGAGTTTCTCATTGCGAGCTATAAGCTATGGGAAGGCAGCTGGGAGGACGGCGCCGTTCGCCGTGACCGGACAGCGCGCGTGTTCACGGATCCGGCAAGGATCCACAATGTGCGGCACCAGGGACTTCATTACCAGGTCGACGGCATCCACCTCGCCGAACCCTCGCCACAACGCACACCGTTGCTGTATCAGGCGGGAACCTCGAAGCGCGGCCGCGCCTTCGCGGCGAGGCACGCGGAGGCGATCTTCCTCAACGGCCAGACCAGGCCCATTCTGGCCCGTGCCGTACGCGAGATCAGGGAAGCGGCCAAGGCGTTCGGACGAGATCTCTATGATATCCGCCTGTTCGCCGGCGCGACCGTGATCGTTGCCCCGACGCGCGCGGAGGCCAACGATCTGCTCGAGGAGTACGCAGGGTATGTCGATCAAGCCGGCCAGCTGGCTCTGCTCTCGGGCTGGACCGGCATCGACTTCTCGAACTATCGTCCCGATCAGGCGGTACAATATGTCGAGAGCAACGCGATCCAGTCGATGGTCGAGAATTTCACGTTGCGGAGCGAGCGGCCGGTCAAGGTCGGTGATCTCGCGACGCTGAGCCGGATCGGCGCACGCTCGCCATTCGTGGTCGGCTCACCCCAGGACGTGGCCGATGAGCTGATCGCCTGGGCCGACGAAACCGACGTCGACGGCTTCAACCTGTTCCGCCTCGTCGCGCCGGAATCACTGACGTCATTCGTCGACCTCGTCGTGCCGGAATTGCAGTCACGCGGAGTCTACAAGACAGCCTATCGCGAAGGCACGCTCCGCGAGAAGCTGTTCCCCGGACGCGGACCCTATCTTGACGCCACGCATCCCGGCGTCGGCTTCCGCCGCGCCTCGACGGCAGCGCGCACCGAAGCCGCCGAATAGATCGGCCTGGAAACCTCCTGGCGATGGGCGATCAACTCCCGTCACCAGGTTGCGATGTAGGTGCCCTTGAAGCGTTTCTCGAGGAATGCCTTGACCTCCTCGGAATGGTAGGCATCGATCAGCTGCTTGACCCAGGGCTTGTCCTTGTCCGCCTCGCGCACGGCAACGATGTTGACCCACGGGCCATCGGCCGCCTCGCGGGCAATTGCATCGGCGGCGGGATTGAGCCCGGCCTGAACCGCATAATTGTTGTTGATCGAGACCAGATCGACATCTTGCAGGGAACGCGGCAACTGCGCGGCATCAAGCTCGACGAAGCGCAGATGCTTCGGATTGTCAGTGATGTCGGCAATGGTCGACGCGACGTTGTTGGGGTCCCTGAGCTTGATCACGCCGTGCAGCGCAAGGATCATCAGGCCGCGCGCGCCATTGGAAGGATCGTTGGCGATCGCCACCCGCCCGCCATCCGGAAGATCGGCCAGCTTCTTGTATTTCAACGAGTAGACACCCTGCGGCGACGCAATCGTGTTGGCGACCTTGACGATCTTCCAGCCGGTCTTCGATATCTGGTTCTTCAAATAAGGCTCGTGCTGGAACGAATTGGCCGCGAGATCCCCGAGCGCGAGCGCCTGGTTCGGGATCACGTAGTCCGTGAATTCGACCACCCTGATGTCGAACCCATGGCCCGCAGCCACCTTCTTGACGACTTCGAGGATCTCGGCGTGTGGTCCGGCCGTGACGCCAACGCGGACCGTCTCGGCCCTCGCGGTGCCGACCAGGAGCGTTACCGCGGCAACCGCCGTCATCAGAATACGCATCATCATCCCTCAGCAATTGGAGCGGCAACTACCAGCCGGGCAGCACCGCGCCCTTGAACTTGGTCTGGACGAATTCCTTGATCTCGGGCGTGTGGTAGCTGTCGACCAGGATCTTGACCCACGGCTTGTCCTTGTCGGCGGAGCGAACCGCAATCAGATTGACGTATGGCCCTTTCGGATCCTCGCGCAGGATCGGATCCTTGACCGGATCGAGACCGGCCTGTGTCGCATAGTTGGTGTTGATGACCGCCGCATCGACATCGTCGAGCGCCCGGGGCGCCTGGGCTGCGTCGACCTCGACGAATTTCAGGTTTTTGGGATTGTCGGCGATGTCGATAACGGTCGGCTTGAAGCCGACGTCGCTCTTCAGCTTGATTGCGCCCTTGTCGCGCAGCAGAAGCAGCGCCCGGCCGCCATTGGTCGGATCATTGGGAATTGAGACCTTGGCTCCGTCAGGAACGTCGGCCCAGTTCTTGTGCTTGCGCGAATAGACGCCGATCGGAAAATTGACCGTCAGCCCCACCTGCTCGATCTTGTAGCCGCGATCGGCTTTCTGGTTGTCCAGATAAGGCTGGTTCTGAAACGAGTTGGCCTGGATGTCGCCGGCGTCGAGCGCCGCGTTCGGAACGACATAGTCGGAGAACTCGATAAGCTGAAGCTCGAGCCCGCTCTTCGCCGCGATCGGTTTCACGGCCTCAAGGATTTGTGCATGCGGCCCGGGCGTCACGCCGATCTTGATCGTTTCTGCCGCGGCGGCGGTCGACCAGATCGCAACAGCGCCTGCAAGAGCGAAAATGGATCGAAGCAACATCTTGGTCTCCATGGAACTGAACTCGCTATCAAGCTCATCGCTCGCGCCGGGGACGAAATCAATGAAATGAGAATCCAAATTTTTCCCGATGACGAGTCGCCGCTGCTGTGGCCGCGATGAAAAGAGAATGGAGCCGGCCGGGCATCTTGGCGCAGCGAGCGACTTATCTGCCGATGCCGGCGGCAACGCGTAGGCCAAAAATACTTTTCTCGCTGACTTCGCTTGCAGAGAAAATTGCACTCGTTCGGACGGCTTCTCCGCGATTGCCTCCGGCGCACCGATTGCACACAAATGGCAACAGATCGAACCGGCTAAGGACAACTTGCCATGCCCATCTTTGCCCGCCCCATCCCGCAAGCGCAGGCCGCATCATCGGCGGCTGCGATGTCGCGCCGTCTTGCTGTCGCCGCCATCGGGCTGCTTGCGATGACCTCGCTCGTTCGGCCTGCGGCCGCCGAGGAAATCCGGATCGGCTACCAGAAATCGTCGACGCTGACCGCTATCCTGAAGACCAACGGCGCGCTGGAGAAGGCGTTGGCGCCGCTCGGCATCACCGTGTCGTGGCACGAGTTCACCAGCGGCCTGCCGCTGCTCGAGGCCATCAATGTCGGCAGCATCGATTTCGGAGCCGACGTCGCCGACACCGTGCCGATCTTCGCCCAGGCCGCCGGCGCCAAGCTCGCTTACGTCGCCGAGGAAGCCGCTTCTCCATCGGCGCAGGCGATCCTGGTGCCCAAGGATTCCGCAATCAAAGCGCCGGCCGATCTCAAGGGCAAGAAGGTCGCGGTCACCAAGGGCGCGGGCAGCCACTTCCTGCTGCTAGCGGTACTTGCCAAGGCCGGACTGTCCTTCAAGGACATCACGCCGGCCTATCTGACGCCGGCCGATGGCCGCGCGGCATTCGTCAGCGGCAATGTCGACGCCTGGGTCGCCTGGGATCCGTTCCTCAGCAGCGCGCAACGCCAGTCCAGCGCGCGCATCCTGACCGACGGCAGCGGCGGGCTCGCCAACTACAAGCGTTACTATCTTGCCTCTGCCGCGATCGCCGAAAAGCGGGCCGATGCACTGAATGTCATCTTTGCCAGGTTGGTGGAAACCGGCATCTGGATCAAAGCCAATCCGAACGAGGCCGCGGCGCTGCTCGCCGGCCTGTGGGGCATCGACGCCGCCACGGTGGAGGAGGCCAACAGCCATCGCTCCTACAAGGTCGGCGTGGTCACCGCGGCCGGCCTTTCCGAGCAGCAGAAGATCGCCGATACCTTCACGGCGGAAGGTCTGCTGCCACGCAAGGTCGATACCGGCGACGTCAAGATCTGGGCACCGAAGGGATCGTGACGCCACCGCGCCTTTAGCGATGACGTAGGCGGCGGTTGACGCGGCGCGCCAGATAGTCGCCGGCGGTCTGCACGGTCTGAACCAGCGCGATCAAAACGACGACGACCGCCAGCATCATTTCGGGCATGAAGCGCTGATAGCCATAGCGAATGCCGAGGTCGCCGAGGCCGCCGCCTCCGACGGCCCCGACCATTGCGGAGTAGCCGAGCAGGCTGACCACCGCGAGTGTCAAGGCCAGCACCAGGCCCGGCAACGCCTCCGGGATCAAGACCTTGAACACGATCTGCAACGGGCTTGCACCGAACGAGGACGCCGTCTCGATCAGACCGGCATCGACCTCGCGGATCGCCGCCTCGACCAGACGGGCAATGAACGGCGTTGCCGCGATGGTGAGCGGCACGATTGCCGCGCCCGATCCGATCGAGGTGCCGGCAATCAGCCGCGTGAAAGGAATGATCGCAACCACCAGGATGATGAACGGCGTCGAGCGGGCCGCATTGACGATGACGCCGAGCACGCCATTGGCTGGCGGCGCGGCGAACAGCTCCCCTTTCCGGCTGGTCGCCAGGAAGACGCCGAGCGGAAGGCCCAGCGCGGTCGCAACCAGCGCAGCCACCGAGACCATGAAAAGGCTCTCGCCCGTGGCCTGAACGATCAGGTTGATGAGTTCACGCGACATAGCCGAGACGCTCCACCAGAATGTCATGCTGAGAAAGATAAGCCAGGGCCTGCCTGGCCGTGGCTTCACCGCCGGGAATGCCAAGGATTAGCGAGCCCACGTGCTGGCCGCCGATCTCATCGATGCGGGCCGATAGCAGCGCCACGTCATGGGACAGTTCGCGCGAAAGCCGCGCCACGACGGTGTCGCCGGCTTCAGTACCGCGCACCTGCACGCGAAGGACCGTCTGCCCGCCGGCAACCGGCTGTGGCGAAAGGCGGCTCGCCAGCGAGACCGGAACACTGTCCCCGATCACCTCGGAAAGGAACGCCTGCGTGACCGGATGCTGGGGATGCGTGAAGATTTCCGCGACATGGCCGCGTTCGACGACCTGGCCGCCGTCGATCACCGCGACTTCCTTGGCGAGTTGGCGGACCACCGACATCTCGTGGGTGATCAACACGATCGTCACCCCGAGTTCACGATTGATGTTGGCCAGCAGCTCCAGAATCGCGCGCGTGGTCTGCGGATCGAGCGCCGACGTCGCCTCGTCGGACAGCAGCACATTCGGCCGAGTCGCCAGCGCGCGGGCGATGCCGATGCGCTGCTTCTGGCCGCCGGACAATTCCGAGGGATAACGATCGTATTTGTCGGCAATGCCGACGAGCTCGAGCAGCTCGGCTACACGGACGGCGATGTCGGCCGTGGACCAGCCGGCGATCTCGAGCGGCAAGGCGATATTGTCCGCCGCCGTCCGCGACGACAGCAAGTTGAAATGCTGGAAGATCATGCCGATCGAGCGCTGCGCCAGGCGCAGCTCGCGACCGGCAAGCGCCGAGATCTCGCTGTTATCGACGACGACGCGGCCGCTCGACGGCTTCTCAAGCCCGTTGATGAGGCGGACGAGGCTCGATTTGCCGGCGCCGGAGCGGCCGATCACGCCGGTGATCGAGCCGCGCGGGATCGCGAAGTCGATCGCCTGCAAGGCATGGACGCTCGGCTTGTCGCGATAGGCCGGATAGACCTTCGAGACGGCCTCGAAGCGGATCATGGCATCGCTCGCGCCTGATGCGAGCGGAATGGGCGGCAGCGGTGCAACAGGCTGCGCCGTCGTCAGGGATTGATGTACATTCATTCAGTCGGTCCAATTGGGAAATGGCTTCGGTCGCCGGGCGCAGCCCGGGCTCAATGACCAAAGAGCAGATAGCTGCGGTCGATGCCGCGGAGATCGCGCGTCTCGTCGGTCCAGCCGACCGCGCGGCGGTAGCTGCCCAACGCGGCAGTCTGCCGCAACGCGACCACGTCGGTCGGGCGAGGCTCCTCCGCATAAGGCGACACGTAAAGCGCGTCCTCGGGACAATACAGTTCGCAGAGGAAACAGGTCTGGCAATCGCCCTGACGGGCGATCACCGGAATCCCCTCCGTCTTGTCGAAGACATTGGTGGGGCAGACATTCACGCAGATGTCGCAGGACGTGCAGCGCTCGGCGTCGATCACCTCGATCATTCCGCGGCCTCTGCATAGCTGGCCTCGGCATGCGGCCGCACCGTGGTCCAGACCTCGTCCAAACCGCCGCTCGTCACGTAATGGCGTTGGCGGTCGTCTTGATCGGGATAGTCGTCGCGGCGATGCATGCCGCGGCTTTCGTTCCGCGCCAGCGCGCTGCGGTACATCCAGCGCGACGTCGCCAGCATGGCCGCGCTCTCGCGGGCGCGCAGCAGATCGTCCTTGCTCGCCGCATCGGCCGATGATGCATTGACCCACGCCGCATCCAGCCGCTCGAGGGCGCCTTCGAGACGCGAGGCATGCCGGAAGTAGTTCAGCTCAAACGGATAGACCTCGTCCTGGACCGCCTTTGTCAGCGTGGCGGGCTCAAACGCGCGACCCGCCTTGCTTCGGAACGCGACGGTACCGGCGGACGCCAGTCGTCGTTGACGTGCCGGGCCCAGCTGCCTTGCATAGCCGGCAGCGCCCCATCCGGCCCAGGTCCCCGATGACATCGCCCAGGCGGCATTGTGGCTGCCGCCGCCGGTGAAGCCGCCGCAGATCAATTCGCGCGTCGCTGCATCACCGGCGGCATAGAGTCCCGGCACGCTGGTGGCGCAGCTACCGTCGACAATGCGAAGGCCGCCGGTGCCGCGCACGGTGCCTTCGAGCCGCAAGGTGACGGGGAAACGCTCCCTGAAGGGATCGATGCCGGTGCGATCGAACGGCAGGAAGAAATTCGGCTGCGATGCGCGCATGTGACGCTGCACGTCGTCGTCGGCCTTGTCGAGGCGGGCATAGACCGGTCCCTGAAGCAGCGCGCGCGCAATCGCCGATCGCCCGCCCTTGGATGCCGCACCGGGAACGACGCTGCCGTCCTCGTAGCTGAAGGTCGCCCAGCCATAAAACAGCGTCTTGGTCACGGAGCCGAACGCCGGCGAGATCGCATAGGGATTCGAGAATTCCATGCTGCTGAATTCGGCCCCGACCTCCGCGGCCATCAGATAGCCGTCTCCGGTCAGCACATTCGATCCCAGCGTCTTGCTCAGGAACGCGCAGCCGCCGGTCGCCATGACGACAGCCTTGGCGCGCACGATCCAGCGATCGTGCTTCTGGCGGCGCACGCCGCTGGCTCCCGCAACCGAGCCGTCGTCATCCACCAGCAGTTCGAGCGCCGGACTGTGATCGAGAATGGTGACGCCGGCCTGCTTGGTGCGCTTGCGCATCAGGCGCATGTATTCCGGCCCCTGCAGCGAGTTGCGCTGCGATGTGCCGCTGTCGTCGACCGGGTAAGGGTAACCCCAGGCGGCCAGACGATTGCTGTCCTCGTAGGTCTGGTCGAGCACGCGCGCCATCCAGCGGCGATCCTGCAGGTGCCCGCCCATCTTTTCGCGATTGGCCATTGCGGCCTTGCGCAGCGCCGGATTGGGATCGACATACCAGACGCCGGTGCCGGCAGCCGCGGTGGCACCCGACGTGCCGCAAAATCCCTTGTCGGCGAGCACGACGCGTGCGCCGCACTCGGCTGCGCTCACCGCAGCCCACGTGCCTGCCGGTCCGCCGCCGATCACCAGCACGTCGGCGTCGAATTCGACCGAACCGCCTGGCGCGGTTCGCTGTTCGGCGCGTCGCTCGTGGACTGTCATGGTTCAGTTCTCCGGGAGGCACCGATTGCTTGCAACGCGCCGCAACAGCATCGTTACGCGCGCAGGCTGCCCTGGCAATTTCAGATATTTGCGCAGACTTGGACGAAGCTTCCCCTGCCGCGGCACGTGGCAGAATATTCATGCGGCGGCGGAGGGGATGTTCCGCTCATCGCAGAAGATCGACACCGGATTTGTTCGCAGATCGCGCAGCGGAGACGGAAATTTCTTTTTGCATGCACGCGCCGGCCGTTCGTTTTCATGTGGCCTGACAGGCGATACCTCGTGAGTCGTCTCACCTCAATGCGGGGCAGCCATGTCCGATCGTCAGCTTCATCTCAATGTCAATCTGCTGCACTCCGGCGTCTATGCGTCGGCGTGGCGGCTGCCCGAAAGCGATCCTCGCGCCTGCTTCGACGTCGGCCATTATGTGCGCGTGGCTGAGATCGCCGAGCGCGGCAAGCTCGATGCGATCTTCCTTGCCGACACACCGGCGATCACCGACCGCATCGACTACCGCTCCTTCATGTCGATGGAACCGACGATCGTGCTGGCATCGGTGGCCGCGGCGACCAGCCATATCGGGCTGATCGCGACCGCCTCGACCACCTACAACGAGCCGTACAACATCGCGCGCCGCTTCGCGACCCTGGATCTCGCGAGCGGCGGCCGCGCCGGCTGGAATGCGGTGACCACTGCCGACGCGTCGGCCAGCCGCAATTTTGGCCTCAGCAACGTGCTGGAGCACAAGGCCCGCTACGAGCGCGCCAAGGAGTTCGCCGAGGTCGTCCATGCGCTGTGGGACAGTTGGGAGGACGACGCCTTTGTCGGCGACAAGTCCTCGGCGCGATTTGTCGATACGTCGAAGGTTCATCCGATCGCGCATCGCGGCGCCCATTACGCCGTGGCCGGTCCGCTTAACGTGCCGCGTTCGCCGCAGGGCCGCCCGGTCACCGTGCAGGCCGGTGGCTCGCACGACGGCCGTGATCTCGCTGCCGCGCAGGCCGAAGCTGTGTTCACGCTGGCGCAGACGATCGAGGAAGGCGTCGCCTATGCGCGCGATCTGCGCGCCCGCGCCGCGACCTACGGCCGCGCCGGCGACTCCATCGTCATCCTGCCGGGCCTTGCCACAGTGATCGGCAGCACCGAAACCGAGGCGAGACGGCGGCAGGATGAGCTGTGGGAGCTGGTTCCGATCGAGTACAGCCTGGCGCGTCTCGCGGGCACATTGCAGGTCGATCCTGCGATCCTTGAGCTCGACAAGCCACTACCCGATCCGCTGCCGCTGCCGGCCAACGCCAACCACACCATGTTCCAGGGCACGGTGAACCTTGCGCGCCGCGGTGACCTCACCGTCCGGCAGTTGTTGCGCGCGCTCGGCGGCGGGGTCGGACACCGCATCATCGTCGGCACGCCCGAGCAGATCGCCAACGACATCGAGGCCTGGTTCAAGGCCGGCGCGGCCGACGGATTCAATCTGATGCCGGACGTGCTGCCGACCGGGCTCGAGGTCTTCGTCGACAACGTGGTGCCGATCCTGCAGCGCCGCGGTCTGTTCCGAACCGATTACGCCGGCACCACCTTGCGTGAGCATTTTGGCCTGCCTCGGTCGATCAGCCGCTTTGCGCGTCAGACGGAAGCCGCCGCAACCGCGTGACGCAGTTACCGCGAGCTCGCCAGCAGTGGTGGGGTGTCATTCGCAGCAGATGACGCTGCGCGGACGCGCGGGATGATCTCCTTCGCAAAGCGCTCCATCTCGGCCTCGAAAGGCTGGAACTGCAGCATGAACAACTCGATGCCTGCGGCATGGAACGCCCCGACTCGGGCGGCCACGTCATCATAGCTGCCGACCAGCCCGGCAGCGGTGCCGCCGTTGCTGCCGATCCGCTCCGACTTCTGCATGGTCTGCATCATCACGACCTTCGGGTCGGTGTTCTGTCGCTGGATCACCTTTATCGAGGCGTCCTTCCGCGACAGCTCAAGCAGCCGCTCATAGGCGGCCTGGGCCTCGGCCTGCGTCTGGCGCGCGATGACGAAGGCGGACAGCCCGAAGCGAAGCGGCACCGACGTCCGCGGCCGCGCCGCCACGTCGGCAATGAGGCCCGCGACATCCTCGAGCGGCTGACCATTGATGAACCAGACGTCGCCGTGGTCGGCGACCAAAGCGCGCGCCGGCTCGGATTCGCCGCCGACATAGATCAATGGTCGCGGTCGGTAGAGGCTCGTCGGCCGCAACAGATAATCGCGGACGTCGAAATGCTCGCCCTTGTAGGTCAACCGCTCGCCCTGCATCAGGCGCGAGACAATCGTGATCCACTCGCGGCCATAGGCGTAACGGGCATCGTGCTCGGCAAAGCCGATGCCGGCCTTGTCGAGTTCGGGCCGGTTCCAGGCATTGACCAGGTTGATCGCGAAGCGTCCGCGGCTGATGTTCTCGATCCCGAGCGCGAGCTTGGCGAGAACCACCGGATGATAGAGATAGGGCTTGATGGCCGCGATGATCTCGATCCGGCTGGTCAATGCCGCAACGGCCGCCGCCGCGCTCCAGGCCTCGAGCTGATCGAAATCCTCCCGATGCGGATTGATGGTGTGCTGCGCGATCAGCGTGGAATCGTAGCCCAGTGTCTCGGCGGCAAGCACGAGGTCGCGATTGCGCTCCCACGATGCGTCATACGGCTCCTCCGGATCTTGATAGGCCGCGCGCGAACCATGGACCAGCGCCCAGATGCCAAAGCGAAGCGGTCGTGTCGACATGCCGTCTCTCCGATTTCCCTGACGTTACGTCGGCGTGTTTTCAAAGAAGCACGGCGACAGATCAAGCAGCTGCGCATCAAAAGATTTTCCTTGCCGCGCCGCGCGCGCCGATAAACCAGAAAACTCCGGACGCAGCGACAATTGGAATACGGCTCTATTTCTGTTCGAGAAAATTCGTGGGACAGTTTGCGCGACATGAACAACGCCTTCTTTCGTGCGGCGACGCGCCGTTCATCGAGAGAACGGCGAACCATGCCGCGCGCGATCAATGATGCTCGCGCGCAAGGTTAGACGAGGACAGAACAGACTTGAGCAACCTCGAACAGGCTGCGTCATCGATCGCGTTTGATTCAACGCCGCGCAGCGTTCAAACGGCATCGCCGTCCCGGAAGCCACGAGTAGAGATCGGCCGGCGCGGCATGCTGCTGCTGTCGTGGCTCGCTCCCGGTCATGCTTCTGATCGTCTGGGAATTGCTGGCGCAGGCCGGCTGGCTCTCGCCGCAGGTGCTGCCGGCACCGAGCAAGGTCGTCCGGACGGCATTCAAGCTGGCGACGTCCGGAAGCCTGCTGAACGATCTCGGCGTCAGCCTGCTGCGCGCAACGGCCGGTTTTGCGATCGGCGGCAGCGTCGGATTCGCGCTCGGCATCCTCGTGGGCTTCTCGCGGATCGCGGAGGCTGCCATCGACCGCAGCATCCAGATGATCCGCGCGATCCCGTTTCTCGCCGCGCTACCGCTGGTGATCGTCTGGCTCGGCGTCGGCGAAGCCCAGAAGATCTTCCTGGTCGCGCTCGGCGTCGCCTTCCCGATCTACATCAACACCACGCTGGGCATCCGGCAGGTCGACCCGAAGTTGCTCGAGCTCGGCCGCGTCCAGGGCCTCGGGACACTCGAGCTGATCCGGCGCGTCATCCTGCCCGGCGCCCTGCCATCGATCCTGACCGGTGTGCGCTATGCGCTGGCGACCGCGTGGCTGGCGCTGGTGGTCGCGGAGACCATCGGCGCCCAGTCCGGCATCGGCTTTCTCGCCATGGATGCGCGCGAGTTCCTGCGCACCGACGTGATCGTGCTGACGATCGTGATCTATGCGCTGATCGGCGTCGCCGCCGACGGCATCGCGCGCGCCCTGGAGCGGCGGCTATTGGCCTGGCATCCGAACTATGGAAGCGCGCGATGACGCTGCACGCCGTGCCCTCACCGGCCGCGATTGCGCCGGCCGTCGTGGTGACCGGACTGCATCGCGCCTATGGCAGCCGCGTGGTGATCGAGAACCTCAACCTGCGCATCGAGCGCGGCGAGTTCGTCGTCCTGCTCGGCGAAAGCGGCTGCGGCAAGACCACGCTGCTGCGGGCGCTGGCCGGCCTCGATGCGATCGACGGCGGGCGCATCACGGCACCGCGGCGGCCGGCCGTCGTTTTCCAGGAGCACCGACTGCTGCCGTGGGACAGTCTGTGGCGCAACGTCTCGCTCGGCCTCAATGCGAGCGACGCCCGTCAGCGCGCCGCCACCGCGCTCACCGAGGTCGGACTCGGCGGCCGTCTCGATGACTGGCCGCGCAACCTCTCGGGCGGACAGGCGCAGCGCGTGGCGCTGGCGCGCGCGCTGGTGCAGGAACCCGAGTTGCTCTTGCTCGACGAGCCGTTCGCAGCGCTCGATGCGCTGACTCGCATTCGCATGCACGATCTGGTGCGCGAGCTGGTCGCCGTCCATCGCCCCGGCGTGCTCCTGGTCACCCACGACGTCGACGAGGCGATCGCGCTCGCCGACCGCATCCTGGTGATGCGCGAGGGCCGGATCGCGTTCGAGCATCCCATGAAACGTAACGGCGCAGCGCCGATCGCCCGCACCGACCTGCTGGCGGAGCTCGGCGTCGACACCTCTCACTCCATTCCTGCCTGAGGACCACTCAATGTCTATCCCCCGGTTCACCAACCCCACCCGTCGCAGCTTCCTTGGCGGCGCCGCCTTCGGCATCGGCGCGCTTGCCGGCTTTGACCTGTCCGAGCCGGCGCATGCGGCGACCGGCCGCGTCACCGACACGGTGCGTCTGACCTGGGGTTTGAGCGGCCTCAATCTGATCGCCAAGGAGCGCGGCGAGTTCGAGAAGCTGCTGGCCAGGGACGGCATCAAGGTCGAGTGGCTCGGGCCGTTCCCCAATCATGCGCCGACGCTGCAGGCTGTGACCGGCGGTAGCGCCGATTTCAGCTTCGGCGGCAGCACGACGCCGGCACTCGCCGCGATCATCGCCGGCTCGCCGCTGGTATTCACCCAATTCGTGGTCTACGAGCCGCGCACCACGGCGATCATCGCGCGGGATGACTCTGGCATAAACAAGGTCGAGGATCTCGTCGGCAAGTCGGTGGCGGTGAACCGTTCGGGTCTCGGCGAATTCCTGCTGGTTGCCGCGCTCGAGAAGCACAAGGTCGACCGCTCCAAGGTGACGTTCGTCTATCTCAACCCGCCGGACGCAGCGCCGGCGCTGGCCTCCGGGAAGGTCGACGCCTGGTCGATGTGGAGCCCGGGCGTCGATATCGCGCGGCTCGAATACAAGGCGCACGACATCTTCCTGGAAGGTCGCGATCTCGAGTTCCAGATCGACTACACGTCCTACCTGACCACCCGAAAATTTGCGACCGACAATCCTGCGCTGGTCCGGGCCGTCAACGACGCCTTCCGCGCCGAAGGCAAGTGGATCTCCGCGAACAGCAAGGATGCCGAATACATCGCGCAGAAGGCCGGCAAGTACAGCGACCAGGTCCGCGACCAGTTCATCGCGCTGAACCGGCAGTATCGCTACTTCGCCGCCAACGACGAAAACTTCCTCGCCGAGCTGCAAAGGGCCGCCGACTGGCTGGTCGCGCGCAAGGTGCTCCCGGAGCCGATCAAAGTCACCGACCACCTGGCCCAGCTCTGATCAGTAGCAGTCATATCAATCAACGCCATTTGGGTGATACCAATGAACAAGCCTCTGTCCGCCACCTCGCTGGAGCCTTCCGACCGCCTTCACAGCCGCGCACCCGATATCGACGCGCTGCTCGGCCGCATCGCGGAAGGCGCCGCCGAGCGCGAACGCGAGCGCGTCCTGCCGTTCGCGCAAGTCGATCTCATTCGCAAGGCCCGCCTCGGCGCGTTGCGGCTTCCGATCGAAGCCGGCGGCGCCGGCCTGTCGATTCGCGCATTGTTCGAGATCGTCATCGGTCTCGGTGAGGCCGACGCCAATGTCGCGCATATCCTGCGCAACCATTTCAGCGTCGTCGAACGCCTGGTGCGCCGGCCGAAGGACGATCAGCACAGGCAGTGGCAGAAGGCAGTTGCCGACGGCGCGATCATCGGGCTCGCGGCGACCGAGCTCGACACGCCGAAGGTCGGCAATGTCACGCCGAACACGACACTCACTGCCGACGGCGACGACTACCTGCTCAACGGCACGAAATACTATAGCACCGGCACACTGTATTCGGACTACGTCCTCGTTCGCACCGCCGACACATCCGCCACCAATGCTGCCGTGCTGATTCCGGTGAACCGCGAGGGCATTGAGCTGATCGACGACTGGGACGGTCTCGGGCAGCGGCTGACGGCGACCGGCACCACCCACTTCCGCAACGTGCGCGTCAAGCGCCAGGAGGTCGTGTTCGATGCACCGGATACCGGCTACGGCATTCCCTACTCCAACACATTTGCCCAGCTGTTCCTGACTGCGATCAATGCCGGCATCGCGCGCGCCGTGCTGCGCGACGCCAGCGCCCTGGTGCGGACCCGCAAGCGGACGTTCTATTACGCGCCGAGTGAGGTGCCAGTGGACGACCCGCTGCTGCAACAGACCGTCGGCCAGATCGCCAGCGGCGCATTCGCCGCCGAGACCGTGGTGCTTGCGGCCGCGGAGGCGCTCCATGCCGCCACCGACGCTTTCGATGCAGGCGACGAAAACGCCGTCGAGGCCGCGCACAAGGCCGCGCTGCTGTCGGCCAAGGCCAAGATCGTTGCGGACGAATTCGCGATCCGGAGCGGTAGCCTGCTGTTCGACGTCGGCGGTGCATCGGCCACCAAGAAGGCGACCAATTTCGACCGCCACTGGCGCAACGCGCGCACGCTGGCGTCGCACAATCCAAACACCTTCAAGGCGCGCTCGATCGGACAATACGAGATCAGCGGCACGCCGCTACCCGCCAAGGGCTTCTTCTAGAGCCCCACTCCGATCGAATCGGAACGGAGCTCTGGATTGTTGTTTTGATGCGTTTTCTTCACGCGAACCGGTATCCACTTCGCTCGAAAACGCTCTGGCGAGGTCCAATCCGGCGAGGCAATGCAAGGGAGAATCCCGATGAGCAAGCCGGATATTCATCTTGTGGATGCCGACCACGAGATCGAGCGTCAATTTCGCCTTGTCATGCGCCGCCTCCCGGGCGGCGTTTGCATCATCACCGCAGGACAGGGTGAGGACATCACCGGCATGACGGTGACCTCGCTGACGTCGCTCAGCGCCAGCCCACCCCGGCTGCTGGTCAGCATCAACCGGCAGGCATCGTCCTTCGCACCGATCGCCCGCCATCGGCTGTTCGGCGTCAACATCCTCGGCTCCGACCAGCAGGCCCTGGCCGAGCGCTTCAGCAATGGCCGGCTGAAAGGCAGGGAACGCTTCGAGGGCACCGATTGGACCCATGGAGCCTCGGGCGTGCCGTTGCTGCAGCGGTCGCTTGCGATGATCGAATGCCAGGTCGAGGAGATCATCGAGCGGCATTCCCATGGCATCATCGTGGGCCGCCTCGCCAGCATGGAATTGTCGCATCGGCTGTCCGGCCTCACTTACTGGAATGGACAGTATGTCCAGATCGATCACGAGGCCGATCTCGACCTATTGGCCGAAGTCAGCATTCCTCTGGCGCATGTCCGTTAGAACAGAGAAAGGGTGCAGCATGAAACGCGAATTGCCGCCAGCATCGCCTCCGTCAACGGCCGGCGCGGTCAGCAGACCACCGGGCCGCTGGCAGCTCGACCGGATCGTGGCCGAGCTGCGCACCTCCCGCGAGGAGACCCATAGCATCCGGCGCGACGGCGAGGCACGCCGCGCGCCCTCGCGGGACGCGCTGGAGGCGATCCTCGACGGCCTCACCGAGGCGCTGTTTCCGCGCCACTACGGCCAATCGGACCTCGACGGCGAGAACATCGACTATTTCGTCGGCAATACGCTGAGCACAGCATTGGATTCGCTCAGCGCGCAGATCCATCGCAGCGCGCTGTTCGTTGGCGACGAGCTGGAGCCGGGCTTTGGGCACGAAGAGGCGATCGAGCTGACACGCGCATTCGCGACCCAACTGCCGTCGGTCCGCGGACTTCTGATCAACGATCTGCGGGCGGCATTCGTTGGAGATCCGGCGGCGCAGAATTTTCCCGAGATCCTGATCGGCTATCCGGGGATGACCGCCATCATCCACCATCGCCTTGCGCATCTGCTCTACCAGATCGGCGCGCGGCTGGTGGCTCGCCTGATGTCGGAGATCGCCCACACAAGGACCGGCATCGATATCCATCCCGGCGCCCGGATCGGCTCCGGATTCTTCATCGATCACGGAACCGGCGTCGTGATCGGCGAAACCGCCATCATCGGCAACAACGTCCGGATCTATCAGGCGGTCACGCTCGGCGCGCGGCATTTCCCGACCGACGACGAGGGCCATGTGATCAAGGGCGACGCCCGCCATCCGATCGTCGAGGATGACGTCGTGATCTACGCCGGCGCAACCATACTCGGCCGGATCACGATCGGCCGCGGGTCGACCATCGGCGGCAACGTCTGGCTGACCAAGGACGTGCCGCCGAACAGCATTGTGACGCAGGCCACCGCACGAAACAGCCCGAGCGGCGCCTGAACCACGATCTCATCACGCCGCAACCTGTGCCTTCCATCGCATCAAGCGCCGTTCCAACGCCTCCAGGACCGCATTGAATGCCAACCCGATCACGGTGATCCCGATTATGCCGAAATACATCTGCGGGATCAGGAAGCTGTACTGGCTGTTGATGATGAGATAGCCGAGACCGGCCTTGGCGCCGACCATCTCGGATGCGACCAGCACCAGCATGGCTGACGCACTGGCGAGGCGAATGCCGACAAAGATCGTCGGAAGCGCCGCCGGAAGGATCACCTTGCGGAACAGTTGCTGCGGGGTCGCGCCCATGGTCCGCGCCGACTTGATCAAGAGCGGATCGACCTGCTTCACTGCGGCGATGGTGTTGAGCAGGAGCGGCCAAGCGCAGCTATAGACTACCATCGTGACCTTCGAGAGCTCGCCGATGCCAAGCAGCAGGATGAACACCGGCAGGAGCGCGAGCGGCGCGGTATTGCGGCAAATCTCGATGAACTGGTTGAGCAGATCGCCGAGCCTTGTGTACCAGCCGACGGCCAGCCCGAGCGGGACGAACAACACGACCGACACCAGAAACCCGCTCAGGGCGCGGAGCAGGCTCGCGGAGGCGTCGTCATAGAGCTCGCCGGTTTGTGCGAGCTGCCAGCCTGCGGCGATGACATCTGAGAAGGGCGGCAGAAACACCGCGTCGATAAAGCCGAGCCTGGGCACGGCCTCCCAGATCGCCAGAAGGGCGATCAGCAGCAGGGAGCGGCGCCCGAAAGCTGCCAGACCGCAGGTCGCGGCGCGGGCCGCGCTCACCAGCGGTGACCGCGCGGCCACCGGGTGCTCGTCTCGCCGCCCATGCGCGAGCTCCAGCAATGTCAGCATCTCCAGGCTAGACATGAGCGACTTCCTTTACTTCACGCTCGACACGGCCTGCGCTGACCCTGCCCGCTGATTGCCCCAGCTGCGCTTTCTGCACTTCCTCGCGGAGCAGGCTCCAGATCTCATGGCGCACGCGGCCGAATTCCGGCAGCGAGCGCACATCCTCGGCTTCGCTGCGCAAGGCCGCGGGGATGTCGACAATCTCCTTGATCCGCCCCGGACGGGACGTCATGACCGCCACGCGCTGACCGAGCACGACCGCCTCGTCGATGCCGTGGGTGATGAAGATGATGGTCTTGCCGGTGGCCCGCCAGATCCGCAGCAGCTCGCCCTGCAACGTTTCGCGCGTCTGGGCATCGAGCGCAGCGAACGGCTCGTCCATCAGCAGCACCTCCGGATCATAGGCAAGGCTGCGCGCGATCGCGACGCGCTGCTTCATGCCGCCGGAGAGTTCATGCGGATAACGGTCAGCAAAACCCGATAACCCGACCAAGTCGAGGAAGTGCCGCGCGATCTCACCGCGTTGTTTCGGCTTGAGGCCGGCGATATCGAGCCCGAACTCCACATTCTGCGCGGCCGTGCGCCACGGAAACAGCGCGTACTGCTGGAACACGACGCCGCGGTCGCGTCCGGGTCCGACGATCGGCCGGCCGTCGAGCAGAATGCGGCCGTTGGTCGGCGTCGCGAGCCCGCCGAGCAGATCGAGCAATGTCGACTTGCCGCAACCGCTTGGACCGACCAGGGCGAGGAATTCGCCGGCGCGGACGTCGAACGTGATGTCCTCGAGCGCGGTGAAATAGCCCGCCGGCCGGCCCCCTTCGCCTCGCGTGACGAACTCCTTGCGGACCTTGTCAAAGCTGATCTTGACCGACGTCATCGCGCCTCCGCCGTCTTTCCGGGACGGAAATAGTTGAACTCGTTGGTGTAGGTGTCCGAGGCCTTGATCTGGCCCGGTTTGAGCAGGCCATCCTTGACCAGCCAGTCGACCCAGACCTGCAGCTCGGCATCCGAGATCACGCCGCCCTTGGACGCGACGCCGGTGCTCTTCCAGTACTTGATCGAGGAGGCATCCTCGTTGCGCTTGCGCTCCGCAATGATCCGGTCGAAGCGGGCCCGCACTTCATCGGGCGGCGTCGTCTGCGCCCACTGGATGGCGCGCGAGATCCCCTCAACCAGCTTGCGGGCGGTGTTCGGATTGTCCTTGATGAACTTCTCCCGCAGCACATAGGCACCGCCGGTGAACTGTCCGAACAGATCGGTATCGTTGAAGAGCGAGCGGATCCCGCCACGCTCCAGCGCCTTGTCGCGCAACACGCCGCTGAGCGCGCTCACCTCGACCTGCCCTTGCCGCAGCGCCTGCTCGCCGGTGACGGGTGGGACCGCCACCAATGTCACCTGCTTGGCCTCGCCGGCGCTAAGGCCGTTGCGCGCCAGATACTCACGCAGCACGAACTCCAGATGAGCGCCAAGCGTATTGACCGCGACCTTCTTGCCGATCAGGTCGCGGGCCGTCTTGATCGGACTGTCGTCCTTCACAAAGTAGCCGTAGTAGGTATTGGAGTCGGAACCGTAGTAGCCGACCACCGCCTTGATCGGCGCCTTGGCCGCGATCAGCTTGATGATCGCACCATAGAAAGCGCCGCCGACGTCGATGTCGCCGGTGACGACGGTCTGAATGTCCTGCGGCCCGCTGATGGTGTTGCCGACCCATTTGAGCTTGAGCGGCGCGAGGTAGCCGAGGTCCTCGGCGAGCTCGGTGAACGTCACCTGCCCGGCCCAGCCTTGATAACGGATCTCGGTCTTATCGAGCGGTGGCTCGGCGAAGGCCGAAGCGATCAGGCCCAACGCAAAGACGCCGGCCAGCAGCAATCGCGCCGCCCGGCGCGCAGCGGCTCGCCGCGCGCACAGAATTCGAATGATGGCATTCATTGTGTTGCTCCAATAGGCGACATGCTCAGGCTGCCTTCGCCGCTTGCGGCTTCGGCGATTTGATCCGCGTCACGCTGTGGCGGCCGTCGACGCTGACCGGAACCTCGCCGTCGATGGTGGCGCGGCGCACCACACGATGCTGATCGCCGTAGTCATTGACGGCGTAGTGCTGGGTCGCGCGATTGTCCCAGATCGCGACGTCTCCGGCCCGCCAGCTCCAGCGCACGGTATTCTCCGGAGCCGTGATGTGGGACTGGAACAGATCGAACAGCTTCTGGCCGTCATATTTCGGCAGGCCGACAAAGCGCTGGACGAAATTGCCGAGCACCAGCGTGTGCTCGCCCGTTTCGGGATGGACGCGCACGACCGGATGCTCGGTCTCATAGATCGTCCCGGTGAATACCTCGTCAAAATGCTTTCTGTCGGCGTCGGTGGCGCGAGACTTCACCGCGTAATCATAGGCATTGCTATGAACCGTCCAGAGCTCGTCGGCGAGCTTGCGCAACGGTGCCGGCAGATCGAGATAGGCGGCCGCCGTGTTCGACCAGACGGTGTCACCGCCATAGGGCGGGATTACCACGCCGCGCAGCACCGAGATCTTCGGATAGGAATCGACGAACGTGACGTCGGTATGCCATTGGTCCGCGCGGCCGCCACCACGCCCCGAATCCAGCTCGAGGATCGACGACGTACCCTTGCTCGGGCCGATGGTCGGATGCGGCACCAGTTTGCCGAGCTTAACCGCGAAGCGCTCCTGCTCGGCGTCGTCGAGGTGCTCCTGGTCGCGGAAGAAGATCACCTTGTGCTCGAGCAGCACCTGGTTGACAGCACGGATGACCGCGTCGGGAAGGTCACCCGACAGCTTCACATTCTTGATCTCGGCACCAAGCCGGGCGGCACGCTTGACGATGTCGGCGCGCGGAATGACGTTGTCGATGGTGGTCGTCTTGCTCATGATGTTGGTCTCGTCGCCGCGATCCCCTGGACAAGGCTCCGCCATGCGCCGGTCGCGGAAACGACGGCGGAGATCAATGATGTGGTCGTGATCCTCGCTATTCCGCCGCGACGGGCTGCGGCGGTCGCCAGACAGCCGGTGCATAGAGCTCGGCGGTGAAATCCTCCGCGATCTCTCCGTTGATGCGCGCCTCGTGAGATGCAAGGTCGGCCAGGAACAGATCGCGGCTGACCCTGGCCGTGATCCCCGGAATGTCGCGCTTGAAGCTTGGAACGTCGCCGATCGGCAGGCCGAAGCTGACAAATGCTGCCGGATTGAAGACGTGAATGTCCTTCAGATACGGCGCGCGGCCCGGAACTTTCTCCAGATACTCGTGCCCGGACCCGAGATAAGGATAGGCCGCCAGGCGATCGTCCTTTTCGTCGTCAGGCGGCACGAAGCGATCTCGCCACAGCAGGATTTCGTCGGCGAAATCGCCGAGCTCTGACTGCGCGCCCAGATCGACGGAATAGCCAGTTCCCGCAATCGCGAAATCGAACGCGAACTCGCCCTGCGGAGTGATGGCGACCGGCCGCACCCCCTTCAATTGCGCCGAGGTCCAGGGTGCGCCCAGGTGCAGATGAAAATTGGGGAAGGCTACCGCGCGCGAGATCGCATCCGGCGGCGGGGTCGACCCAGCCTGCCTGAACCGAATCGCTTGATGCCAGCGCACCGCGTCGGGCAAGCTGCCATAGTTGTCATAGGCTCCCGGGTAGCCGCGGATCCGAATGACCGGCAACGCGGCCAAGGTTTCCCGGCGTGCAAACAGATGAACATCACGCGCTCCGGCCTCAAGGGCTGCGGCCGCCGCATCGAAGGCCGACGCAGCACTCCCGATCACCGCAACGGAAAGACCTCGCAGCGTCCTGAAATCGATCTTCTCCGATGTATGCGCACGGAATCGTTTCGGCAGGACACGCAGCGCGTCGGGGACATAAGCGCCCCCGCTACCCGCAAAGCCGGTTGCGAGCACCAGCTTGCGCGTGGTCTCGATGGTCGTGACCCCGCTCCGCTCCAGATGTAACCGCAAATGATCGGCTGCGGGCTCGATGCGGAGCAGCCGCGTACCGTAACGAATGCCGGCGCCTGTCACGCGGCGATACCAGTCGAGATAGGCCGCCCAGTCGAGCCGCGGAATCCGATCGAGCGCGTCGAAGGCCGCCGCGCCATGGCGCGTTTCATACCATGCTTGGAAACCGAGACCGGGCAGACCGAGCTCCGGACCTGGAAGCGTCTTCGGAGTGCGAAGCTTGTGCATTCGCGCGCTCGTCAGCCACACGCCGGCCTTGCTGGCGTCGGCGGCGGCGTCGATCACCGAGACCTTGCCGATCCCGGCGCGCCGAAACGCAAACGCGAAGGCCGCGCCGGACTGGCCACCGCCGACCACGACGACGTTGTGATCGATTCCGTCGCGATCAGGCACCCAGTTCTGTGGGTCGACCCCGATCAGCCGGAGGGCCTCGCGGGCGACGCTGTCGGGATCGGATTGCGGCATGAATGACCACCTCGCTTTGACGTTACAAATCGTAAAAGCGATCGACATTCAGTCAATGAAACGAAACCAGCTTTGTTTTTGATAGCAGGCAATGTTCGCGTCGTGGACAACGCGGGCATTGAAATATTTGCGATGATCGCCGCCTGACCGATCGTCTCATGTGCATTGCGACGTGCGGGATCGGCGCGATCGATCGGGAGAACTTCCCAAATCATACGTCGCCGGGATCGGCGCGATCGCAGTCATCTCCGGTGAACGACGAACTCGTCACGTTCATGCTCGCTTGCCGTGCAACAACGCAAATTCATTTCACCGCCGCCGACATAGAGTCTGACGCAGCGCACGCACCTGACGTCGACGCGCGGCGAGCAACGATGGATCTCTCGAAATGCCGCGAACTGCCGGCAACATCAGCCTTGAACACGATACCCCGGAGCTCGCCCGCTCCTATGATGAAGCGGGACTCGTTCAATTTCGCCACGGCAAGTTCCTGATCGGGCCGCTCGCCATCAAGACCGGCGAGCACGTGCTCGACATCGGGACGGGAACCGGCCGGCTTGCGGAATTCGTCGCCGGACTGGTCGGTCCGGACGGCCGCGTGATCGGTATCGATCCACTTGCCGGCCGCATCGAAATTGCGCGCCTTCGGCAGGGGGATAACCTCCAGTTCGCCACCGGGCGCGCCGAAGAACTGTCGCGCTTCGACGACGCGCAGTTCGACGCGGTCTATCTCAATAGCGTCTTCCATTGGATCTCCGACAAGGATCGCGCGCTGCGGGAGGTCCGGCGCGTGCTCAAGCCCGGCGGCCGCCTCGGATTGAATGTGCAGGATCCGTCCAGGCCGCACCAGTCGCGCCTGCTGCTTCGTCGCGCCATCATCGAGGCGGGTCTTGCCGGCGATCGCCAGGACTCGAACCCGGTGCTCGGATCGACCGACGAGGAGCTCAAATCGCTGTTCGCGGCACACGGCTTCGCCGGCTACCGCAGCGAGCTGCGCGCGCTGATCGATATCCACGACGATGCGGCATCGCTGCTGCAGTGGTCGGAAGCGAGCGCATTCGGAAATTTCCTCGAAGCGTTCACCCCTCACGAGCGCGAACTGGTGCGCCGCACCTTCGCGCGCCTTGTCGAAGAACAGCGCACGCCCGAAGGTTTGAAGCTGGAGCGCTACCTGCGCTTCGCGTTTGCGCACAAGGCGCCGTCCCACCAATAATAATCAGCAAAACTCACGAGATCCGAGATGAGCAAACGACAGCTTTCCCTTAACCTCTTTATTTATCCCGGCGGCCATCACGAGGCGGCGTGGCGCTACCAGGGGTCTGCGGCGGATCGCATCCTTGACGTCAGCTATTACCAGGAGCTGGCGCAGCGTGCCGAGGCGCAGAAATTCGACGCGATCTTCTTCGCCGACGGCCCCGCGCTCGCCGACAATGTTCGCTACGCACAACGCTTCCGGTTCGAGCCGATCACCTGGCTGGCCGCGATCGCCGTCGCCACGAAACGGATCGGCCTGATCGCGACCGCGTCGACGACCTATACCGAGCCTTATAATCTGGCCCGCCTGTTCGCGTCACTCGATCACCTCAGCGGCGGCCGGGCCGGCTGGAACATCGTCACGACCAGCACGGCACAGGCGGCGCAGAACTTTGGCTTGCCCGAGCATCCACCTCACCACGAACGCTACGAGCGGGCGCGGGAATATATCGATGTCATCACGCGGCTGTGGGACAGCTGGGAAGACGACGCCGTGGTGAACGACCCCGCATCCGGCATTTTCGCCGATACGGGAAAGATCCATCCGATCGATCACGTCGGAAAGCACTTCCGGGTACGCGGCCCGCTCAACATCTCGCGGACGCCGCAGGGACGGCCGGTCTATGTCCAGGCGGGTTCGTCTGATGACGGACGCGCCTTTGCCGCGCGCTATGCCGAAGCGATCTTCACCGCGCATCAGACGCTGGCGAGCGCCCAGGAGTTTTATGCGGACATCAAGCGGCAGGCACGCGCGTTCGACCGCAGCCCCGATCAGGTCAGGATCCTGCCGGGCATCAGTCCGTTCATCGCTAGCACGCAGGCCGAAGCCGACCTGTTGCAGGACGAGTTTAACGAGCTGATCCAGCCGGAATACTCGTTGACCCAACTTCGCCAGATGATCGGGCTCGACCTCTCCGGCTTCGACCTCGACGGTCCCTTTCCGCGCCACCTGATCGACACCGGCAGCGCCCGCGGGGTCGCCAGCCGTTTCAAGCTCGTGGTCGACATCGTCGATCGCGAGCAGCCGACCATCCGCCAGCTCGTGCAGCGTCTCGCCGGGGCGCGCGGCCACTGGGTGATCGCGGGCCCGCCGGAGAAGATCGCCGACAACATCCAGACTTGGTTCGACAATGGCGCGGCCGACGGCTTCAACGTGATGCCGCCCTGGCTACCCGGCGGGTTCGATATCTTCGCCGAGCAGGTCGTGCCGATCCTGCGCAAGCGCGGCCTGTTCCGCGACGAGTACAGCGGCACGACGCTGCGTGACCATTACGGACTGAGCCGGCCGCAAAGCGTGTTTTCCGGATCGATCAAGGCGATCGCCTGACGTGATCGAAACCGCCGACCCCGCGTCGGCCGGATCGCTATTTGCCCACAGCCTGAGGATTTGAGAGTTCAATGACCACTGCGCGCGTCCTGCTCGTTTCGACCCTGCTCATTCTCGGTGCTCTGACCGGCGCCGCCCTGCACGCGGAGACATCAGCCAAATCCGATCTGAAAGTCGGCTTCGTGCCGGGCCCCTACATCGACGAATTCAAGGTTGGCGTCGCGCCGGAACTCGAGAAGAAGGGCTACCGTATCCGCTATGTCGAGTTTTCGACCGGGCTGGAAGCCAATAATGCAGTGTTCAAGGGCGAGATCGACGCCAACGTCATGCAGCACACGATCTTCCTGAACTCGTACAACGAGCGGCAGCAAACCGACCTCGTCGGCATCGTCCACGTCCCGACGCCCCCGATGGGGCTTTACTCGAAGAAGCACCCGGTCGGCTCGCCGATCAAGCCCGGTTCGACCGTGGCCGTGCCCAACGATCCCGTCAATCTGCAGCGTGCGCTCTGGATCCTGCGCGATCTCGGCCTCGTCGAGATTCGCGACTCCAAGCCGGTCGATGTCAGCGAACTCGACGTGATCAAGAACCCCGGCGGCATCAAGATCGTGCCGCTGGAAGCGGCACAGGCGCCGCGCGCGCTCGATGACGTTGATTTCGCCGCCATCCAGGGCAACTTCGCGATCTACAGCGGCTTGAAGCTGACCAATGCATTCGCCCTGGAGAAGATGACAACGCCCTATATCAATGTGGTCGCGGTGAAGCAGGCCAATGCGGGCTCGCCGTGGGCGCAGGACATCGTCGCCGGCTACAAATCACAGACGTTCAAGACCACGATCCTGTCCGACCGCTTCTATGACGGGTTTACCTTGCCGGATTACCTGAAGCGCTAGACCCAGCCACCATCAACGATGTGGCTCTGGTTGGTGCAGGCACCGCTGTCATCGGCGGCGAAGAACAGCACGACGCGGGCGATATCATCAGGCACGAGCTTGCGCTTGAGGCATTGGCGCTGCATCAGTTCGGCCACGCCTTCAGACGTCAACCACAGATCCTGCTGCCGCTGGGTCATGATCCATCCGGGCAGGATGGAATTGACCCGTATGTTGTGCGGCCCGAGATCGCGGGCTAGCGCCCGGGTGAGGCCCTGAACGGCTGATTTGGCCGTTGTGTAGCAGGGCATGTTGCCCTGGCCGATCACCCAGCTCACCGAGCCGATGTTGACGATCGAACCGCCCCCTGCCTGCTTCATGTCCGGCGCGACCGCCTGAGCGCTGAAGAACTGGTGCTTCAGGTTGACGGCGATCCGCTCGTCCCAGAATTCCGGTGTGACGTCCTCGATCGCGTGACGATCATCGCGGGCCGCATTGTTGACCAGGATGGTGACCGGCCCGAGCGCCTCGCGGATGCCGGCGACCGCGCGCCGCAGCGCGCCGATGTCGCGCAGATCGGCATGTTCGAAGTGCACGCGGGCTTGTGCCCCGAGATCGGACAGTAGCTGCTCCGACGACGTCAGATCGATATCGATGAATCCGACCCGCGCGCCCTGGCCGATGAACCGGCGGACGATCGCCTCGCCGATGCCGGAACCGCCGCCGGTGACCAGTACGGTCCGGTCCTTGAGACTTGGATAGATGGCGCCCTGCATTGGCATCCTCTCGATATTGGCGCCTGAAGGGCGTCGGTTGCGTTGCTGCGGCTCAGGCAAAAGGGCCACAGATTCCGAGGTTCACTCGGTTGTCTCCATGAGGCTGCGGTCCACGACCCGCAGCGTCCGCCGCACCATGCCGTCGACGATGGTCGCCGACTCGCTTGGACGCACATATATTGCCGTGGACTTGAGCAGCCACGGCAGCACCGCCTGGTCGAGCCTCTCCTCATAGGCACTGCGCATCATGTCGAATGCCTGCAGGCCGGGACCTGCGAGGATGACATGATGCGGGCGCAGCACCGATATCGTCGTGGCGACCGCTTCGGCAAGCGCGTGACCCGCCTGCTGGAACAAGTGCTCGAGACGGGAATCGCCGCTCCGCGCCCGATCGCGCAACAGAGCCATCTGCGCCTCGGACGGTTGCTGCGACGCCGCCGGCGGCAGGTCGAGAAAGGTGCGGGCATCGCGGTAAAGCGCATAGTCGGCAAGATGGGCCTCGATGCAGCCGCGCTGACCGCAGCGGCATTGCGGGCCGTTCAGCGCCAATTTGACATGACCGATCTCACTGCCCGCGCCGGCACCCCAGCGCGCTTCACCGTCGACAATGATGCCCATGCCGACGCCGTGGCCCACCATGATCGTGGCCGTGAGGCCCTGCGCCAGTGCCGGTTCGGCGGCAGCGAGGGACAGCGCGACCGCGACCGCGTCGTTCGCCATCACGACTTCGACAGCGAACGCCTGGTGGATCGGCTTGGCAAGATCGACGTCGGTGATCGACAGCGCCGGGCTCCACAGATGCCGGCCGGTATCGCCGTCGACGATGCCCTGCAGCGCTATTCCGATTCCGAGCAAGCGATGTCGCGGCGTGGCGGTCGCCTCAAGCATGGCGTCGATCTGTGCGATCACGAGCTCGCATAGTGCGCTTGCATCGAGCGCGCGCGTCGCGAGTTCAAGTCGCGATTGCGCCAGGGCGGAGCCGCTGAAATCGGCGATCAGTGTCTCGACCAGATTCATGCGCAGCGAGACCGCGATGATGCGGCCAAATTCGGGATTCAGGGTCAGCAGGACTGCCGGCCGGCCGCGGCGACGGCCACCATCCGCGTCCTCTTCGTCGGCGTCGTCGGGCCACAGCGTCGCCGCATCTGTCTCGGCTTCGCACAGCAGGTCCTCCGCCATCAGCTTCGACGTGATGGCCGAAATGGCGGGGAAGCTCAGGCCCGTGCTGCGTGCGAGCTCGACCCGCGGCAACGGCCCCTGGCGTCGCAGGACCTCGACGAGACGGCCGGGGTTCGATCCGCGGGCCAGGCTCGAAGCACGTCTCAACGGCTCGGGCTGTTCGTTCATATTGCGCTTTTTAATTCTCTTGATGAAATTATTCAACGCAGGCTACTCGTTTTGCGGGTCAAAAAACGCGGATAGCGACTGGAAAACATCACCCCTATACTATTATTGGGTGAAGGCGTGATCATGAACATCCTTGACTGGACATTTTGTCGCGCTAATTTATTAGTTGCGTGAATAAAATAAGGCGTGAAAAGCGCCGGGCGTGAAATCCCCTCACCGGGGTTGTCGACAGGGAGGTGCATATGAATGTCTCAACCAGAAAATTGATCGTGCCGCTCATGGCGGGCGCTGCCGCGCGCGCCATGGCGACGGGGGTAGCACAGGCACAGCAGAAAAAGACCATCGCGCTGGTGACCAATGTCGCGGCCGACTTCTGGACCATCGCGGGCCGTGGGCTTGAGAAGGCGCAGAAGGAGCACCCGGACTACAATATCGAATTGATCGTCACCAATGAAGGGACGGCGGCCGGCCAGCGGCGCGAACTGGACGATCTGCTGGTGCGCGGCGTCGCCGGTATCTCGATCTCGGTCGACGATGCACCGCATGCAACCGAAGAACTCAACAAGGTTGCGGCCAAGACGGTGCTGATCACCACGGACAGCGACGCGCCGCAGAGCAATCGCCTCGCCTATATCGGCACCGACAACGTCGCGGCAGGGCGGCAGGCCGGCGAGGAGATCAAGAAGGCGCTGCCGAACGGCGGCAAGATCGCGCTGTTCGTCGGAACGATGGACGCCGACAAGCCCGCGAGCGGGTGCAGGGCATCAAGGAAGCGATCGCCGGCACCAAGGTCGAACTGGTCGACGTGTTCACCGACCAGGTGGACTTCGCCAAGGCCAAGGCGAACATGGAGAACGTGCTCGTCAAATATCCCGACATCGCGCTGCTGTCCGGCCTATGGAGCTACGAGACGCCGCTGATCTATGACGCGGTGAAGGCCGCAGGCAAGGCCGGCAAGGTCAAGATCGTCGGCTTCGACGAGGACCAGCGGACGCTGCGCGGCATTTCCGACGGCACGATCGAATCCACGGTCGTGCAGCAGCCCTACGAGTTCGGCTATCTCTCCGCCACCAACATCATCAAGACGCTGAACGGCGACAAGTCCTGGATTCCGAAGGACAGCAAGCTGATCGTGCCGACCAAGGTGATCAGCAAGACCAACGTCGCGGAGTTCGCCGCACATCTGAAGGAACTGCTCAAGAAGTAACTTCAGTCGGCTTCAACGCCCGGCCGCCACAGGCCGCCGGGCGTTGTGCAGGAGGACATGCGAATGGCGGAAACGCTGCTGGAACTCAGCGGAATCAGCAAGACCTATCCCGGCGTCAGGGCGCTCGACGACGTCAATTTGCGCGTCAATCGCGGCGAGGTGCTGGGCCTGATCGGCGAGAACGGCGCCGGCAAATCGACGCTGATGCGCGTGCTGGCCGGCGTGATCGCGCCGAGCACCGGCGTGATCCGCATCGGCGGCACCGAGCACGCCCGGATGACGGTGACCGAGGCGACGCGATGTGGCATCGCCTTCGTGCACCAGGAACTGAACCTGTTCGAGAATCTCGACGTCGCGGCCAATGTCTTCATCGGACGCGAGAAGCTGGCCGGCGGCCCGCTGAAGCTGGTGGACAATGTGCAGATGCACGCCCGCGTGATGCCGCTGCTGGAACGGCTGGGCGCCGATTTCACGCCGGGCACGCTGGTCGAGAATTTGTCGATCGCGGAGCGCCAGATGGTGGAGATCGCCAAGGCGCTCTCGATCGACGCCCGCGTCATCATCATGGACGAACCGACCTCCAGCCTGACGATTTCGGAGACGGAGCGGCTGCTTGAGGTAATTGCCGACCTGAAGACGCACGGCATCTCGGTGATCTACATCTCTCACCGGCTCGGCGAGATCATGAGCTGCGCCGATCGCGTCGTGGTGCTGCGCGACGGGCGCACGGTGGGGGAATTGGCGCGCGACGAACTCAGCCACGCCGCCATGATTAGGCTGATGATCGGCCGCGACCTGAAGGCGCTATATACACCGCCGTCCTGCACGCCGCAGCCGGGCGGCTGCGATATCGCCGGCGTCGTGACCACTGCCTTTCCCGACCGACAGATCAATCTGTCGGTGCGGCGCGGCGAGATCCTCGGCCTCGCCGGGCTCGTCGGCGCCGGCCGCACCTCGCTTGCCCGCGCGGTGTTCGGCGTCGATCCGCTGCTGGGCGGCGAGATCCGGATCGACAACGCCCCGGTCGGCGTCGCCTCGCCGCGTGACGCGATCAGGCAAGGGATCTACCTGGTGCCGGAGGATCGCAAGAAATCCGGCCTGGTGCTGGAACTGCCGATCCGGGAGAACGTGACGCTCGCGAGCCTGCTGGATCATGCGCGGATGTGGCTGGTCAACGGCGCGGCCGAGTGCAGAATCGCCAAAGACCAGGCCAGGCGGCTGTCCATCAAGGCGCCGAGCATCGACATCGAAGCCGTGACGCTCTCCGGCGGCAACCAGCAGAAGGTGGTGCTGGGCAAGTGGCTCTCCATGCAGCCGCGCGTGATGTTCTTCGACGAGCCGACCCGCGGCATCGATGTCGGCGCCAAGAGCGAGATCTACGCGCTGATGCGCAGCCTCGCCGACCAGGGCGTCGCGATCGTGATGATCTCCTCGGACATGGAGGAAGTGATCGGCGTCTCCGACCGGGTGGCGGTGATGCATGAAGGCAGTGTCAGCGGCGTGATCGAGCGCGACCAGTTCAGCGAATACAACGTGTTGAGGCTGGCGGTCGGCCAACCGCTCGAAACCATGGAGGCCGCTGCGCCATGATGAAGAAGGAACTCGGCCTGTTCTTGCTGCTGGCGGTGATCTCCGCCATCACCGGCGCGATCAATCCGGCCTTCCTGTCGTTCGTGAATCTGCTGAACATGGCCAATCTGATCGGCCTGTTCGGCGTGTTCGCGCTCGGTGAAGGCCTCGTCATCATCACCGGCGGAATCGATCTTTCGCTCGGCTCGATGTTCGCGCTGCTCGGCGTCATCTTCATCGACCTGCTGACGACCTATCAGGTGCCCTGGCCGTTTGCGCTGCTGCTGGTCCTGATGGGCGGGCTTGCGCTGGGCGGCATCCAGGGCTTCCTGATCACGCGGCTGAAAATGCAGCCCTTCATCGTAACGCTGTGCGGCCTGCTGATCTATCGCGGCGCCGCGCGCTATTACACCAGCGATTCGACACGCGGCTTCGGCTACGGTGACGAGGCGAGCACGCTGAGCAACATCGCCTCCGGTAATATTGCGGGCATCCCGAACACCTTCATCTTCCTGATCATCCTTGCGCTGATCCTCGGCGTGCTGCTGCACCGCTCGGTCTACGGGCGCCTGCTTTATGCCGTGGGCAAGAACGAGGAAGCGGCGCGCTTCTCCGGCATCAACACCAATCTCGTGATCGCCACCGCCTATGTCATCAGCGGCGGGCTCGCCGGCGTCTCGACCGTGATGTTTGTGTTCTACACCAACTCGGTTTCTCCGAGTTCCTTCGGCAACTTCTACGAACTCTATGCGATCGCGGCGGCCGTCCTCGGCGGCTGCAGCCTGCGCGGCGGCGAGGGCTCCATTCTGGGCATCGTGCTCGGGACGGCGTTGCTGCAGGTGCTGCAGAACCTCGTGAACATCCTCGGCATTCCCAATTCGCTGAACTTCGCGGTGATGGGGACCGTGATCCTGATCGGTGTGCTGGCGGATCAGCAATTGCAGGCCCGTCGACGGCGCAAGGCCGCGCTCGCAGGCCTCGCCCGCACTGCACCAAGATCGAAGGAAAGCACAATTCTGCAAGGCGCAGCTTCGCATAGCGCGGCTGCGTTGCCGACGACGACGGGCGATCAGGCATGACAACTCGAAAAGGAAGAACCCGGACCGGGAATATGGTCGCGGCGGCTTGAGTAGAGGAACGAGGGGAAGGAGTTCGAGGCGCAAGATCGATCAAGCTCGCGGCGCTCGTATCCAATTTGGCGCAGCAAGCCTGGCCCAGTGAGCCGCAGGCAGACCCTCGCGACCGTCTCGGAGGGCTTTGCGTGCGCATATTCTATCTCTGATTGATAGAGCGATGAATTGAAACTATCGCGTTCCCCGCTGAAGGGCTTTGGGCGGGAACGTGGCACAAAAATAGACAAAGCCGGGGACGCTGGGAGTGCAGAAAATGTCACTTAGGTCTGTAAACACCGCGCGGGCGTGCGGCGTGGGGATGGCGTTGGCGTTGTTATCTCTGTTCAGCGGCGGCGGCGCGCATGCGGCCGATCTCATGTCGAAGGCTCCGCCGGTGCCTTACACCGAGACCGATGACTTCTGGACAAGACCATATCTGTTCGGCGATCTCGGCAGGACGCAACTAAAGGAGCGAGGGATCTCGCTGGCCCTGACACTGGGCGACGAAGCCGTCGGCAATTTGTCGGGCGGCAACAGGAACACCGCGACCCAAGCCGGACAGCTTTTCTTTCAGGCCAAGTTCGACATGGCAAAACTTGCCGGCATCCATGGCGGCACGGTTGGCCTCACGCTGGTCGACCGCTTCGGCCGCAACCTGAATGACGAGGCGGGAATTCCGGCGCTGCAGCTGACCAACGAAGTGTTCGGCCGCGGCAGCATTCTTCGCCTGACCGAACTCTACTACTCGCAGAAGCTGTTCGATGATCGCCTTGAGCTCAAGGGCGGCCGTCTTCCGGTCGGCTCCGACTTCTTCTTTGGTCTCTGCGAGTTCATCAACCTGACCTTCTGCGGCGGCCAGCCCGGCAACATCCAGGGTGGCTACATCTACAATTGGCCGGTGAGCCAATGGGCCGGTGTGGTGCACTACAACTTCGCCAAGGAATGGCAGCTCTCGGTCGGCGTCTACGACGCCAACCCGAACTACCTGACGACGTCGGACTCCGTGACTTACTTCCTGCCGGGTGTCCCCGGCTCTAGCCCCGCCTCGGGCGTTCTGGTGCCGGTCGAGGTGGTCTGGGCGCCGAGCGGTCCGTTGAACGGGACCTGGAGATTTGGCGGCTGGTATGACAGCGCATCGACAATTGATGGCGGCCTGCCGGGGATCATTGCGATCTCTCCGGGCACCGGCGGCGTCTCGGACCAGAATCTCGGAGATTCGCGCGGTCGTTATGGCGTCTATGAATCGATCCTGCAGCGGCTGACGGTTGAAGGTCCCAAGGCACAGGGCTGGTACACCTTCCTCAATACGACCGTCGCCGACCACCGCACGTCGTACCAGGATTACCAGATTGCATTCGGCTTCAGGCACACCGGAACGTTCGCCTCGCGCTCGGAGGACGAAGTCGGCTTTGCGGTCGGTACGACCCATGTGAATACCGCTGCGCTCACGCCCAACGCCGGAGGAAACGAAGTTCCGATCGAAGCCTGGTACGGGTGGCAGGCGACGGGCTGGATGAACCTGAAGTTCGACGCCCAGTATGTGATGCATCCTGGCGGGCGCGGGTACAATGCCGCCGGCGTGAAGACCGACAACGCCTGGATTCTCGGTCTGCGCACGCTGGTGCACTTCTGAGCGGAGGTGGCCAGCATGCTTGAGCAAAGCCAGCCATGGTAACCCCTCACGACGCCGGGCTAGCGGTCCTGGAGTTGAAGGGCATCGGCAAGGAGTTCGGCGCCATTCGCGCGTTGCATGGCGTCGACCTCCGCGTGTCGCCCGGCGAGGTGGTCGGCCTGATGGGCGACAACGGCGCCGGCAAGTCGACGCTCGTCAAGATCATTGCCGGCAACTTTCCGCCAAGTCACGGCGAGATCCGCTTTGACGGCAAGGCGGTTCATTTCGCCCGTCCGATCGATGCCCGTGCGGTCGGCATAGAAGTGGTCTACCAGGGCCTCGCACTCGCCGACAATCTCACTGCGGCGGCCAATGTCTTCCTCGGCCGCGAGCTCAAGCGCAAGCTTGGTCCCATTCGCCTTGCTCGACCACAAGACGATGGCAGCGCGCGCGCTGGAGCTGTTCGGCGAGCTGCGCTCGGAGACCCGCCCGCACGATCTCGTCAAGCAGATGTCCGGCGGCCAGCGCCAGGCGGTCGCGATCGCGCGGACGCGGCTCTCCAACGCCAGGCTGGTGATGATGGACGAGCCGACTGCCGCGATTTCGGTTCGCCAGGTCGAGCAGGTGCTCGGCCTGATCCATCGCCTGAAGGAACAGGGCGTCGCGGTCATGCTGATCTCGCACCGCATGCCCGATGTGTTCGCTGTCTGCGACCGCGTCGTCGTCATACGGCGCGGCGAGAAGCGCGCCGACAAGGCGATCGGCGACACCAGCCCCGAGGAAGTCACCTCCCTCATCACGGGAGCGAAAGAGGCTGCGTGATGGCCACGCCCCTGGAATCTCCCCTCACCTTCACCAATGTCGGCAAGGCCAGATGGTGGCGCAGCGGCCTGTTTGGCTCGCAGACCGGCAACGTCCTGCTGGCGCTGGCGGCGCTGTTCGTGCTGATGAACTTCGCCAGCCCCTATTTCCTGACCGCAGGCAACATACAGAATGTGGCGAAGAACTTTTCCTTCATCGCCATCGCCACGCTCGGCATGACCTTCGTCATCATCACGGGCGGCATCGATCTCTCGGTCGGCTCCGTGATGTGCTTTTCAGCGATGACCACCTCAATGGTGATGACGCACGTCTCGACACCGGGCATGCCCGGCGCGGAGTGGTTCGTGCATTTAGCCCCTGACGGCAAGACCGTGATTGCCAATATGCCCGGCTTGATTCTGCTCGTCTCGGTTCTGGCGGGGCTCGGCGTCGCGCTGATTGTCGGCCTCGTCAATGGCTTCTGCATCGCGGTGCTTGGACTGTCGCCGTTCGTCACGACGCTCGGCATGCTCTCGATCGTGCGCGGCCTCGGCTACGTCGTCTCCAACGGCCGCGGCAGTTTTCCCGGCGGCCCCGACGCCGAATATTTCTACACGCTGACATCCGGCGTTGTGTTCGGCATGCCGGCGCCGTTCATCTATCTTGTGGTTCTCGCGCTGGCGATGGCGGTCGTGCTGCATCACACTGGTTTCGGCCGCCACGTCTTTGCCGTCGGCGGCAACGAGAAGGCGGCCGCGCTGACCGGCATCTCGGTCGTCCGGGTGAAGATCGAGATCTACGTGATCTGTGCGCTCGCGGCGGGTCTGCAGGGCATCATCGTCTCGGGCTGGCTGGGATCGGCGCCGGCAAACATGGCCTGAAGAGTTCGTCCTGGAGGATCATGGATGTCCGCCTATCCGCCTCCCGGAGCCGCAGATTTGAACGGATAGGCACGATAAGAAATGTGGAAGGAAACAATGAGAAAGGCACTTCTTGCCGCTGCGGTCCTCGCCATGATGGCAACGTCTGGCCTGGCCCAGAGCTACAGATTCGTGATCGTGCCCAAGGCCATGAACAACCCGTTCTTCGATTTCGCGCGCGACGGCTGCCAGAAACGCGCCAAGGAGCTCGGCAACATCGAATGCATCTACAAGGGTCCTGTCGAGCACGAGCCGGCGACGCAAGCGCAGATCATCCAGGATTTCGTCACTCAAAAGGTGGATGGCCTGGCCATCTCGGTTGCCGACGTTGCCGCGATGACCAAGTCGATCGAGGCGGCAAGTGCAGCCGGCATTCCCGTCATCACCTTCGACTCGGACGCGCCGAGCTCGAAGCGGATTGCCTATATCGGCACCGACAACAAGGAGTTCGGCCTCGCGCTCGGCAAGCAATTGCTGAAGCTGCGGCCTGATGGCGGCAGATACGCGATGATCTCCGGCGGGCCGGGTGCGGAGAACCTGGCCGAGCGGGTCGACGGCGTGCGTGAGGCACTCAAGGGCTCGAAGTGGACCGAGGTCGGGGGCTCGCCGACCTTCTGCAACGACAATCCCGCGCTCAGCGTTCAGCAGATGACCGATCTGCGCACCGCTGTTCCCGACCTTGCAGCCATCATCCCGGTCGGTGGCTGGCCGATGTTCGCGCCCGAAGGCTTCAAGGCGTTCGCCAGCAAGAGCAAGAAGGACATGGACGCCGGCAAGTTCACGCTCGTCGTGGCCGACACCCTCAAGATGCAGCTTGAGCTTTTGAAAGAGGGTTACGCCAATGCGCTGATCGGCCAGCGCCCGTTCGAAATGGGCGAGAAAGCGATGGACACGCTGCTTGCCATCAAGAAGGGCCAGAAGGTGCCGCCGATCCACACCGGTCTCCACGTTGTGACGAAGGACAACGTCGCGGCGATGCTGAAATAGGCGCGCAGCAGCCCGAGCGGAGCGGCATAGATCCGGACCTGTGCTCGCGGCCGACCGACATCGCCGCCGGGCAGATCCCGGCGGCCATCATCAATGGCGCCGCCATCGCATCTGACGAGCGCTAGGGAACGATGTGGGTCCCGGTCTCGCCGGTCAGCGCGCCCATTGCGCAATTAAGATGGCTGATGATCGCGCGCTTTCCACCACCTTCGAGAAAGCGGATGGCGGCATCGACCTTGGGCCCCATGCTTCCCGGCGGAAAATGGCCCTCGCGATGATAGGCCTTGATCTGCGCCAGGCTGACCTGATCCAGCTCCCTCTTGTCGGGCTTGCCAAAATTGATCGCGACGCGGGGCACCGCGGTCAGGATCAGCAGTTCCTCGATGCCAAGCACGTTGGCGATATGGGCCGAGGTCAGATCCTTGTCGATCACTGCCGGCACGCCGGTGCGCACGCCCCGTTCGTCGCGGATCACGGGCATACCGCCGCCGCCGCCTGCGATGACGATCGTGCCGCGCTTGACCAGCGCGTCGACCAGCGAAATGTCGCAGACATGTTTGGGTTTCGGAGACGGCACGACATGGCGCCAGCCACGCCCGGAGTCCTCGCGCATTTTCCAGTTCAACTCGGCGCTGATGAGCTGGGCTTCCTGCTCGGTGAAAAACGGTCCGACGAACTTGGTCGGATTGGCGAAGGCGGGATCGTTGGCGTCGACCTCGACCTGGGTCAGCAGGCTGGCGACGTGCCGGCCGTTGCCATGCGCGCGCAAGACGTTCTCAATCGCCTGCATCAGAAGATAGCCGATGCCACCTTGGCTGTGCGCGACGCAGATGTCCATCGACATCGGCGGGATCCGGCTCATCGTCAGCATCTGGCGCATCATGATCTTGCCCACCACCGGCCCGTTGCCGTGGGTGATCACCAGTTCGTTGTCGAGTTCGGCGAGCGGCAGCAGCGCCTCGGCCGTATGCTGGGCGACCGCCTTCTGCTCGTCCGAGGTGCCGCTGATGTCTTCGGGGTGGACGGCATTGCCGCCGATCGCGATCACGAGACGGCGCGGGACCTCATTGAGTGTTCGCATAGCGCGGCATCCTGACGTCGTTGACGGAAAAAGCGAGAGCAAGGTCGCAGGCCTGGGCATTCGACGGCGCCACCACGATGCCGGCGTCCTCGAGCAGCCTGATCTGCGCCGAACGCACTTGGCGATCGAGCTCGGTCCCCGTCACTGACGCAACCAGGACCGGCGCGTCATCCGCGCGGCCCGCCGCGACAGCCGCAAGATGCGCTGCCGGATTGTCATGTGCGCCGTATCCGATCACGAGATCGAGCAGGATGACGGCGACCGCGGGATCGGCCAGCGCCGCCCGCAACGCATCGTCGCGCACCGAGGGATCGATCATCGGATGCGGCCGGCCCTGGGTATATTCGTCGGCCCCGAGGTCGACGATGCGGTCCCTCCCCTGCGCTTCCGGGTCGCTGAAATGCGGGACGCCGGGAATGGCGGCATTCGATGCCACCTTGCGACCGCCCGCGGCAAGGATCACCTGCGCCTCGGCGCAGAGCGTGCCGCCGGCGAACAGCCCTTCGATCCGCTGCGCCGCCTTGCGTCGCGGCGGCAAACGCGCAGCCACGGCGGCAGCGTCGAACTTGCCGCCAATGCTCCGGCCGTTGCCCAGGACTTTTTCGGCCGCTTCCGTCAATGTAGTCGCAAAGCGTGCATTTGGCGGCAGGTCCGCCGCGGCGGCGCCGATGAAGCACACTGTGTAGGGCTTCGAGCTCCGGCCGATCCGGCCAAGCACGGCCCTGGCGACGTCCGGATGGGGCGGCTTGGAGATGAGCACGACGCGATCGGTCTCGGGATCGGCATCGAGGGCGTCGATCGCCATCAATGTCGTGATGCCGCCAATCTCCTTCTTCAAATCCCGTCCGCCGACGCCGATAGCGTGGGAAATGCCTTCGCCCGCCTCGGACAGCAGGCACGACACCTCCTGCGTCCCGGTCCCGGATGCGCCGATGATCCCAATCCTGCCGCGCTTCAGTCGGTTGGCGAAGGCGAGCGGCGCGCCGCCGATGACCGCCGTGCCGCAGTCCGGCCCCATCATCAAGAGGCCCGCTTCGCGTGCCTGCTGTTTCAGCGACAATTCATCCGCAATCGAGACATTGTCGCTGAACATCAGGACATGAAGTCCGCGGTTCAGCGCCTTGCGCGCTTCCGCCGCGGCGAACTCGCCGGGAACGGAGATCAGGGCGAGGTTGGCGGCGGGTGCGGCCTTGACGGCCGCGGCAATGCTGCGCGGCCGCCACGCTGCTTCGCCGGTGCTGCTCGTCTTGGGACGGTCGAGCGCCTTTTGCGCTTCGGCAAGCGCGGCACGTGCCGCCGCTTCGCTTTCGGCTTTGATTGCTAGGATCAGATCATTGCCCTGCGCGATCACCTCGCCGTCGAGCAATCCGGCGTTGCGCAGGATCGCCTGGTTGGACGGCGTGCCCATCATCAGCGCGGCTTCGACGACGCCCGCCGCCGACGCGACCTCCCGCGACAACCGCATCAACGCCACCGAGTCGAGATAGAAGCCCTTGCGAATTTCGTTCAGGACAAACGCGCTCATGACACCCCCAGATCTTCCGCAATGGCGAGGACGGCCTGCCGGAAGCAGGCCATCGGCGCCCGCACCACGCCGGCGCCGACCTGGCCGATGCCGGGCTCGCGATGCGCGATGCCGGTGTTGATGACCGGTGCAAGGCCGGTATCCACCACCAGGCGAACGTCGATGCCGGTCGGCACGCCGGCAAAGTCGAGCGCGGGGATCGTCCATTCCGGATTCTGCCCGACGGTGATTTCACTCATTGCCCGCGTGAAATTGCCCGCCGACGACGGTGCGCCAGCGCCGATGAAGCCGGCAACTGCCGGAGCTGCTGCCATCGCGAAGCCACCAAGCCCGACCGTCTCGACGATCGCAGAGTCGCCCATGTCGGGATTGGCATCCTTGCGCGAATAGCCCGGGAAATAGAGCCCTTCCGGCATTTCCACCGGCGCCGTGAACCAGCGATCGCCCAATCCGCTGACGCGGACCCCGAAGTCGGTTCCGTTGCGGCACATCGCGGTCACCACCGTCGAACCGCGAATCCCGCTGGCGGGATCGGTCAGCGCCTTGCCCATCGCCATCGCGATGTTGAGAAAGAACTGATCGTTCTGCGCGATGAAGCCAATGCAGCTTGCGAGAACCTCGTTGTCGCTCGAAGTGCGCGCCAACGCCGACCCGATCTCGCGCAGGAACACGCTGGAGCAAGCCAGGTTGCGCTGGTGCATTTCGTCGCCCATCGAGAGCCCGCGCGCGATGATCGCCTTCAGGTCGATCCCGCCATGCGCGCGGATCGCCCTGGCCAGCACCGGGCCGAATACATCACGCAGCCAGCCGAGGCGGGCCAGCACGCTATCGTCATTGCCGCCGAAGCGCATGACCTTGCCAAGGCCCTCGTTGATGGCGCAGTAGGCGCGGTTGCCGTATTTGACGTTCTCGACGACGAACACCGGCATGGAGACCGTGGTCATGCCGGTCATCGGACCAACCGCGCCGAAATGATGATTGGGGTGGAAGGCGACGCCGCCGCCGGCCGCGAGTTCGAAGGCGGCTTCAAGATCCGGAGCCCAGCCTTCGAACACGATGGCGCCTGCCACCGCGCCACGCATCGGACCGCACATTCGGTCCCAGGTGATCGGCGGCCCGGCATGAAGGATCATGCGTTCCTTCAACCCTTCCAGCACGTCGCGTGCCGGAACGATATCGATCAGCCTGGGCTCACCCTCGAGGATGCGGGCCAGCGCCTGCTTGTTGGCGTCTTCGATCAGCTTCATGGCCGCGCTCTCACGTACCGAGCTTGGCGAGCAGTGCCGCCATTTTGGGATCGCCGTCGGCAGGAGGCGTCCAGTCGACCTGTACGACCTCGACATCGCAGTCCCGCAAGTCCTTCACAAAGCCTGCCAGCCCGACGTTCACCACGCTCGGCTTGCTCATCAACAAACGCCCGCTCGGCGTCCCTTCCTGCTTGGTCACCACTTGCGGCCTCCCGAGATCCGATCATCGATCTTAGTAAGAAGGTTTTTACTTTGTCAAACATGCAACCTGTCGTCCGAATTCCCGTTGTGTCGCATGATCGTTTAGGCCCGTGCGATTGATCGCGTCGGCGGGCCGTTGCCGGTGAGGCCGGCATGATGCAGCGCGCTGTCGTTGAGCAGCCGGCACTCGATCGCGCGCAACACCATCAGCGCACCTGCAAACGCATCCAGTCCAGAGCTTTGCCCGATCCGCGACAGCGCCGCGACCGCGGACTTGATACGATCGACCCGTCCGCCAATCGTCGCGTCGATGGCTTCATGGAGCGCCGCCGCCGCGAAGCCAAGCACGGCACTGTGCAGGTGGGCGGCACTGATCTGATTGGTCCGGCCGAGATGCGCGCGACAGGTCTTCCACAGCGCGTCGCGCGTCGCGAGACGGCCGAGGCTGGCGAGCGCGACCAGCGCGCCGCCGATCAAGTCGTCGCCGGATGGCGTGAGCCCGGGACCAAGTCCGATCAATTCGACGATCTCCGGGTAGTCACGCGGTACGCATCGCTCTCCGCGAAGCCCGGCCTCGATCAATTGCTTGAGCGCGGCGAGCGCCGGCGCCGCGGCAGCGAGCACCCGCGACGGCCTTGTGGGCGGCTCCGCGCCACCCGAGGCGGCCAGCCCCTGCTCGACCGGCAAGCGACGCCAGACCTGATCGACCATCGCAAGCCCTACCCGCAAACTGTCGAGCGTCCATTCCGGCGACGGCGGCGGCGCCCATACGGAGGCCGTCTCGAAACCGGCAAACCGCATACCGTCGACGAGCAGCATCGTGTCGACGATCGCAACCTCTTGTCCTGGAACGAGCAGCCGCGGCTCGATCCCGGTGCACCGAAGATGCAGCGGGCCGGAGCCGAGGTCTTTGACACCGATGCAGATCCAGCAATCGTCGAGCACCGCATAAAGGCTGCGCTCGAACACCGCCGCAATACGGCCGCGCCGTCCGCTGCGCAGCGCGCGGCGCGCAAGCACGCCGACCTCGATTACGGCACCGCCGTCGAATCGTTCAGACACGGGCGCGCCGGGCAGGTCGCGAAACGTATTGCCTAGCCGCATCACACCGATCTCCCGCTGCGCAACCATGGCGTCAGGACGTGAGCACGGCGGTTCGCGGCACGCTACTCCCGTGGGCCTCTCCGCCGAGATAGGCGGCTTCAAGCGAGGGATCCTCCGCGATGATTTCGGCCGCACCGCTCTTCAGGATGGTGCCGGTCTCAAGCAGATAGGCCCTGTCGGCAAGCGCAAGGGCTTGCCCGGCCATCTGGTCGACCACGATCAGGGTCATCCCCTCGACGCGAAGCTGCTCGAACGAGGCGAACAACTCGTCGACGACAAGCGGCGCCAGTCCAAGCGACGGCTCGTCAAGCATGAAGACCTTGGGCGCGGTCAGGAGCCCACGCGCGACTGCGAGCATCTGCTGCTCGCCGCCCGACAAAAGGCCCGCGCGATGGTTGATACGCTCCTTCAGGCGCGGAAAGCGGGCAAACATCGCGTCGATCTCCGCGTCGAGTTCGAGACCCTTGCGTGCGAAAGCGCCGAGCTGCAAGTTCTGCCGCACCGTCAGCTCGGGAAACACCTGCCGTCCTTCGGGTACCAGCACGATGCCGGCCCTGGCGCGGATATGCGCCGGCATCTTGTCGACGCGGGCGCCGGACAGCCGGATCTCGCCGACCGACCGCGGTGGTTCGAGACCGGCAATCGAGCGCATCAGGGTGGTTTTGCCCGCTCCATTGGCGCCGAGTACGGCGATGGCCTCGCCGGGCGCGACGGCAAGGTCGATCCCACCGAGCGCCCGCGACAGGCCATAGAAGGCATCGAGCGTGCGGACTTCGAGCGCCGTGCCTTGTTTTGCCGGGCGCGTCGCGCGGCGCCGCTCACCCGACGGCGCATCGCCGAGATAGGCCTTGCGGACCAGCGGATCGTTGCGGATCGCCGCCGCATCGCCGATCGCGATGCGCTTGCCGCCATCGAGAACGACGATGAGGTCGCTTAGCGACATGATCATCGGCATGTCGTGCTCGACGATGATGACCGCGATCCCGGTCTCCGCGATGCGACGGAGCAGAACCGTCAGCCGCTGCTTGTCGCCCTTCGAAAGACCCGCGGCCGGCTCGTCGAGCAACAGGACCTTCGGACGCAAGGCGAGCGCCCTCGCGATCTCGACCAGTCGCTTCTCACCATGGGGCAGCGCGTCCGCGCGTCTGCTCAAATCGCCGTCGACACCCGCAAAGCGCAACAGCGACCGTGCAAGGCGCTCCTGCGCGTCATTGTGCAGCGCCGACACGATGTTACCGAGCTTGCCGGCCGTCGCCGCCAGCAGGACATTCTCGATGATCGAGAGCGAGCCGAAGAGCTGCGTCGTCTGGAACGTTCGCGCCACTCCGACACGCGCAAGCTGGTGCGACGGCAAGCCGGTGACGTCGCGGTCGCCAAGCTTCACAGTGCCGGATTTCGGGCGGTAGAAGCCGCAAAGCAGATTCAGCGCGCTGGTTTTCCCCGCACCATTTGGGCCGATGACGCTGATTACCGTGCCGGGTTCGGCGGTAAACGAGACGTCCTGCACGGCGCGGACACCGCCGAACGAGATCGAGAGGTTTGCGACGTCAAGACGCGACGCGCTGCTGGTTCCGATGCTGAGGTCGGCGACCGGCTCGACGGCCCCCGCGCCCGTATCGGCCTTCGATCCCGCCGGCAGGAACCTTGCAGCGAATTGCTCGATCAGCCCCATGATGCCCGAGGGCACGACCCGCAGCACGGCGAAGAGCAACACGCCAAAGGCAAGCAGACGATACTCCGCGAGATCGGACAGCATTTCCGGCAGCAGCACGACGAGCGCCGCCCCGATCACCGGCCCCAGCGCCGAGCCGGCGCCGCCGACCATGACGCCGAACAGCAGCAGGATCGATTGCAGAAAGGGGAACGAACTTGGACTGATATAGCCCTGGAGGGGCGCAAATAGCGCCCCCGCCAACGCCATCGCTGCCGCCGAGATGATGAACGCCACGGTGCGGACCCGCACGAGATCAATGCCGATCGAGCGCGTCGCAACCTCGGTGTCGCGGGCGGCACGCATGGCGTAGCCCCAGCCGCTCCGCTTCAGGCGCTCGAACAGGATGAGGCCGGCGAACACCAGCACGACGCCCACGATCGCCAAATGCCGCTCCGACAGCGGAAAGCCGAACACCTCCGGCGGCGCGGTCAGGATCAGGCCGTTGCCGCCGCCCGTGAGGTCGCGCCACTCGATCGTGCCGTGCTCGACGATGAAGCCGAAGGCGATTGTCACCATCGCGAGATATGGACCTCGCACACGCAAGGCCGGCATCGCGAGCAGACCACCGACGACGCTGACAAGAGCAATCGCTGCAGCCGTCGCCGCAAGATAGGGCCACCCTGCCTTCTCCATCAGGAGCACGGTCGTATAGGCCCCGATCGCCATGAAGCCGATGTGGCCGAGCGAGATCTGCCCGGCGAGACCGAGCAGCACGTTGAGGCCGATACAAGCGATCGCCGTCAGCGCGATGGTCGCGACCAGGAATACGCCGTAGCTGTCGGCAACGGCGGCATAGAGGATGGCGGCCGCGAGTGCCGCGACGGCGGCGAGAACGGAGACGCGAGAGGTCATACCTTTTTCACTCCGGCTCGGCCGAGCAGCCCGTGGGGGAGGACGACAAGAATCGCGATCACCGAGGCGAATGTGATGATCTGGGTGTAGACCGACCCCAGATAGTTGGTCGCGAACACCTCGATCAGGCCGAGGCAGAGCCCGGCCAGCATCACGCCCCAGGCGCTGCCGAGACCGCCGATGATCGCCGCCGCGAAGGCCTTGATGCCGAACAGCGTGCCCATTTCCGAGGACACGTTGAACAGGGGCGCGATCAGCAGCGCCGCAACCCCGGCCAGCATCGCCGAGACCGCGTAGCTTGCCGCGATGGCGCCGCTGACGTTGATGCCCATCAGCCGCGCGGCGTTCGGGTTCTGGACCACCGCGAGCATGGCGACGCCGTGACGCGTCCTGCGACTGAGCAGATGAAGTGCCAGCGCCAGCAGCAATCCGACCACGGGAATCAGGAGTTGCAACGGATAGACCCCCGCGCCCTCGACGATCTGGATCGGCTTGGCCGCCAGGACGGACGGAAAGCTGCGCGGCTCCTTGCCGAAGACGAACATCATCACATTGTCGACGATGATGCCGACCGCAACAGTCGCCATCAGCCAGTTGTCGGAGCCGCGCTGCACGAATGGCCGAACCGCAAAGCGCTCAATCAGCAGGCCATAGACCGCGCAGACGAGCAGAACGGAGGGAATGCCGGCCGCCGCCGGCCAGCCCCACAGCACGAGGAAGAAGTAGCCGGCAACGGCTCCCAGGGTCATCGAGCTGCCCTGGGAGAAATTGACCGTGCCGGAGACGGCGTAGGTAACGTGGAAGCCAAGCGCAAGCAGCCCGTACATGCTCCCAAGCGCCAGTCCTGTTATCACCGCGGGAAGAAATGACATCGATGACCACCCTGCTTGTTTGTCGGACGATCTCGCGCGGTCAGTTCCGTGCGAACGGCATGATGTGGTTGTCCTCGAACCGCGCCCAGATGTAGTCGCCCGCCGTCAGCGCATCGTGCTTGTCCTGCGCGAACGGCTTCTCGTAGGTCTTGATCAAGCCATCCACGCGATCGATGGCGTAGAAGCCGTCACGGACGGCGGTCGGTTCGGTGCCACCGGCCTTTTCGATCGCTCGCGCAATGACCAGGATGGAGTCGTAGGCGTTGGCCACGCCAACCGCCGGCGTCACGTCCGCAGGCCCCTTGATGTCCGAATACTTCGCCTGAAGGGCCGACATCACCCGCTTGCCGACCGGCGACAAGTTCCCGAAGAAGCTGTAGGTCTGGACGAAGATCACGTTCTCCGCGCTCGGCCCGGCGAGCTCGGTGAAGCGGCCGCCGGCCGGCCCCCAATGCGAGACGATCGGCGGCGCCCAGCCCATACGGTCGAGCGATTTCACCACCTGGGAGGACGGTCCGACGTTGCCGACCAGGTAGAGCGTATCGGCGCCCGCCTGCTTCAGCCGCGACAGCTGGGAAACGACATCGACGTCGTTGCCTTCAAACTTCTCGACGCCGGCAGGCTCGATTCCTGCGGCCTTCAATGCCGCCTTCAGGCCATGCTCGTTCGACTCGCCCCAGGGATTGTTGACCAGGATGAGCCCGGGCTTCTTCGCATTGTACGTCTTGCGCGAGAACTGGACGATCGCCTTATCGACCTCATCGTCCATGGCCGAGACGCGGAACACGTAGTTGGACGGGGCGCCGTTCCGCGTGATGTTGGTCCCGGCGGCCCATGGCACCACGAACGGCACCTTGACGTTGTTGACGAACGGCACGATGGCGAGCTCGACCGGCGTGTCGAGGCCGCCGACCAGGACCGCGACCTTCTCGCGCTGAATCAACTCGCGCGCCGCGATCAGCCCTTTGGCCGGATTGCTCTCGTCGTCGCGGCGGACGAGCTCGAGCGGACGTCCGAGCACGCCGCCCTTCGCATTGATTTCCTCGATGGCGATCGTCGCTCCGCGGGTGAGCGCCTCGCCGGCGCGCGCCGACTGTCCCGACAGGGCGGTCACCAGGCCGATCTTGATCGGTTCGGCCGCGCGCGCGCCGAACGCGAACGGCAACGCGGCCAGCAGGATCGTCGCAGCGGCGTGCCAAGCCGGCCAACGACGCGCAGGTCCGGACGAAACTATGCTCCTGAAGTTCATGTTCGGTGTTCCTCCGCTGATGGCGGCCTCGGCATCGAAGCCGCCAGTTCCTCCGCTGCCGCTTATGCGCGGACTTGACGGAAGTAAAAACTTTCTTCAAAAATATTCCGATGTCAAGCGAGCGATCAACCGCGCGGGGAAAATTCCGATGGACCCAAGGAATGTCGAGGCCGGCGACGTGTTGATCTCGATCGCGGAAGATGGCGACCGCCTGTCGCGCAGGGAAGCCGTGCTGCGCTCGGATTCTGTCGGACCGGTCCTCGCCGCTCACGGACGCTATCGCTACAGCGCGATCGGGCAACGCCCGGATTTCAATTGGCCGCAAGGGCGGCGGCTTGCCGTCTACGTCGGTCTCAACCTCGAGCATTTCGCATTCGGCGACGGGCTCGGTGCCGAGCTCTGCCCCGGCGGTCCGCATCCGGACGTCCTCAACTATGCCTGGCGCGACTATGGCAACCGTGTCGGCGTGTGGCGCCTGATCGAGCTGTTCGACGAGCTGAAGCTGCCGCTGTCGGTGCTCGCAAACAGCAGCATCTATCACTACTGCCCTGAAGTCATGGAGGCATTTCGCGCCCGCGGCGACGAAATTGTCGGTCACGGCCGCACCAATTCCGAGCGCCAGGGTGTGCTTGCGCCCGACGAGGAGCGGCAATTGATCGCGGAAGCGACCGATGTCATCGCGCGAGCCGAAGGGCGGCCGCCGCGCGGCTGGCTGGGGCCCTGGATTTCGCAATCACAGGTCACGCCCGATCTGCTGGCCGAAGCAGGCTACGAGTACCTGCTCGACTGGTGCATGGACGATCAGCCGGTGTGGTTCTCGACGCGGAACGGCGGCCGCATCCTTTCAGTGCCTTATCCGCAGGAGTTGAACGATATCCCTTCGATCGTCGGTCGCAAGGACTCCGGCGAGCAGTTCGCCGCCATGATCACCGAGACGTTCGAGGAGATGCTGGCACAGTCGAAAAGGCAATCGCTCGTCATGGGAATTGCGTTGCACCCCTATCTGGTCGGCCAGCCGCACCGCCTACGTCCGCTGCGGCGCGCCCTGCAGACAATCCTGGCGCGGCGTGACGAGATCTGGATCACCACCGCCGGAGGTATAGCCGCATTCTCGCGCGCGCTGCCCGATGGCATCGTCCCAACATGATGAAAACGAATCGGGCCCCGATCGCCTCGCCATTGCGACGAACCGGAGACGACCAGTGAGCACTGCCGACACGCTGTTTCGAAACGCCCGATTGGTCGATGGGCGCACCGTCGATATCGCCGTGCGCGATGGCCGCATCACCTCGATCGCGTCGCAATCGCCGGTCGCGGCCGGCGAAACCCTTGATCTAGCCGGACGCCTGGTGTTGCCGGGGCTGGTCGATGGTCATATCCACCTCGACAAGGGCTTCGTCGGCGACGATTGGAAGTCCCACCGCCCCTGCACCGCCGGTTTCAGCGTGCGCGAGCGCGTCAAGTTCGAGAAGGAGGCGCTTGCCGGCGCGAGGCCGATTGCGGTGCGGGCGGCCGCGCTGATCGACCTCTGCGTCGCGCACGGCACGACCTGGATGCGCAGCCACGTCGATATCGACCTTCAGGTCGGGTTGCGCAATCTCGAGCAGGTCATGGCGGCGCGTGACGCGCACCGCGACAAGGTGTCGGTCCAGATCGTCGCCTTTCCGCAAAGCGGCATCGTGACGTCGCCGGGCGTGGCCGGATTGCTCGACGAGGCGGTTCGCGCCGGCGCGGACCTGGTCGGCGGCCTCGATCCGGCGGGTTACGATGGCGACATCGACGGGCATCTCGACGTCATCTTCGGCATTGCCGATCGGCGCGGGGTCGGCATCGACATTCACCTGCATGACGGCGGCTTGCTCGGTATTTTCGAGATCGAGAACATTGCACGTCGGACCAAGGCCCTCGGGCTCGGCGGCAAGGTCACGATCAGCCATGCCTATGCTCTCGGCGAGGTGCCGCGAGACGTGGTTCAGCGCACCGCGCAGCTGCTCGCCGAGGCCGGGGTCGCGATTTTGACCAACGCGCCCGGAGCGCATGCGTTTCCGCCGGTGTTGCTGCTGCGCGATGCCGGCGTCAATATATTCGCCGGCAATGACAACATCCGCGATTCCTGGTGGCCCTACGGCGACGGCGACCTCCTGGAGCGCGCCATGATCGTCGGCTACCGCTCCGGCTTCAGCACCGATGCCGACCTGGCGGCGGCCTTCGACATGGTGACCACCAACGCCGCGCAGGCACTCGGCCTCCCGGACTATGGGGTGGCCGAGGGCGCGGCGGCGGACTTCGTCGTGATCGACGCGCAGCACGTGCAAGAGGCCGTGGTGGCCCGGCCCAGGCCGCGCGACGTCTACAAGAATGGGCGCCTCGTCGCGCATGGCGGCACGGTCGTGACGTCGGCGCGTTGATGTGGATGTGGAGACCGGAACATCGGGAAGGTTACCCCTTGACGAGCCACCGCAATAGCGATCTCAATCCCGCGAGCCTGCACGGCAGGGCCCCGCATCCCGTTGAACATGATGGGCGGGGGCATATTGTCCGCGCTGGGCTCGTACAACCTGAGAAAAGCTTGTCCCGTGACTGAAACGACAGCATCGACCAGCCCGGCCCGCAGCGCCACACGCGGCAGACGGGCACGCGATTCCGCGTTGACCAAGGAAGCGATCCTGCACGCGGCGACGTTCGAATTCTGCCGCAACGGCATTGGCGGAGCTCGGGTTGAAGCCATCGCGAAACGCGCCAAAGCCAACATGCGGTTGCTGTACGCCTATTTCGGCGACAAGAACGGCCTTTATCTCGCCGTGCTCGAGCACGTCTACACCGAGATCCGCGCGGCCGAACAGCAACTCAAGCTCGACGACCTCGATCCGGTCGCGGCCATGCGCGAGCTGATCAACTTCACGTTCACCTTTTTCGGAGCGCACCAGAACTATATCGCCCTGATCAACAATGAGAACCTGCAGCGTGGGCGTAACCTGCGCAAATCGCGCAAGATCGCCGACCTCACGCTACCCTTGGTCGCGAGCATCGAAAATATCCTTCGCCGGGGCCTTGCGGTCGGGCCGTTCCGCAGCGACGTCGATCCGGTTCAGCTCTACGTCACGATCACGGCCATGAGCTATTTTCATGTCTCCAACCGCTACACGCTGTCGGCGATGTTCGACAAGGATCTGGGAGAGCCGGACTGGCTGGAGAAACGTCGCCACCACGCGCTGGACGTGATCATGACCTGGTTGACGGCGACGGCGGCCGCAAGCGAGGGAAAACGGAAACCGTCCGCAGCCAGAACACCGGCCGGCGCCGCACGCTAGCTCGCGCGCGGCAAATTCCGAACAGTCTGCGGGTGAGCGCTAAGGGTGCTCGCTTCACCGGGCAGCGACGACGCCGTCGCTGCGAGGATCGCTGGCGCCCTCGAGCAGTCCATCCGGGTGCCAGACGATTGCGCCGGCGTGGCCCATGAATTCCTCGAACGCACCGACCACCTGGATGTCGTGGCCGAGCGCCCGCAGCGCGTCGACGACGGCAGGATCGAAACGCGATTCGATCTTGAGATTGTTGTTCTCCTCGCCCCATGTGCGACCGAGCAGCCAGCGCGGCGCGGTCACTGTCGACTGAAGGTCCTGACCGTGCAACGCGTAGCGGGTGAAGATCGCCGCCTGGGTTTGCGGCTGCCCTTCGCCGCCCATCGTGCCGTAGGACAACAGCCGGCCGTCGCTGAGTTCAGCCATTGCGGGCTGAATGGTGTGGAACGGCAGCCGCCCAGGTTCCAGGCGGTTGATATCGGTCTCGGCGAGACCGAAGCTCGTCCCACGGTTCTGCCAGGTGACCCCGCTTTGGGGCAGGATGACGCCCGAGCCGAACTCCCAATAGATGCTCTGAATGAAGCTGACGCTAAGGCCGTTCCGGTCGGTCGCAGCGAGCCAGACCGTATCGCCCTGGGCCGGCGGGTCAGGCCAGCGCGCTGCATGATCGACGGCGACCGTCTTTTCGAGCGCCGCAATGGACTCGTCGGTGAGAAACTCGGCCACCGACCGCGCCATGTAGTCGGGATCGGTCACGTAGCGATTGCGGATGCGGAACGACGCCTTCGTGCTCTCGACCAGCCGGTGCAGATGATCGACCCCGTCCGCCTCCTTCGCCATGCGCCGGGCATAGAGCGCAAGAATCAACAGCGAGGCCAGGCCCTGCGTCGGCGGCGGCATGTTGAACACCTTGTGCCCGGCCACATCGACCGACAGCGGTGTCACCAGCGCGGCTTGATGCTGCTCCAGATCGAATAGGCGGAGCGGGCTGCCGAGCCGTTCGAGATCAGCGGCCATCGAACGCGCCAGGTCGCCGCGATAGAAATCGGAAAGGCCGGCTTGCGCCAGCTGCCGCAACGTGTCTGCCACGCGCGGCTGCCGCAACCGCGCGCCGACTGCAAGCGGAACGCCCTGCGGCAGATAGACATCGGCAAAGCCCGGCACATCCTGCAGCTCAGCGCGCTTCTTCGAGGTGTTGTCGTGCAGGGTCTGGGTCACGGCGACGCCATCGGCGGCGTAGCCGATCGCGGGTTCGAGCAGCCGCGACAGCGGCATGCGCCCCCCATGGCGATCGCGGCTGAGCTCATAGGCCTTCTGCCAGCCATCGACGGTCCCGGCGGCGGTGAGTGCCGCGAGCGGTCCGCGGCTTGGGATGGTGCTGCAGCCATGCTCGCGATACCAGGCGCGGCTGGCGCCCTTCGCCGACCGTCCGCACGCCTGGATTCCGACCGGTGCGGAGCCCGCCCGGCCGACCAGCCAGAAGCTGTCGCCGCCGAGGCCGTTCATATGGGGATAGACCACCGCGATCGTGGCGGCGGACGCAATCATCGCCTCGACCGCATTGCCGCCTTCGGAGAGGACGGCGAGCCCGGCCTGCGCCGCAAGGTGATGCGGCGCGGTCACCATTCCGCTATAGCTTCGCTTGGTCTGCAGCATCAAAGCGTTCTCCGAAAGCAGCAGATTGTAATAATATTCTTACTTACATTGTCAAGCAGCCGTCGCCTCGCCGCGGCGGCGCGAACGGCTGGCGGAGGTGCCGCGCGAGGTGGATCAAGGCGAAGCGGAAATCGGCCGCGCAAAGCTGCGCGTCAGCGGCAGCGGGGCGCCGAATTCCCGGAGGCCCTGAATCTGTTCCGAAAAAGATGCAAAAAATGTAGTCTCCCGAACCATGGCGACGATCCACGAATTCGGCCCCTACCGCCTCGACGCGGAAGCCGTGATGTTGTTTCGAGAGTCCGAACCGGTCGCGCTCGGGCGGCGCGCGGTGACGCTGCTTCGCCTGCTTGTCGAGCAGGCCGGAACGCCGGTTTCCAAGGACGCATTGATGCAGGCGGCGTGGCCGGGGCTTGCGATCGAGGAGAGCAACCTGACTGTGCAGATCGCCGCTCTGCGGCGGGTATTTGCCGACGTAGAGGGCGGCGCGACCTGGATCGAGACCCTGCCGCGCCGCGGCTACCGTTACGTCGGGCCACTGGTCGCTGCCGAATCCGGCGCCGGCCTGCCCACCTCGCCGGCACCGACGGTGCCGGATGGGCCGTCGCTTGCGGTGCTACCGTTCTCGAATCTCAGCGGCGATGCCGCGCAGGAATATTTTTCCGACGGAATCACGGCAGACATCATCGCCGAACTGTCGCGCTTCCGCTCGCTGTTCGTTGTCGCCCGCCACTCCAGCTTCGCCTACAAGGGCAAGACGCCCGAGATCAAGCGAGTCGGCCGCGAACTCGGCGTCAGGTACGTGGCCGAAGGAAGCGTGCGCAAGATCGGCAGCCGGATGCGGGTGACCGTCCAGCTTCTCGATGGCGCCAGCGGTTACAATCTCTGGACCGAGCGCTACGACCGCGAACTCGAGGACATCTTCGCCCTGCAGGACGAGATCGTCCGCGCAATCGTCGCAGCCCTTCCGGGCCGGCTCGAGGACGCCGGCCGCGAGATCGCCAGACGCAAGCCGACCCCGAGCATCACCGCCTATGACCTGGTTCTGCTGGGCAACGAGCGGTGGCGTCAATTGACGGTGAAGGGCATGGCGGAAGCCAGGCAGTTTTTCCGGGACGCCGTCGCGCTCGATCCGCAATATGCCCGCGCTCACGTCAACATTGCCTGGACTATCGTCTGCGACGTGTTTCTCGAATCGCCCGGCATGGCGAAGCTCGACGACGCGCTGAGCGAGATCGAGACCGCGCTCGACATCGACGGCGGCGACGCCTGGGCCCATGGCGTCTTCGCGCAATTGCTGTTCCTGCGTCGCGAGGACGCCAAGGCCGAAATCCATTTCAGCCGGGCTCTCGCGCTCAATCCAAACGACGCCGACGTCGCCGCCGTTTTCGCGAACATTCTGGTCTACTGGGGACGGTGGCGAGAGGCCCTCACATGGATCGGTGCGGCCAAACGACTGAATCCCTTCCCGCCCAATCTGTACCACTGGTACCACGCGCTCGCGCTCTATTCCGGGCGCCAGTACGATGAAGCAGTCAAGACGCTGATGGAGGCGCGATCCCCCGACCGCTGGTCGCACAGTCTGCTTGCCGCCTGTTATGCGCAGATGGGTCGGCTCAGCGAAGCGCGATCCGAAGCCGAAGCGTTCGTCACGGAACGTTGTCGAGAAATGAGCGCGAACGGCGCAACGCCGCCAGCGAACACCCTCGATCTCGTTCGAGCACGGGCAGAAAGGTACAGAATTTCTGCCGAACGCGAGCACTTCCTCGACGGCTTGCGCAAAGCCGGCTTATCCGGCTGAGCCGTAACGAGGGTCACAACAGGCTGTTCGAAATGACCGACAGCGGTGCTCCGCCTCGGCTTGCTTCAACCTCAAATTCCTGAGCGCCGAGGCGGTCTGGATTGTGCAATGGTGGAGGATCGACGCTTGGCGTGGCGAGATTCATAGCCCGTGGTAGCGGGGGAGCGTTGCCGCCATTCCCAACACTCAGAAAAACGCCTCCAATGCGCGCTGTGCGGAAGCAGCTCTTCATAGAGGTCGAGGACGAAGGGGAGCGTCTCCGCGGAAAACCGCAGCCCCCGATCTTTGAATCTTTTGGATCTGGCCTGGGATCAGCTCAATCTGAGGAGATCGAGCATTGGAAAACTCCATGAAGGCGTCTGAGGTTTCGAATATTTGATTCACGAGCCCGCGATGCTCTGGTTCAATGATGGAGTAAATGTCGGGTTTGTCGCACCTCCACCATCCTGACCATAGTTCCGCTTTCTTCTCATTGGGATCAAAAATAAGGATGAGCGCCCCTCCGTCCTCATAGATGAGCTCGGCGGGCACGCAGCCGTGTTTGATCAGCGTTTGCAGAACGTGGCAGAACTCATACCCAAATACGTACACATCAGGCTTTAGCTTAACGACTATGGGTTGGTCTGCGTTATCGTACCCGAAGGAATCGGTACTGCTTGGCGGTTTAATCACTTTGATGCTTCCCGCGCTTGCGCCATGAAGCGAATCGCTTAGCCGCCTGCTTGGATCAGTGATCCTGGTCGGTCAGCCGATACATCAGGCGCTCACCTCGATACCCTTGAGAGCATTAGCCGTCCGTGCCCGACGCTCTGAGATACGTCGCTCTATGCCGCGCCGGCGATCGGGTATCGGAACCTGCGAATCCCGCACGTTGCTCCTTCGCCGGACAAGAATTCGCCGATCAGCTACCCTGCGTTCCGTACCCACTTTTCGGTCGTCTCTCCGCACCACGCTTGCCGATCCGGCGATCGCTCTTCCCGGACGGACGGCGTAAGCCCTGCGCGCCACCACTTCGCGGAGCGCCAGCCAGATGAACTCGCTGTTGGTGGAAAGATATCGCCGCCATAACTTGCGCGGCTCCATCATCAGGCGCCAGAACCACTCGAGACCGAGCGATTGGAATAGCCGAGGAGCGCGCCTGATAAAGCCGGCCAAGACGTCGAAGCTGCCGCCGACCCCCAGAATGACGGGAACTTGCAGCCGATCCCGATAGCGTTCACTCCATACCTCCTTGAACGGGGACGGCAAGCCGATAAAGAGAATGTGGGCGCCGCTGGCTCGTATCTCATCGACGATAATTTCGTGCTCGTCCGGACCGAAGTAGCCGTTCCGAAAACCAGCGATCTTCAGCTGCGGAAAGCGCGCCTCGCAGACCCGCACGAGCTTTTCGACGACTTGCTGGTGCGCCCCTAGAAAATAGACACAAAGTCCGTTGGACGCGGCCCCCCTTAAAAGTCCTTCCATCAGATCGATGCCGGCCACGCGTTCCGGCATGTGTTGACCTGACGCTCGTATTGCCCAAACCACCGGCATACCGTCCGCCACCGTCATATCGGCCGCGGAACATGCGTGCGCCAACTCCACGTCTCGCCGCATCATGCAGAGATGCGACGCATTGATCGTCATCACGACGTGAGAACTGTTCGAGCGGAGACAGATATCGACACAGCGCTGCGCCGCCTGATCGAGCGTAACCGCATCAAATTCGACGCCCAATAGGCTCGCGTGTTGCTTCATCTGCTCAACTCCCCTGCGGCGATTGCCGGCTGGCTTGCCACCGAGCCACTTGCTCGGCGTCCAGGCGAGCCGTGGCAGCTCGTTTACCCAGTCTCAGGCACGCGTGCTGATACGTACGAAGAAAACGTCTGAACTCGAGGTCATTATAGCGCGGCAACCCCTTTGCCCAGCTGCTGAAGTAACCCCAAAGCATCGCGATGCTTCCGATGAACATTGGGTGCGCGCGAAGACGGGAAGCCGCCACCGCCAGATAGTAAAACGGCGAAGTGCCCATGAAATACTGACCGAAGCCAGCACGAATTCTGCCTGCCCAGATGCTCTTCTGGCTGGCCCCTTGCGGACGAAGGTGGACGAACCGGATTGGCTCTGAATCGACGCTCTCCGCGATCCAGCCCAGCATTCTGGCGCGGTGGCAATCGATGCCATCCCACATGACTTGTCGCACGAATCCTCCGATCTGCTCGAAGCACTCAACCCGATAGAATTTCGTCATCCCAACCGACATTTCGTCGCCGCAGACCTCGGGCACGAGATCACTGGTTTGGGGATGAACGAACCAAGGTTTGCCTGAGGTCGTCCCGATACGTGGATTATCCTCCATTCGCTGCATCAGCAGCTCGAAGTAGCGAGGCGGCAGGTCGAGATCCATATCAAGCTTGCACAAATAGCCGAAGTCGCCGAGCGACACTTGATCGAGACCATCATAAAACGCCTCAATCACGCCGGGCCCTACCCGCCGATGGCCTCGGTCATGGCGGCGCACGACGCGCAGATAAGGCAACCGCGCCGCATACTCTTCCAGAATCCGTGGCGTCTCGTCGGTGGATCCGTCGTCAACGACGATCCACAGCGCAGGCGGCACCGACTGTTCAGCCACGCTGTCCAGCGTACGGCAGAGATAGGCTCCCTCATCGCGGCAGGGCGAAATCAGCACATACCTGCGCGGCGTGGCGCTGTGCGGAACACCTGAAGCGCGCCTGTCAAGCTCGTCCACAGGTCTACTCCCGGTAATATCCTTCGGACCTGACGCCATTTCTTGCCTCGATGGTTCTAAGCTCGACGGGATCGATCTGGTTGAGCACAATGGTCGACACGCGCTCACGGATGAGCTGCGTTACCGACAACGCTTCGAGCACGCTCGTGCGCTTGGTCTGACCGCATTCCACAACGAAGACGAACTCATCGATGAAGCGCTCGATCAGCCTTGCATCGACGACCGACATGATCGGCGCCACCTCCACCACAATGTAGTCATAGGACTTCCGTGCGACGGCGAGCAGGTTTTCCATTTCCCGCGAGCCCAGGAGTTCAGCAGCGTTGGGAATCCGAAGCGCGCAGGCATTCGGCAGGACATCCAGCCCCGAATGCGGTCGCTTGCAAACAAACTCGCCAAGACGGGAGGGATCTTCCAGCGCTTCGAAAAGCCCGACCTTCGCATCCGGGGACAGTGCAGTCGTGAGATTCCGGAGATGAAGGTCGGCATCGATCAACAGCGTGCGCGATCCAGAGGACGACAATATGAGCGCGGCAAGATTGGCGGCAACGACAGTCTTTCCCTCTTTCGAAACCGCCGACACGACGCCGATGACTTTGCCCCCGGTCAAGGCGGACGAAAGGTCGAGCATCGCCTTCACATTGCGAAAACCTTCCGCGAAGCGCGAGAAGGGGGCAGCAAGGACATGCTCCTCGATTGGCAATTGACCAGCATAGACGAAGGGCAGTCCGATGCACCGCATCTCGGTCACCTGTTCGACGGCCTTGGGCGTACGGAACACATCCGCCATCCATTCACGTCCGAAGGCAGAGCCTATGCCGAGAAACAGACCGAGAACAATGCTGCCTGCCGCCACGACGAGGGTTTTCTTGGAACTCTTTGTCAGCGGCGGAACCGCTCTCGTGATGATCTGCGCACTTTGGGCCGGAAGCGTCTCCGCCTGCGCCGCCTCGATCTCCTTATGCTTTTGCAGGAATCCGCTATAGAGATTGCGCAGCGCCTCGGCAGCGCTCTCGAGTTCGCGCAGCTGGCTTCCGGTTTCCGCGGAAAGCTTCGCGGCGGTGTCTTCGAGTTCAGTCTGTCGTGCCCTAGCGACTTCGTATTCGCTGGCGTAGGAATCGGTAATGCGCCCCTCGTCGGACCGAATGGCGGCGTCAACGCCGTTGAGCTGCGCACGAAGCTTGACGACAGCCGCGTGCTTGCGACCGACGCGAGCTTCCATCTCCGCAAGCCGAGACGCAAGATCGCGCTTTTGCGTGCGGAGACGTGCAAGTTCGCTGTTGTTGAGTGCGAAGTTGATGACCGCCGCTCGCTTGTCGTTGAATAGCGCGTCCGTCGACACGGCCGACGGAATCCCGTTTGCCTCTGTCCGCTTGATCCGGTCGAGACGCTCCTTTGCTTCAACTGCCGCGAACTTGGCATTCATCAGCTGGGTATTCAGACTTGCCAGGAGCTCGGTATCCTGAGCGCCAGTGCTGCTGAGATTGTTAGCCGTCTTGAAGTCCTGCAGCGCCTTGTCAGCATCGGCCACCTGCTTCTTCAGTTCGATCAGCCGCTCCTGCAGCCACTTACTCACCTTCTGCGTTGATTTCAGCTTTGCGTCCTGCAGGGACTCGAGATAGCTATCCACGATTCCGTTGGCGATCTTCGCGGCCTTCTCCGCGCTCTGCGACTCGACCGTTACGTTGATAACGTTCGCGACATCCTCACGTGCAACAGTCACCCGCTTCAGCAGAGATTCGAGCGCCGCTCGTTCAGCGGCTGCAGTGGCTTCCGCCGTGCTGGAGTTCCCGTCTGTGGCGCTGCCAAGTGCAGATCGCCCGGCAAACTCGCCATCACTGGCCAGACCCAGCGAGCGAATAACCGGAAGCAGGACCCTGTCTGATGACAGTACGTAGAGCTGACTGCCGACCTCCACTTCATCCATCGTCGGCTGATCTACGATCTTGTTCGTCTGCAGATAACGATTGAGACTTCGATCGATGAGGATGCGTGCACTGCTCTTGTAGGGCGCCTTCATGACCACAACGGAAGCCACGGCAACCGCCAGCCCAATCAACAGCCCGATAACGGGCAACCGCCATTCGCGGCGCAGAACGTCGACAATGTCCCATAAGCCGAAAGCGGGACGGCCCGCCGCAGGCGGACCATAGTCTTCCGCAAGTGGCTGGCCGTATTCCTGAATAACCAATTGATTGGTTCTGGTGTCCATGGCTTCGTTTGATCAGTGGGCCGGTTGGGGAACCGGCGACGGCGGTTTCGTATGCATCTCGGCATTCGACAAAAGATTGACGCTCGCTATGCCATCAGCTGGATGTTTCGGCCGACGGACATTCAGAAGATCATGCACGATCAGTTTGCTGGCGCGCCCCTCACCGAACGGATTGGCACCGAGAGACATGGCTTCGTGCTCCGCTGGCACATCGAGCAGGCGCTCGACGCCTGCAACAATGCGAACCGGATCGGTGGTGACCAGGCGAGCGACGCCGGCGTCAACGGCCTCCATGCGCTCGCTGGTATCTCGCATGACAAGCACGGGCTTCCGAAGCGCCGGCGCCTCCTCCTGAATTCCACCGGAATCCGTGAGGATGAGATACGAACGCGTCATGAGGTAGACGAACTCGGGATAGTTAAGGGGTTCGATCAGGAAGATATTCGACGCATCGCGCAGATGGTCGAACACCGGCCCGCGCACGTTCGGATTCAAATGGACGGGATAGACGATCTGAATATCGTCCCGCCGACTGATCGTCTTCAATGCCTCGCAGATTTGCCGGAACCCGGATCCAAAGCTCTCGCGCCGATGTCCAGTCACGAGGATGAGCCGCTTCGAGGTATCGAGCCATGAGTATTTCGCTTCAAGCGACCGACGAAGCTCGCCCGGTTGAGAGATATTTGAAGCCATACGAAGCAGTCCGTCGATCACGGTATTGCCGGTGACAATGACGGCGTCTGGCGGATACCCCTCCTTCAGCAGGGCAGAACGCGCCCGCGACGTCGGTGCATAATGCCTCGTCGTAACGACGGCAGTGACCCGCCGATTGGCCTCCTCCGGCCACGGACTCATGAGATTGCCGGTTCGCAATCCCGCTTCGACATGCCCGACACTGACCGACCGGAAGAACGCGGCAAGTGCAGCCGCCGTACTGGTTGCGGTGTCGCCCTGTACAAGAACGTAGTCCGGATTGTAGTCGGCGATGATCGGATCGATTCCGGTCATGACCGCGCTGAACACTTCGCTCAACGACTGGTTCGGTCGCATGATGTTCAGGTCGTAGTCAGCCTTCAACGAGAAGGCCGACATCACATCATCGAGCATCTGACGATGCTGGCCCGTCACGCAGACGCGCGTATCAATTCCTTCTGCTTCGCCCAGCGCAAGCACAAGCGGTGCCATTTTGATCGCCTCTGGACGAGTACCAAATACGCTAAGAATACGCATGAACCCCGACGCCGCCTGTGTTCAATGATTTGCCGTGTTGAATATTTTTGTCGTTTCGAAATGATGCGGCACGCTACCGGATTTTCCCGACGCGTTCATCGCCAACGTTGGCTCGGCACATGTTAAATGAAATTTATAGCTAATTCTCGGAGTTGCCGCAGAGCGCGTTGCGCATCATCGAAGCCGGCTGTTGTCAGGCGGTTCCAGATTTAACCTTTTCGGGTTAACGCGCACTCAGTCATTGTCCGCTGACGTTCTTCGCTACTGCCAGCGAGTTCCAGATTTAACTTCTCCAGGTTAACGCGGATTCGCTGTACCGTTCGCAAATCTTCGCCGATGCATCCTCGTGCTTGCATTCGGAACGGCACGGCGGGAATGCCAATGCGCGTGCAATGAACCCCACAGGCTCGCATTATCCAATTTCGGTAAAACTTGTACAAAACAAGATTAAATAGCGTATCTGGACTAGCGTTGATTGGCGCCATTGCGCGCATCGTGACGACGATCAACGCGCAACTCGCTCCTGGTCGAGAGATTCCGGAAGTCGTGTGGCCGGCACTTTCCGGCATTTGATAGGTCGGAGGCAGCGCCTCGTGGAAGGCAAGGTTTTACTCCTCTCGCAGCGTCGGATTTCCGATCTTGTTGCATTTTGCCTCAGCTATGAGTTCGAGGACAATTTGGCGGCGATGACGCGCGCCGATCGGTTCGATGTTCAAAATCGCGCTGCGCTGGAGTTCTCGCGACGGGTCTACAAGTGGACGCGCCTTGCATCAGGATCGACCAAACTGGCAGGTGTGCTGGCACCCTCCCCGCCGCAACTGCGGCTGCAACGTGATTACGAACTGTTCTTCCCGATCTTCAGCAATGCGTATCAACTTCACTCACTCGCCGCGATTCCCGACTGGCGCAAACGGTGTCGCAAGGCCGCATGCTTCATCACTGAAGTCTGGGCAGACGACATCCCGGAGTATCTGGTCGAGCTCCTATCCGGATTTGATCATATATTCGTCGGCCTGCATCACTGCGCACCGCAGATTGCGCGAATAGCAGGTCGACCGTGCAGCTATCTGCCGCTGGCGGTCGACGTGGAGCGGTTCGCGCCGAGGCCCGAGCAGCAGCGATCGATCGCCGTGTGCAACATCGGGCGTCGTTCGGCGACGACCCACGCCGCGTTGCTGGCCGGCGCCGAGAGAGAGCGCTTCTTCTACTACTACGACACTGTGGCGGCGAGCGGTTCGAACCGAAAAGAAAGGACGTTCCGGGTCGACAATCCGGAAGAACACCGCATCATGATTGCGAATATCCTGCAGCGCAGCCGCTATTTCATTGCCAATCGCAGTCACGTCAACAACCCGGAATTCACGGCCGGCCGTGATGAGATTTCCGCTCGCTACTATGAAGGCGCTGCAGCCGGGGCGGTGATGGTTGGAGAAGCGCCGCGCACCGAAGAGTTTGCACGGCAGTTCGACTGGCCCGACGCCGTCATTCATGTACCCTTCGATTCGCCCGACATTTGCCAGATCCTCGAAGCGTTGGACGCAGACCCGGCGCGACTGCGAGCGGTTCAGAACGCAAACGTCCGGGAAGCCGCGCTGAGGCACGATTGGCTCTACCGCATACAGACGGTATTCGACATCCTCGGTATTGCTCATACCGATCAGATGCGCGCACGAGCCAACCGTCTGCGCCAGATCGCCGGATCCTTTGAGCTGCCAGCGGCCGCCTGAAATCGTCGCCCTCGCGTGGTGCGGAGCAATGCGGCGTTTCCGCCGGTTTATGGTTAACGGCCTGTTAAGCGGCGGCTGCTACATCCCGGCAGGTCGGCGATCCTTTTCATATGATCGCCAGGGTGTCGCGAACGTCCGCAATGGCGGACAAACGTCAAGCTGCGTATCCAGGCATGAAACGCTCCAGTCAGCTCCCCTCGGCTCAGGCGGCCATCCTCAATGCGCCGCCCTTGCCACGTCAGGCAGACAGGCTTGCTGCACCTCTGCGACGGCGTGGCGCCTGGACGCAATTCGTCGAAGCCCGCCTGCGCGAGCCCGTAAATCCGGAACGAAATCCCGCCGAGCCGCCGCCAGACAGTCCGACCGACAAGCAACCGACGATCCTCGGCGACAATCCGAGCTTGCCAGGCGGTGGGCCGACGAATGAAGCCCACCCGGTCCCCGACTTGGAACACCTGCAGCCGATCGTGCTCCCGCAGGATGAGGTCAGTCTGCGCCTGAATGAGGCCGCGGAGAACATCGGCCGCTGGACAAATGTGGCTCCGCCTGATGCCGGACCAGACGACGGGTCCGTCTCCTCTGCGGCCGATCCAAACGATGCTTCAGCGAAGGAATCCGACAACGACACGCAGCCAGCGCCACCGGACTCGCATGCCGGCTCAGCCGTTGCCTCGTACACGCCCGAAGCAGATGAAGGAGAGGGATTCAGTCCGGCCGCGGACCCAGGTCCGAACTCGGTGCCGCCGGCATCAATCCGTCCAGCAGTGCAACCGCCCGTGCACACCAGCACCGCCGAGGCGAGCGTCGCGGTGCAGAAACAGCAGATCATACTGATCGACAAGCTGATCGCGGAAGAACTTCAGAGCTCGCCGCGAGACCGACGTTCCATCACCAGCGAATGGAAAGTGCGCAACTTTGTGTGGTTCCTTGCTCCGACAGCGGTTCTGCTGGCGATTGGCACTGGAATGCTCATGCGGGGCAATGTTGCATCCGTGTTCAATACAACACCCCAGGTTGTCAGCCATTCGAACGCGACGCCCGTTCAGTCGCCACCGCAAAGCAGACGCAAGCTGAAACCGGCAATTGCCACGTTCGTACATCGTGCTCCGATCGAAGCAGCCGCGCCCGCTCCACCCGCACGTTCACTGCCGACGACATATGGGATTTTTGCGTCAAGCATCGGGCGGATGATCCGGCTCGAGCCGATGAACATCCGCCTTCCCGACAGCCGGATCGCCGTGTCGGTATTGACCACGAAGCCGGGCACGGTTGTGGTGCCGCACGGCCCGCTTTCGTTTGTCGCGTATCAGCGCGAGCTTATGACAAGCGCGCCCGACAACGCACAATTGCGCATTCTCGCCCAGGTGGCACGAACACCGTCGTCACCGGCAGTCGCTATGGCCAACGATGCCTGGGCTATCCGGTCCGTTTCCGTCGACCTGACCGTAGCGCCGGTCCCTGAAAGCCGCGAGATGGTCGAGCTGCAGCCAGTGAACCCAGATCTCGTCCTCTCACCCGGCCGTTACGTGCTGGTCTTCAAAAACCAGGCCTACGACTTTGTCGTAGCCGGCAAGGTTACCGATAAGGCTCATTGCCTCGAGAGGGCGGAAACGCCGGACGGCGACAGGTTCACCGAGTGCCGCAGGCTCCCGTAATGTAGGGCGGCCCGGTCCTAGGGCGGCGTCGACGCGACCGCGGCCGGCGGCAACTTTGTCGCTTTCGCAGTGGCAACACCGACGCTGAGCTGGCCGGTCTTGCGCCAAAGCAGCAACCCTGCTCCGCCGCCGATCGTACAGATCGCAAGCAGCACGATTTCACCGCGCCCCAATCCACCAGAGATCAGTGCGTCGGGCAGCATGCCCAGACCCATCCAGAAGAGCTTTTGCCACTGGTAGGAGTCGTACCTCTTGCCAAGATTGCGACGCTTGAACCACAGATCTTTCGCTTCGCGCGAAAACGGAAGGACACGTCGGCACACGGCCGGCACAAGGCGAAGCGTGAGCAGCAAGGCAAGAAACATCGTCAACGCGACCACGATACGATCGTCGCCGCCGGACAGCAGTCGGAACACCGGCAGAATGCAAAGGCCGAGGCCGATCCTCAGGAATGCCCCGGCGGGCCAGGTGTCCAAGTTAATCAGGAAGCGCTCAACGGAGGTCATGGGCGTAATCCAGGATCAGGAGTTGACTTGCAGTCGTACAATGCCGAAGTCGCGTAGCAACGACCACGCGAGTTGCAGTGGCCGCGTGATCCTGAAGACCCCGATCACGACGGTCAGGTAGGCCGTCACACAGATCACGCTCGCGACGGGAATTCGCAGCAACCGCGGCAATTCCTGCAGGAATGCGTCCTGTATCGAGGAGGCGACCGCGACGGCGACCAGCGCAGCAATGGTCTGCGGCGCTGTCGCGCGCAGGACGTCCCCGATTGTGATCCCGACAGGCCTGCCGGCGTAGACCAGCGCTGGAACGAACAGCACGAACATGGTGACCGTGTAGGCGATCGTCACTCCGATCACGCCGAACGGCAGTCCAGCTGCAAGCGCAACCAATTGGCAGATTGCACTGAAGATGCCCCATCGCATCCACCGATCTGGACGCCCGACAGCGACATGGACCCAACCGAGAGTTCGCTCGATGCAGTCTGCAATGCCGCGAATGGCGAGGATACAGAGCAGGGGGCCCGCGGGAGACCATTTTTCTCCGAGAAGCACGATCACGATGTCATGAGCGCTCACGGCCAGGGCCGCGAAGGCAGGTCCCGAAAAGTAGCAAAGCAATGAAAGCGCGCCTTCCCAGGAACGCTTCAATTCGGCCGCACTGTGCTGGAGCTTGCTCAGTCCCGAAACCGCGATGTTATGCAGCGGCTCACTGAGAATCGACAGCAGGTTGTTGTAGATCGTGAAGGCGTTCTGAAAATAGCCAAGCGGCCCTGCCCCGAGGAAATACCCCATCGCGATTCTGTCCGCTGAACGAGCGAAGCAATCTGTCACGGTGAAGCCGGTGACTCCCAGCCCGAACCGCAGCAGTTCCTTGACCATTGGCGTAAGTCCGGGCCTGCCTGGGATCCATCGACAGGCGGTCCAGGCTCCCACGACGGTCAAGGCCGATGTTATGATCGGCTTGGCGATCAGCGCCCAGTAGCTCCAGCCCGAAAGCGCCAGTCCGACGCTTGCAGCGCTTCCGATGATGTTCGCCGATATGTCGATCATCGCGATGCGGCGAAACTGCATTGCCCGACGCATCAGCGCATAGTGTTGCGTCGACAAGGCCATCATCAGGAAGGTCACCGACAATGCCAATGCCATGCCCGCGAGCGATGGCTCGCCGAAGGCACGCGCTATCCACCGACCGGACGCAGCCAGCACGACAGCCAGCACGACGCCGATCAGAACGTTCAGCCAGAACAACGTGCTGACCTCGGCTCGTGAGATGCTGCGCCGCTGGGCGGAGGCCTCGCTCATCCCGAGATCGACGAAAAGGGGCGCGAAGCCGATCAGGGCCAGCATCATGGCCACCAACCCGAAATCGTGCGGTCCGAGCAGTCGCGCCAGCACGATCGTCGAGGCCAATTGAACGAAGATATTCAGTCCACGCGCAGCAATGAACGCTACGCCGCTGTGCAGCGACCTGCGGCCAAGGCCAGAATATGGCTTGTTGTCCGCAAAATACTGATCGGTACGTTCGTTCCGATGCACGCGCCGTTCCCGTTCAATTCGCTGGATTCTGGCCTTGAGGTACCCGCTCAAGCCAGATTTCTCGCCAATAGGGATAGATGGCGCGCGGGCAGAAGCGGCGGCAGATCGCATAGCGCGCCTCACACACGACATCCTTCAGGATGATCGCGTCCGTCTTGAAACGGACCATCTTGCATGAGCCTTCGTCGATGATTTGCTTTTGACGCCTCTCGACCTCGTACTCGCGCTCGGTGAACGGCACCATCTCCGGATCGAAATACAGGCCGCGATTGCGGTAATTGCTGTCCAGTGTCTCGAGGATGTCCTTGTACGGCTTGACGCGCACGACGTCGCCCACCTGCAGATCAAGCCGGGACTGCGGGACCTTGCTACCCTCCGGCACACCGACGGGCCTGATCGGATAAGGCACGCCACCTCTCATGCGCTGGAATGTGTCGTAGATCCAGCGCATCGCGGTGCCAATGCCGAGCCCTGCTTCGGTGACCGTGCGCCAGACCGAGAACGTCAATCCGGCGACGAGGTCCTGCAACCGAACGTTACCCGAAGTGTAGTCCTCGACATACTGACGCGGATCCCACCACTTCAGGGGTTGCGTGGCGAATTTGACCTGTGTGTTCTGGCAAACGTAGGTCGGCTCGGTTTCGCCGACCTTCGGCGGATGCTTGATCGTGCTCCACAGCGTATCCTCGCTGCAGCCGCCTGACCTGAACGGCTTGTCAGCGCCATCTGGCGACGGCGTTTTCTCGCCCGCCGGCTTCAACCAGGCGTCCTTCCAGAATATCAGACAGGCTGCCTCACAGCCGTCATGAGCCGCGCCGTTGCAGCGAATGTTCTCGAGATGGACCGTGTTCAGCATCTTGCGCCCGCCGATACCGAGCGCGGGATCGCAGGTCTTGTGAGCTCGCTTGCCGACGCGAAGCCTCTTGCCGCAATGCTTCAGCATCTCGGGCATGAAGGGCATTTCCTCCAGGCGGCCGTTGGCATCCAGCGTCGCGAGGATCTCCTCCTTGCTTCTGACCTCCACCAGGTCACCAGCGCGAAAGATGCTTGAAAATAGCGTGCTCATATCGTGCGCCTTGAGATACACCCTGCAATCAGAAATTCACCGGCTGCGTGACATCCGCGCAACCATCGTCAGATCAGTGTCAACTTTCGTCCAAAAAATGCCTCGGCGAAGCGTTCCGTAGCCCTGCACTCCATGCCCCGAATCCGTGCGAGGCCGCGAAAGGTGTCCGCATCGAACCACTGCTTGGATCGCTGCGTCCCGAAATGCTTGAGCAGGAGTTCAATCTTACGATCGAGCGCCGCCGCCGACACCGGCATGTAAACGTTGGGTTGACCGAAGTCGCCATCCCACTTCGGGATCTCATATTCCAGAATCTGATGATCACGAAACGTGTTCCAGGTCAGGCGGCAGACCTGACGATGGTCCTGATGAGCATCATCCCTGCGATGCGTCAGAATGACGTCGGGCTCGACCCGCCGCTTCAGCGATTCAAACCATTCCTTGATGGCTTCTCCCCTTTCCGGGAAAAATCCGTCGGGAAATGACAGCACCTCGATATTCGCGGATGCCGCCTCGCACAAGAAGTCAGCTGCCGACGCTCTCGCCTCAGCCTCCCGTATGGCGCCACCGCTTAGAACGCACCAATGCACGTCCAGCTTGATACCCCGCTCGATCAGATCCAGCAGCGTCGCTCCCGCGCCGATTTCGATATCATCCGAATGGGCGCCAAGGCACAGGATCGACAGACGGTCTCCGGGCTTGGCAAGCTGCAATGCTCTCATTCCGGTTATGCCGCGCTGGCTACCGACGAGTGATTCAGCCGCCACGGCGTGTCGCCGCGCTCCACCATGTCCTCCAACACTTGTCTATCGCGCAGGGTATCCATGGCGCGCCAAAAACCCTCATAGCGATAGGCCATGAGATGACCGCCCTCGATCAAACGGTTGAACGGTTCCTGGACGAGTTCTTCTCCCTCCTTGATGTAGTCGAAGATTTCGTTGCGGAAGATGAAGTAGCCGCCGTTGATCCAGATCTCGGACTCCTGGCTGGAGCGAATCCGCTGCACCGACCCCTCGGCGTCAAACTCGGCAAGGTGGAAGCTGATCGGTGGATGGATCGCCACGAAGCAGCCGATCTTTCCGCTTTCCTTGAACTTCTGGATCATGTCCGGCAGCGGCGCATCGGTCAGCCCGTCGCTGTAGTTCGCAAGGAAAATCTCCTCGTCCTGGACGAGATGGCGGACGGCCAGCAAGCGCTGCCCGATGTTGCGCCATGTCCCCGTATCCACCAGCGAAACCCGCCAGTCCGGCTGATGTTCGCCGATCAACTCGACCTTTTTGCCATACTCCGAAATCACGCAGTCGCTGTTCGCAGTCGCGCGATAATTGAGGAAGTAATCCTTGATGACGTTCGCCTTGTAGCCAAGGCACAATATGAAATCATTGTGATTGTACTGGCTGTAGTACTGCATCACATGCCAGAGGATCGGCTGATGGCCGATCGGGACCATCGGCTTCGGTATGCTCTCCGAATACTCGCGGATCCGCGTACCGAGACCGCCGCAAAAAAGGACAACCTTCATGGCGCAACCTCACGCGGATCAATGATTCCGACGTTAGGAATCGGAACGATGAACTTGCAGCCCCAGTCCGCGACATGCCGCATTTGCGCGACGATTTCCCTCTTCAAATTCCAGGGCAGGATGAACAGGTAGTCGGGACGAGCCTCGTCGATGGCTTCGACTGGGAGGATCGGAATGTGCATTCCCGGTGTATAGCGGCCGTGCTTGTAAGGGTTGCGGTCCACGGTGAAGTCGAGGAAGTCCGTACCGATGCCGCAGTAGTTCAGCAGCGTGTTGCCCTTGCCGGGAGCGCCATAGCCGCAGATCCGCGCGCCCTTGTTCTTGCTCGCGATCAAGAACGACAGCAGTTCGCGCTTGGTGCGATGAACCCGCGATGTAAACTGCTCGTACTGACCTATGTCTTCCAGGCCGATCCGACGCTCATGGGCCAGCAGTGCGGTCACCGCGGCGGAGACGGCGTGAGTCGCATCGGCGCGGCAGAGATAGACGCGAAGCGAGCCGCCATGCGTTGAGATCTGCTCGACGTCGAAAACCTTCAGATCATGCCGCCGCGCCAGACGATCGATCGTGACCAGCGAGAAATAGGAGAAATGCTCGTGATAAATGGTATCGAACTGATTTTCGTCGATGAGCCGCTCAAGATGCGGGAATTCGAGCGTAATCACGCCTTTCGGCGTGAGCAGGCACGCCATTCCGGCGGTGAAATCGTTTAGATCCGGAACCTGTGCCAGCACGTTGTTGCCGATAATCAGATCGGCGCGCTTGCCATCTGACACCAGCTTCCGCGCCAGCTCCAGGCCGAAGAACTCGACCATTGTCGGGACATTCTTCTGCCTAGCAACTTCGGCCACGTTGGCCGCCGGCTCGATTCCCGTGACCGGCACCCCGAGCGGCAGGAAGTGCTGCAACAGGTAGCCGTCGTTGCTCGCGATCTCGTAGACGCGGCTCTCGGCACCAAGGCTCAGCCTGGCCTTGATCATCTCACAGTAGCGCCGCGCATGTTCCACCCACGACGTCGAGTAAGACGAGAAGTAGGCATACTCGGTGAAGATATGCTCCGGTTTAACGTATTCCTGGAGTTGCACCAGGAAGCAGGACCCGCAAACCACGGTGTGCAGCGGGTAGTACGGCTCCATGGCGTCGGTCTGGTCGGCTGTGAGAAAACTTTCGCAGAGAGGCGACATCCCCAGGTCGACAAACGTCGATTTCAACGTCGCGCCGCACAGACGGCAGTTACCGTGAGAGGATTTCGACCGAATCGATTCGAATCTCGAGTGAGCGTTCATTGGGCCGTACCATGAATATAGGATTGCCGAATATGAGATTGCCGGCGCTTAAATCGGGCTCGTTAGATTGAATTTTATCGTATGAAAGCGAACAATATGAAGCGATATCGAACAACAAGGTAAACCACGCAGTTGCTGAAAATTTTAGTAAAATTGTATAGAACTGGTCATCGACAATTGGCCTCTCGGTCGGGAGTGGATACGTCCCATGCGCTTTGAAGCAACAGGACTTGACGGAGCGTGGCTCGTCAAAGTCGAGCCTGCACACGATGAGCGCGGCTTTTTCGCGCGCACGTTTTGCGAAGACGAGTTTCGTGCACATGGGCTCGTGACCAGATTTCCCCAGCACAGCATCTCGAGCTCCTCGCGCAAGGCAACATTGCGCGGAATGCACTTTCAGAATGAGCCGCACGGCGAAGTTAAGCTCGTGCGCTGCTTGAACGGATCGATTTGGGACGTCATCATCGATCTGCGTGCGAGCTCGCCGACCTTTCGTCAATGGCGCGGCTTCGAGCTTTCAGCGGAGAACGGTTCGCAGCTCTACGTCCCCGAGGGGTTCGCACACGGCTTTCAAACCTTGAGCGACAACGTTCAGGTCAATTACCTGATTTCGGAGTTCTACGAGCCTTCGGCTGCTAGCGGCGTCCGATACGACGACCCGATGTTCGGCATCAGCTGGCCTCTGGCCGTCAGCACGATCTCCGATAAGGACCTGAACTGGCCGCTTCGGGGTGCGTGAACGCTTACCGCACAGGCGCGAGGAGCCCGTGGCGCTCGAGCACTTTTGCTGTCGTCAGAATGACCGGGAACGGCAGGTCGGCACGCCTGGCGATATCAAGCAGAGAATGATGTCCGTCGGACAGATTTAGAATCCACAGCATCGCCATGTTGGCTGCAGCAGCGTCCTTGTCGCCGCCGATCGCACCATAGAGTCCGCGTCTACCCAGCTGCGGTTCGCCTTTCGGCGACGTGTTGTAGTAGCTACGGTTGCCTTCGAGCAGGTCGATGACTTCGGAAATGATGCGGAAGGATTCCCCGAGGTGCTCCGGCCGAATGAAGCTCAGGTCGTCGGCCGAGGTATGATACTGAGGGATGGCACCGAAACGGCTGCGCTGAAACAATCCCACCGGCAGGTTGAACCCGGGCGAGCAGTATTGCCGCTCATCATAGCCGTAGGGCGAAAACGCCAAAATCGTCGGCGTCAGTTTGGAATGCTGCAGCGTGTGTAACATTGCACGGTCGATTTCGGCATCGCCCTGCCTGCTCTTCTTGTATGTCGGACCGGCGCCGTCTCCGACCATTGATACCACGAGGCCGTGCTTGATATGAGACACACGATGCTCATTGCGGGCGAGCCAGGTGATCGCGCCAATCGTTCCCGGCGCAAAGAGAAACCGATAGCTGTATCGCGTTCGCATCTGGGAGATGCGGCTTGCGAGCTCCGCAAGCAGGGCCAGACCGGAACAATTGTCATTGGCAAGCGAGGGATGGCAAACATGCGCCGACAGAAGCACCTCGTCGTCTGACTCTCCCCGGTGAAAATACTCACCATAGGTCAAATGCCCGTCGGCGAGGGTCGAGTCGATCACGACCTCGTAGCTATCGTCCCGCAGTTGCTCGAGCTGTCGGTGGGCCATGCAGAAAGCCCAGTTTTCCTGGTAGTAAGACGTTCGGTAGGGGACCAGGTCCGGCTGATCGGGCAATGTGAAGATGTGGGACTTAAGCTCGTCGAACAACATGGTGCGGCGCACCGGCACGCTGTAGCTCATGACGTGCAGGTTCGATTCGTTGAAATCTACGACCTTCCGGCCCCGCGGGTCCTTGATGTACGCGTCCCGGATGTTCCACTCACGTGGCACGACCCAGTCGAGAACGGGTGTACCGGTCGGCACCTCGTGGACATCAAGGGAGATGTACGCACCGATCTCCCGAAGGGTCTGCCGCACACCGTTACCGGTAATGCTGCGGCAGATCGGGTAGATCTTTTGGGCAAGCGCAAAGATCTTTGCGCCTGAACTCGTGCCATCGTCTGCCGCCGACACGCCGTCCTCCTGGTGTGTCAAATCGATCGGCGCGTGTATTAGTTCGCGGCGAGAGCCGATTGCCCGACGCTCCGCCTCGACTTTACATGGCGGAGATCCGCATCGAGCACGGCGTCCGCCAGCAACTTGTTGACGTGGCTGATGCGCTGATACCGGGGACCTTCGAACTCTTCGAGCGTGATGCCCGAGACCCGGTAGGCCTTATAGAGCTGCTCCGCGCCCATCTTCGCATCCCATTGCGGCTTGAACTCCGGCAGCCTGGTTCGAATCTTTTCGAAGCTCACGCGATAGGACCGCGTGTCGGGACCGGCGCCATCGGCAAATTCGATCTGACAACCGGGGACAACATCGGCGACGATCTTCGCGAGATCGCGGATCTGGTAGTTGTGCGCCGTCTGGCCGACGTTGAAAGCTTCATTGAACACCGCCGCCTCGGGAGCCTCCATCGCCGCGATAAAGGCGCGGGAGATGTCCTCGATGTGAACGATGGGCCGCCAGGGCGTGCCGTCCGACTTCAAGAGGATCTTCCGCGTTGTCACCGCCCAGGCAACGAGATTGTTCAGCACGACATCGAATCGGAGCCGGGGAGATACGCCGTAAGCCGTTGCGGGTCGCAGGTAGACCGGGCAAAATCCGTCACCGGCGAGGCTGGCAATATCGCGCTCCGACTGCACCTTGGATTCGCCATAAGCAGTCACCGGGTTGAGGGCTCCGGTTTCGTCGATCATCCCGTCGCCCGCCTTGCCGTAGTTGCTGCAGGAGGACGCAAACACGAACCGTCGCACACCGGCTTGCTTGGCCAGCTGCGCGAGGCGCACGCTGGCTACATGATTGATCTGGTCGGTAAGGCCAGGTCTCAGATTGCCGAGCGGATCGTTAGACAGCGCGGCAAGATGCAGGACCGCATCAAAAGCCTTCAGGTCCGCAAGTTCGATGTCTCGCGTGTCCTTGCAAAGGGCCGGCACATCCACGATCGACCCGCCCTCTGCAAATGTGCAGCGAGAGTACAGATCGCTGTCGAGGCCCACGACTTCGTGCCCGGCACGCCGTAGCATCGGGGTGAGCACTGTTCCGATGTAGCCGAGATGTCCGCTCACGAGAACGCGCATCTAAACGCCTCCAAATTTATTCTGTTTCTATCTCGCCTACTTATTTCAAAATCGCCCGCTGATGCACGTGTTTGTAAAACCTTAGTTAATGGCGCGCCTGAAATTGCGGGAACGATCCGCTCAGGACGACGGAAAATGGTTGAGCCGTACCCCATGATCGTTGACGTCGCCGGTAGCGGCGCCAGGCGAGAGACGCCGCAGCAGCGCTTGGGGAACTCTGCGTAGTTGCCGGTGAAGCCGGTAACGTGTGGTGGAGCGGCTGACGTCGAAGCGATTGGCCAGTTCTCCGCCGAACGCCACAACGAATTTGTATCGCGCCTCGTTTTCGATTCCGCCATCGAAATCGAAATGAAGGCCCCGCTCGTGCGCCAGCTCGATGCCACTCCAGAGGAGCAGACTTACTGCGCCTGGATGCGCAATGCTCCTGTCCCGCGATGACAGGAAATAGTGCACGAACTTGTGGTCCCAGACGAAGAAGACCTGGGCGTGGACGTTGTTGTTCGAGTCCACCGCCGCGAGGATCTTGCATTGCTGTCGCTCGTTCGCGGCGGCATAGACAGCTTCCAATCGCGAGAGGTCGAAATACGACTTCGCGCCCTCCAGGTTGGCCTGGTAATACTTCACGAAGTATTTTGGGGACGTGACTTCGCGAATGGCGAGCCGTTCCCGCGCGCGTCGTATCACGTTCTTCGTCTTGTCGCGCAATCCCGACCAGAGCTCGTCTCGGGGGATCGTGCATTTCAGCATGAAAGTCGGATGCGCGCGCACCTCGTAGCCGCACGCGAGGAACGCGGCCACATCGCTGAACCCGGTATCGAGCGTCATCTCGACGTGATCGAAATCCGCGACCTGCTTGAGCAGGTCAGTGATGACCGCATGCGCCAACCGCATGCGCGCTTCCGTCTTGCCGGACTGCAGCGTGACCGTCGGCCCGAGAAAACGCGTGATCTGAGGCATCTCACATATGTTCATCCCGCTTTCAGTACGCGTGACGAACCGCAGAGAACCCACGACGCGCCCGCCACGCGAACAAGTGACTTCGCGCCAGCCACCGGGAGCCAGCGCATCCAGCCACCAATCCTCGTGAAAGACCGATTTGCGCATCAAATTCCTCTTCCGGAGACTAACCGGATAGCGAATCGGCAATCTGATTAAACCAAAACGTGCAGAAATGCCCAAGGTCCGCGCGGATCAGAAGGCCTTAGCTTCTATTGTAGTTAACGACGTCTGCAGCATTTAAATCGGGCGCTCGCCTAGTTAGCCTCCGAGCTCGGCGTCGGTCAGGTGACGCATTGACGCAATACCGCGCCTGTTCAAAACATATTTAATCATTGCCCGCGAGGCGTATGCTCACTGCGAACTTTTGCGTGCCGATCCATCCAAATTCGGTTGCACGAACGGCGTGCCGGCGTCATAGCGCGCTTTGGCCGGAAGCACATGAAGCTTCGTTATCCCGACCGGGTCCACCCAAGGCCACTCGTATCCGCGCCCGGCATCGAAGAACGGGGGGCGGCTTGTGAGGTACATGGAAGCAGGCAAGGCCTGATCCTCGCTTCCGGAATCCCAGTGCGTTTTGTTGGTGAGGTAATCAAAATTGCCATATCGAATCGTGGACGTCGCAACCTTTGCGTCCGTCGGATATGGCTTCACGGCGTCCCAGCCGAGCATCCAGACGCCGGGCTTTGCGTCGGTAAAACGAGTTTCATACGACCAGCCGTCCATCTGACCGGGAACCCCGAGCACGTTTCCTATGAAAGACATCCAGTAGGAATACGCCATCAGACCGGCGGCGCGACGCGGCCCATTGCGGAGCTGCGACACATCATCGATCGTCCCGCCAGCCTGATTGTCGAACGCTGCCCGGACGCCGCGCAGATAGTTGCGGAAAAACGTGTGATAGATGCTGTTGCCGTGAGTGTCGTCGCTGTCGGCGTTCTGAGCATAGTTGCCCTCGAACAAGACGTGATGGGCGCCCACCATGTGGCTGGCGTTGAGCCCGGTCTCGATCCAGGCTCCATTGGTATTGATGTAGCCCATGTCCATGTAGTTGTAACCGACCACCGAACCAGCCCCGGCGGAACGCGCCACCACCAGCTTGTTGGCCCTCACGGCAATTCCATTCTCGATCAGAGCTTCCGACGATCCGGCGGAAAGGCTAATGGCATATCCGCCTCCGCCGGGTTGAGCCCAGGCCGCGTCGTGCACGTAGAACTCGCGCAGTTCGACCCGGAAGGAGCTGTGAATTGCAAAGCCTTCGCCGTGCCAGACAGAATTGTCGACATTCTTCGCCCACGAAGAAGCAGCCCAATTGAAGCGAAGATTGCCCGCGTCGCCCCCCTTGAGCGCCAGATCTTCGATGCCCGCGTGCTTCACATGCGGCTGCGCGAACCGCGACAGTTGAGCTGCGTTTGCTTTCCGATAGCTGATGTGAATTGGGGTCGTGAAGGTGATCCTGGAACCGGAGACGGTGCTGATCTCCTTGATCTCGGCGACGGGCCGATCAGGTCTCCCGAACCACGATCCAGCGCTCTGTGGCGTCGACGGAAACCCATCGGGTGCAAAGTCGTCGACAAACTGAATTGCAGGTTTGTGCTTTTGCCAGACAACCCTGAAATCTTCCGACGCCCAGATCTCCCCTCGCCCCTGCGGGTCGACACGCCAATCAGCGGCCGACGCCTCGTCGAGCAGCACGATCTGTCCAGGCACGAAGCCTGCAGCATCGTCGACCTCGACGGTTTTTTCGCCCTTTATTGCATCATTCCGAAGGTTCGCCGATCGCACGGCATTGACCGTATCGCTCGTGCTGGAGAAAAGCGACGGTCCCACCACGACCAGCGGAGACGGCTTGGCACCGACTGCGTCATTAAAAGGTTTCGCGCCATCTTGCTTTTCGAGCATCGTCCGGCCCGGACCGGAGCCGCGCAGCGTGATTGCCTTGTTGAGCAGCAGGAAATTGCCGCCATTGATCAGAAACCGTCCCGCGGACAGTTGCACGACCTGCCCTACCGGACATGCGTTGATTGCGCCCTGGATTACCGCAGCGTCATCGAGTGTGCCGCCACGAGGCGACAGCGTCGCGCAGATGGTTTTTCGAGAGGGTATACTACCCTCGGCCATCAGGCCGGGTTGCCAGGTGGTCGCGCGATCTGAGGGCAGTATCTCCATCGAGTCGAGAGCAAATGCGGACGAATGGCTTGAGCATGCAACGAAGATCATCGTTGCAGCCAAACATCGCCAAGGTCGCCGCCGCGGGGCGGCTCGCAGCGTCTCGTGATCAGGGTTGCGCCGCGTCGCGATGACCTTCCGGTTGAACATGCATCCTCTGACTTGCAGCGCCGAACCGACCGGCTTCGCGCCTGCTAGCGTGACCTCACGACGTTGACGGGAGTGGACGGCGGCCTGAACCGCGATCCGTGGGTGCGCCGCATTGCTGGACGCCTGGCTATCCGCAAGCTGGCCGCGGGACGCGCCTGTCCCCAATATCTGGCAGCTTCAACCGCGGCTATAACGAACACGACCCACAGCATTTCGAAGCCGCGCATCCACGTGCTCTCGAGACCGTTGGTAATGGCAACGTAGAGAACGATCGACAGCAGGATCCATGCCCGCGAAAGATCAAAACGCGCCAGGCGACCAATGCCGTGTATCGTCGCAAGGATGAACGCGACAAGCAGGAAAAATCCCGCATAGCCAAGTTCGAGCAACGTGTCTTTATACCCATTGTGGGCGTTGGGCATCTCCTTGACCCAGCCCGGCGCTTCCACGATGCTCGGCGCGTCGGGTCCAACCAGCCAGAACGACTGATAACCCCAGCCCAGCAGCGGCTTCTTTGCGATTTGCATATTTGCAAAATCCCAAATGATGGTACGGCCTGTGAAAGTCGAATCGCCATACAGCATGTACGACACGCGATTCATGCTGAAGCCGGTGACGAACGAAAAGACCATCCAGCAAATCGGTATCGATACGACAATCACCCACACCGGAACGCGGGTAGCCTTGGAAAGCTTGAGCAAGGTCCAGGCGAACGCCGGGACAAGCACCGCAAGTGCAAGTGCCGTCTTTGAATTGCTCAGCAGCAGCAGCGCAACAGACATCAGCGCGGTAACGATGCCGAGAATCCGTCGCCGTCCGGGATGAAGCAGTTCATGTAGCGCAAGCAGGAATGCAACGGCAGCGCATTCGCCTAGATAGTTCTTGCCTGAGAAATAGCCCGGATAGCCCCATGTGGCGAATTTCACATCGATCGGCGGCCGGCCCATGACGAACAGCAGATTCAGCACGGCAGCGATAAAGAAGCACCAGAACAAGCCGCGCAGCAGGTCGGTCGATCGAGTTGCAACGATCGCCGGGAGCGCGATCGAGGCAATGATCATGGCCTGCTGCGCAAACCTGATCCCCGAAGCCTCCGGCTTGAATGCCCAGGCAACGCTCGCCCCCGCCAGCGCAAGATAGGCAAACAGTATGATCAGGATCGGCGGAAAGCGGAGTCGCGACCGATTGCGCAGCGCAACGACGAGCGCGACTGCGGACAGGATCGGCCAAAAGATTTTGCTCTCTGGTCGAGCTTCCAAAAGACATGCCGAGTCCGACGGACTACAGGTCACGAGGATCAGGGGAAAAGCAATCGTGGCGTAGACACAAGCCAGCAGCGGGATGATTGCGTATCTATCGATTACCCGATCGGACGGGGCCGCCAAGCCTGGTCGCTGAGAACGCAATACGGCTTCGTGCATGCTCGGTGCCCGTCAACTCCAGTCGCCAAGGCAGCACGCTGATCGTTACTCGCCCGCCTTGCCCGATCGTGGGGCCACGCAGCGATACGATCAGCCTCTCAATGGCGCTGGCGCCAACACGTACTCAGACACGGCTCCGAACACCAACGATAAGTCAATCTTTCCTGAATTTTTATAGTGAACGCTTCGTTAACGCTTGTCCCCTAGCGTGGCGCACAGGGCGGGCTGTTTCGCCTGGTCGATTGATATTCCGGGAAATTGTGGATGCCGCGTAAGCACATGTTTACTCGCGCAAATTTCTTCCGAGCCTGTGTCCGGCGGTGCGGCGGTCGATGCCGGACGGCGACGACCGCAAGCGGCGCGCAAGCAAGCGCGAAGAAGAGACCGGCGTTTACCAAGACTCCGTTCGCTAATCTTCGTTAACCAGGGTCCAATGTCGTGCCGAGAAGTGCAGGCAAGAGTAGTCAACGAACGCCGCGCCTGACCACTCGCGAAGTGACGCCGGCGCATTCGGCTGGCAATTCCTCGCGTCTCGGTGGTGGCCGCCTATTGGGCGCCCTGGCCATCACAGCGACAATCGCGCTCGCTGGCTGCTCGACCATGCCGACCTCGGGACCGGCAAGCTCGTATGTCCGCGCGGGGCAGACCGACCCTGAAAGCGTGCACTATGCTCTGGTGCGCCTCACGGCTGACACCGAGAGGGTCCTCGTGCGCAACTCCAGGCGGATCGACCGCGTTTTCACGGATCGCCGCGGTCCGCCCGAGATTCGTTTTGGCATCGGCGACACGGTCAGCGTGACGCTGTTCGAATCGATGGCCGGTGGCCTGTTTACTCCAACCGAAGCCGGCACACGTCAGGGAAATTACGTCACGTTGCCCAATCAGGCCGTGAACTACAAAGGCAACATCACGGTTCCGTATGGTGGCTCGATCCGCGCTGCGGGCCGGACGCCGGAGGAAGTCCAGAATGCGATCGTGAAGTCCCTGCAGGACCGTGCGATCGAACCACAGGCAGTGGTTGCGCTGGTGGATCAGAAGGCAACGTCCATCAGCGTATTGGGCGAGGTCGGAACGCCTGCACGCTTGCCCGCAAGCGCCAGCGGCGAGCGGCTGCTCGACATCATCACGCGTGCGGGCGGCCCCAAGAATCCCGGCTTCGATACCTGGGTGACCCTCGAACGCGACGGCCGGCAGGGTACCGCACCGTTCGGATCGCTGCTCAGCCAACCGGCAAACAACATCTTCGTTCGCCCCCAAGATACGGTCTACGTATTCACGCAGCCGCAAACCTTCCTCGCGATGGGCGCCTCCGGGCAACAGGGGCAGTTCTCGTTTGGAGCCTGGCGCCTGACACTGGCCGAGGCCATGGCGAAGGCAGGCGGCCTCAAGGATGATCACGCCGACCCTGGATCCGTGTTTATCTACCGAGGAGAGCCACGCGAAGTTGCCAAGCAGCTCGGCGTCGACTGCACTCGCTATAGCGGACCCCTTGTCCCCGTTATCTATATTCTCGATTTGAGAGATCCCGGCGGCTACTTCATCGCGACAGAATTCGAGATGCGGAATAAAGATGTCATCTTCGCGTCCAACGCAAATTCTGTCGAAGCGACAAAGTTCATGACTTACCTGCGGATGATCATCGGCACAGTGAGCGATCCAATCGTCGCCGGGATCGATGCCTACACGCTGAAGGGACTCGCCAACGGCAGCATCTCTGGCGCGACAACCATCGTTACGTCGTCCCGATGACGACAATTGGCCTGGCGGAATCGGCTCGCGCGGCAGGTATGCTGCCGGCAACCGAATCCGCCGAGGCAACAGTCCGCGACCGGTGGCCCCGCCTTCACGGACACATTCCTGCGCTCGACGGCGTGCGGGGACTTGCCATCGCAATGGTGATGCTGCTGCACTTCGTCGGCAATACGTTACCAACCAACGCTGTCGAGAAGATCGTCGTCGGAATCACCAACTACGGCTCCTATGGCGTCGAGTTGTTCTTCGTCCTGTCCGGCTTTCTCATCACCGGAATCCTCTATGATTCACGGGAGGAGCCGAACTTCTTCCGCAATTTCTATATACGGCGAGTGCTGCGCATTTTTCCGCTCTATTATGGCGTGCTCGCACTTGTCTTCTTCGTTGCTCCGCTTGTGAGCCCGCTGCGTGGTCCGACCCTCGACTATCTGATAGATCGTCAGGCTTGGGCCTGGCTGTACGGAGTCAACGTCTACATCGCATGGAACGGTGACTGGTCATTCTCATATCTGGAGCATCTCTGGTCGCTTTGCATCGAAGAACATTTCTATTTCTTCTGGCCGCTCGTCGTATATCTGGTCGCGAAGCAACCGAGAAAGTTGATTGCGGTCAGCCTCGGCCTATCGGTCGCTGCGATGCTCGCTCGCCTGGGCGGCTCCTTGGCCGGACTTAGCTGGTGGACAACCTACGTGTTGACACCGTTTCGCCTGGACGGTCTGGCCCTTGGCGCCTTCCTCGCCGTGGTGGTCCGACAACCGGGCGGACTTCAGCGACTTGTTGGCGCCCTTCCATACGTTGCGACCACTGCATTTGGCTTGCTGTCCCTGACTTTCACCTGGACGCGCTTGGTGACCGACCAAGGTAACGCTTTCGTCCTTCCGGTTCGGTCTTCCATCATCACCGTGCTGTTGGCTTGTCTCCTCATCTGGGTGCTCGTTGCGCCAAAACATTCCTTGTTATCGCGCCTTTTCTGCAGCCGACCGCTGATGTTTCTCGGGACCTATAGCTACGGCCTGTACGTCTACCATCACTTTATATCGTACTATCTCGTGACTCACCGAACCGAACTGGCACTCGGCGAATGGCTCGGCTCTCACAGCGCAGCCGTGGCAATACAGGCGACAGCGGGAGCACTCGTCTCGCTGCTGATCGCTTATCTGAGCTATGAATTCGTCGAAAAGCGCTTCCTGGACCTGAAGCGGTTCTTCAAAGCTCAGCACACCGTTGCTGCTGGCGAAGCGTTGGCGCCTTCCCATCCGTACCGCAACTGATGGCGAGCCTCGTATGGTAAAAACCCTCGAGAGCGCGAGCTGCTGAACTCCAGGCATACTTGCTTTCGGCCAAATGCCTTGCGGAACGTCCGAGATCCGCAGCGCGATCGGCATCGCCCAGCAAGCCGCTGACACGGGCGGCAAAGCTCTCGAAATCGTCCGCGATCATGATGTTACGATCCGGCACGGCCTCGATCCCCTCGGCGCCCAGGGTTGTCGAGACGATTGCCTTGCCCATCGCCATAGCCTCGACAATCTTGAGCCGTGTCCCGCCTCCCAATCGCAGGGGGACGACGACGACCGCCGCCTCGGCAAGATGCGGTCTCAGATCCGGCACGAAGCCGGTGAACTCGATTCGGGGACCTGCCAGCGCCAACAGGGCGGAGGGCGGCGAACCGCCAATGATCTTGCAACGCGCATCCGGATGGCTGGCCGCGATGCGCGGCCATATATCATTGATGAAGTGGATGACACCGTCGACATTCGGTGCATACGACAAGAGGCCAAAGAATACGACGGTGCGTCCGTCGGGCTTCGGACCGTCGGCACGCGGGCGATAGAACTCGATATCCGCGGCATTGGGTATGACGGCAGTCCTGGCTTCCGGCACTTCTTCAAGCAGCCGTCGTTCGTCAGCAGCGCTGCACAGATAGACGCCATCCGCGTCACGATAGGTCCCGAGCTCCTCCTTCCGAAGCTTGCGCCAATTGACTTCGGAATAAAGGCGACGAAACAAGCTGTCGCCGCTTTGGGCGTACTGGCGGGCAAGGTCGTAGTCGATATTGTGAGAATCCACGACCAATACCGGAAGCTTCTCTCCTGCCGGCGCCTTGCGCAGTTCGTAGTGACCAAGGAACGTGAACTCGAGATTAACCACGTCGAAGCGCGTCGACCCAAGCAAGTCATCCAGCGTCTGACGCACGACGTCTGCCGTGATTCGCAAACGCTCGAAGCTGAGGGGCGATACCAGGGAGCGCAGTTGAAGCAAGCGCTTCGGCATCCCATCGCGACCGAACGGGTTACGCACGAGCACCACCTTGCGGCAATAGGCCTGCATGGCAGTTCGGCATTCGTCGATGTCGTGCTCGTCATCCACGAGCATGACTGCCGTCAGGTCATGGCGCTGAGCCAATTCCGTCATCAAACCGTGCATGCGTGCCTGCGCGCCGATCCGCGGCGGGCTCGCAGGCATCTGTGACACGAAGAGAATATTTAGGCGGTCTGAGTGCATCGATCCAAACCTGCCTGCCGACGTCGACAGGTACTGAGATGCTCGCTGGGCCCCACATTCACATAGCTCGGCTTACTCAATGCTTAAGCCTGCGCTTTGCGTTAATAGTTGCCTCGTTCCTCTTAACGAAACAATGATAGAAAGGCGGCGTGTCCATTTATCCGCTTGGATTTTCGACGTAAAAGCATTGCCGAAGCAGTCTTGGTAGGTTCTCCGCAACGTTACCTCGTGCGGGCCAGCTCAAGCTCAAGCCGCGAAGGCGACGATTGAATGTGCGGTATCTCGGGTATCATCGGCCGGCTTGACGAAAACAACCGGGCCGCGCTCGCTCGGATGAGCAAGGCCATGATCCATCGCGGGCCGGACGGCCATGGCTCGTGGGCTTCGACGCCGGATGCCCGCGGCTGGGGTGTCATGCTCGATCACCGCCGCCTCTCGATCCTCGATCTGTCGTCCGCCGGCGCCCAACCGATGGTGGACGATACAACCGGGCACGTGATTTCGTTCAACGGCGAAATCTACAACTATGTCGCCCTGCGCAAACGCCTCGAGAGCGAAGGGCAGTCTTTTCGATCCAGCGGCGACACCGCCGTCATGCTGCGGGCACTTGGGCTGCATGGCCTAAAGGCAGTCGGATGGCTGCGCGGCATGTTCGCATTTGCAAGCTGGGATCCGCAACAGCGACGACTTCTCCTTGCGCGCGACCAGCTCGGCATCAAGCCGCTCTATATCGCGCAGTCCAGCAATCCGAACACGACGTGGTCGCTGATATTTGCATCCGAATTGCGTGCATTGCTGGCCTCAGGCTTGCTCGGAACGCCGCGTCTTGATCCGCAGGCGGTTGCGAGCAACGTATGGAACGGGTTTGTTGTCGGCCCCTGCACCGCCGTTCAGGGTGTTGAACTTCTTGCGCCGGGTCACTACGCCGAGTTTGACGGGACAGGCCGCAAAATAAGCGAGCACGATTTCTGGCGCATTCCCGGAGAGGCGCCAAAACCGACAATGGACGAAGCGGCGCTTGCCTCGATCCTCGACGAAGGGATGAAGCTTCACCTCGCCAGTGATGTGCCGCTCGCGGTTTTCCTGTCGGGTGGCATCGATTCCTCCGCGATGGCAAATCTCGCGCAACTGACCGCTGACGCCCCGGTTCATACTTTCACGCTCGCGTTCGAGGACCAGCAGTTCAACGAAGCGCCGTTCGCAAGACAGACCGCTGCGGCAATCGGCACTCAGCATCATGAGGTGGTGTTGTCCGAGCAGCGGTTCGTCGACAGTCTGGACGACGCCCTCGATAGTCTCGACCAGCCAACCTTCGATGGACTGAACGCCTATTTCATCTCCCGGGCCATTCGCCAAGCAGGCTTTACCGTCGCACTGTCAGGAACCGGGGGTGACGAACTGTTCGGCGGGTATCCGACGTATCGCGATCTTCCGATCTTGCAGCAGTGGTGTCATCGGGGCCGCGCATTGCCCAGAAAATGGCAGGCCAGGGCTGCAGCTTTGTTGACTTGGCCCCTGCGACGATCCTCGCATCCCGTGCCGCCTCAAACGCGCTGGGCGAAGCTTCCGGATATGGTCGATCGTAGCGAGGATCTGCTGGCGTTATACCAGATGGCCTACGCGCTCTTCCTGCCTGGATTTCAGGGTGAATTGCTTGCACCGGATTTCGCGGGCGCGCTCGTGGAAGGCCTTCCCGACGCGATGCGCCGGCGGCTGACGGCCGAAACGGCAGGCCGTACCCCAGTTTCCGCTATTAGCGTGATGGAACAACGTCTCTTTTTGGGTGAACGCCTCCTGCGCGACAATGATGCAGCAAGCATGGCCAGTTCGCTCGAGCAGCGCGTTCCGCTGGTCGACCACGTATTGTTTGAAAGCGTCGACGCCCTGTCGGACCAAGTGCGATATCAGCCCTTGGGGCGCAAAGATATGCTTCGGCGGATCGGATTGCGCGGTCTCGATCCTGCGCTCTTCGAGCGCCCAAAGACCGGCTTCGTCATGCCCTTTGACCGGTGGATTCGCCGCGGATTGAAGGACGCCATGGATCGAACCATGCGCGATCCGCAGGCGATCGCAACTACCGGCCTGAATCCCGACGCGGTTGAGCGACTTTGGCGAGCCTTTCTCGACGGAGCGCCCGGCATATACTGGTCGCGGGTCTGGTCCATCTACACGTTTGTCCGTTGGTGCCATTGCAACGGCGTTTACGCATGAGCAGCGAGTGCCTTCACCGGCTTCCTCGCCGCTCACTCTGACCATTCGTCCAATCGATAACGTCGAACTCGAGCCCTCGCTTCAACATCTCTGCCTCAAGATCGCGGGCATGCCGCTTCCATTCGGCCGTCGATCGGACTCGGAATTTGGGATCTTTGCCGCTTGCCTCGAATTCATCGTCGGCCTCGAGCGCGCCGCGGATAGCTTCGTATATCATCCTCAGATTGGGATCGGTGATGGCACTGCAGGCCATTGGTTTCAGTGTCTCGATCTCGTCGAAGGTTCTGCTCATGGCAATGATCGATCCTCATCTACGCGCGCTAGCGCGCCTTCGATGACCTCGATCTCCTCGCGGAGGATATCGCTCACGATCGACGGCTTGAACCCTGGAATGGTGTGCATCTGAACATCATCCAGCAATTGCTGTCGATGGTGCCTCAGCTTTTCCAGGGCTTGGCGATCCTTCAACGAAACGTAGCCGGCAACAATCTGCTCGATGGCTTTCATCGGAAATGCGCTCTACAATAAGAATAACGTACTGCAATCTCTCGATTAAAATGGCCAAATCGCTTCCTGACAAGACCCCCACCTTTGTGCTCGTGCGGCAGCGTTAACGCTCAGTCCGTAAAAACCCGGACCTTCCACGAAATGATTCCGCCGCTTGTCGGAATCCGGCTGAAAGCGAAGGAGCCGGTTCGATTGTCATTGTCGAGTTACTTCCACGCAACACGATGGGGAGGGTGCAGAAGAACCTGTTGTGCGACCGCTTCGCCGATATCTACTCGGCGCAGGTTCAGCAGCGAACCTGAAACGCGCTGCTGGACCCGCGCTGCGATACCCGTCGCGCGGCACCGCGGATCCTCAAAGATAGCAGCGATGCCGTGGACGGCGTTCCGTTCACCGGCTGCGAGCGATGTGTGTGACGCCGGTCAGGAGTGACGCGTAACGACACCCGTCGGCGTGGCAAAGCCCTGGAGAGTCTTGATCCGCTTCTCGAGCCACCAGCCGAACTCGGGCGACCAATCTTCGAAACGGCTGTTGATGCCGAGATCGTGCGCCCAGTGGTGGGCGATGTTGGGATTGAACTGCGATTGCCGCCCGACGGCAATGAGGTCGGCTTGGCCTTTCTGAAGGATGGCCTCGGCCTGCTGCGCCTCGAGAATGATGCCGACGGCCATGGTGGTGACATCCGCCTCCTTGCGCACGCGCTCGGCGAAAGGAACCTGGAAGCCGAGGCTGCGCGGCACTTGCGCTGCCGTAGCCGCGCCGGAGATTCCGCCGGAGGAACAGTCGACGACGTCGACGCCGCGCGCCTTCAGCTCGCGCGCGAAGGCGACCGTATCATCCATGTTCCAGCCCTCGACAGTGCCGTCGACGGACGAGACGCGCACGAACAGCGGCATGTCCGCCGGCATTTCGCGGCGCACCGCCTCGACGATCTCGAGCGGCAGACGCATGCGCCCGGCGCGGTCGCCGCCATACTCGTCATTACGTGTGTTGGAGACCGGCGACAGGAACGAGGCCAGCAGATAGCCGTGCGCGGTGTGGATCTCGATGGTGTCGAACCCGGCGGCAACCGCCCGCCTTGCAGCGGCTGCCCAGGTGCCGACCATGGCCTTGCACTCGGCGGTGGTCAATTGCCGTGGTGTCAGCCAGCCCTTGGCGACCGGTTCGGCGGTCGGGCCTACCGGTTGCCAGATCCTGGCGCCGGCTTTCAGATTCTCTTCGGTCAGCGGCCCCATGCCTTGCATGGCGGACTGTGCCGACGACTTGCGGCCGCCATGGCCGATCTGAATGCCGATCGCCGTCCCCTGACGCTTCATGAAGGCGACCAGCGGCTTGAAGCTCTCGGCCTGCTCGTCATTCCAGATGCCGAGATCGTTTTCGTTGGTGAGTCCGACTTCCTCCACCGCCGTCACTTCGACGAAGACGAGCCCAAATCCACCGAGGGCATAGCGACCAAGGTGTACGAGATGAAACGCTCCGCAGGTATTTCCCGGTTCGCAGCTGTAATGGACCATCGGCGGCACGACGAGGCGGTTCTTCAGCGTAAGGCCTCGAATCGTGAGTGGCTTGAACAGCATCGGCCGCTCGTCTTCTTTGCCGTTGATCATTTCACCACTCATGGAACTGTCTCCTTGCATGCTATGGCCGTCCGTTCGTGCCATGGACGGCAAGTCTTCAGGTACGTCTTGGGGGCCCCAGCGACGCGCGCGGGATGAACTCGTTGGGCACGAGCACGCGCCGCGGCTCGTGCGGACCGTCGTTTCGGATGCGATCGAGCAGCATGCCAGCCGCAATCCGGCCGACCTCCGCCTGATCCCAGCCGATGATGGCGACGGCCGGCGAGACGAGCTCGGCGAGCTCGGAATGGCCTGACGCGATCAGCGACACGTCCTCAGGTATCCGCAGGCCTCGCCCGCGCACCGCGCGCAGCACGCCAGACAGCATGTCGATGCCGCCGGAAATGATCGCGGTCGGAGGGTTGCGCTGGCCGAGCAATGCCGAGGTGATACGAAATCCAGCGCCGGGCAGGAAGCTCCCGGCGTGAACGAGCGAGGGATCGGGCTCGAGATTTCGCGCGGCAAAAGCCTCCTGATAGCCGCGAACGCGTTCGCGCGCCGGATAGAGCCCGGCGTCGCCGGTGATCAGCGCCACGCGCCGATGACCAAGATCGAGCAAATGACTGACCGCGACGCGCATCCCTTCGGCGTGATCGGCCATAACGGCATCAGTCCAATCCGGCTGATCACGATCGATCAGCACGATCGGAATATCGAGATCGCGCAGGAAGGCCTCGAACTCACCGGCGATCGGCGTGTACGGCCCCATCATCACGCCGTCGGCCTGCCGCCGCGACAGCCGGCTGAGCAGCTCTCGCTCACGCTCCTTGCGGCCTTCCGAGTTGGATATGAGCAGCGAGAAGCCGACCTCGTCCAGCACGTCGTGCGCGGCTTTGACGAAGCCCGCCAGTTGCGGAATGTTGATCTCACGCAAGATGCAGCCGATCGTGTGGGTCGACCGGATGCGCATGCTCTGCGCCACCGCGTTCGGCGTATAGCCCAGATCATCGATTGCGCGCTGGACCTTCCGGCGGATGTCGGGATGGACGGTGGCATTGGCATTGAGCACCCGCGACACCGTGCCGGTCGAAACGCCCGCTGCGGTCGCCACGTCGCGGATCGTCAATTTGCTTCCGCGACCTGCCGTTTGCTGTTCTGCCATCACCATCACCGGGGCTGAGACCTCAATCCCCTGCACAATACGCGGAAGCCAATTCGGCCGCAGGTGCTATCCGCCGGCCGAAGGCAAATGATTTGTGCATTTCTCCACCGTGATCCAAACGGCCTGGCCTCCCGTCCTTGTTCCGGAACGATCAGATGGCGTCGGCTTCGACGATATTGCGGCTCATACTTCGAACGCCCACTGCTCCGCCACCAGGCTGTATCGGCCTGCCTCGCGCCGCAAATGTCCGAACCCGGGGAAATGCAGATGCATGCCGCCGACCAGCATGTCGTCAGTGACCACCATGTCGAACATCATCTGACGAGCGGCCGCGGCGGCCTCGGGGTCGGTGTCGAATTCCATTGTCACTTCCGGACGTGCAACCTGGATCTCCGGCACATGGACCGTGTCTCCCCAAACCACCATTGATTCGCGGCCGCGCGATACGACATAGGCGGCGTGGCCGGGGGTATGACCGTGGATCGGGATCGCCGTGACGCCCGGGAGCACCTCGCCCTTCCGGAATGTCTTGACGCGATCGGCAGCCATATAGGGCTTCAGCTGGGTGCGGCCGGCCTCGAAATAGCGGCGCCGGGGCCGCTCGGCCGCCTTGGCCATCGCCTCGTCGTTGAACCAGTGATTGATCTCGTTCTCATGGACGATGACTTCCGCATTGGGAAACAGCCGCGTTCCGGTTGCGGCATCTGTCAGCCCGTTGGAATGGTCGGGATGGACATGGGTCAGCAGCACCGCGTCGACCGAGGCCGGATCGATGCCGGCGGCAGCGAGATTTGCCGGCAGGCGACCGCAGGTCGGCCCCATCAGATCCGCTGATCCGCAGTCGATCAGGTAGGTCCGGTTGTCCATGCGCACGGCAAAGGCGTTGACCGAGATGCGCGGCGGCGAGGTGCGATGATCGCGCGCCAGAATGGCCTTGGTTTCCTCCTCGGGGATATTGCGAAAGATCGTGTATCCCATGTCGACGTAACCGTCGCTGAGGCCGGTGACCAGCGCGTCGCCAAGCCTGCGGTGATAGACTCCCGCGACTTGCGTTGAGGGTGAAGTGCTCATTGTGCGTCCCCTTGCCAAATTCTTGCAACGATCGCTGCATCGTCGCGCCTGTGGTGCCAGCTCCGGCCCACGCCAAGTTGCGCCTTCGACCAGAGCCTGATCTGCATCAGCGCGTAGGCCCAGGTGACGGCAAACACGTCCATCACAGGAGCACCGGCGATGCGGTGGACGCCGTGACGAACCAAGAGTTCCGCCAGCACGCCTTCCGCCGGAATGATGACGTCAGCGCCGCGCGCCACCAGGCGCTCGGCCGCGGCGGTGAAATTTGCGATGACCGGAGCCGGGTCGGCGTAAGCACGCGCCAGCTGCGGCTCGTCGAGCGGCGGATCCATCGCCGCGACCTCCAGCACACGCGCGGCGAGCTTGTGCTTGTCGACCGCCACCTTCGTCATCCACTGCACCGCCGGCGCATTGGAGATCAATGCCACATAGCTGCCGAGCGAGCAGCCGACCAGAAGACCACTCTCGGTCAGCGAGGCGACGGGAATATCCACCGCGGAGCGGATCTCGCGCAGAAACGGCTCGCTGAACGAGCCGATCACGAAGGCATCATAACCCTGCCGCTCGGCCGCGATCGCATTGTCGATCACCCGGCTGAGAATGCGGTGATAGGCGAATGCATTGCCGAGCACCGCAGTGGCCGAAGCGCCGGCGTATGATCCGGACGGAAGCCCGTGGACGACGACCTCGGCGTCGTCGCCAAGGATTTCCGCCGCATGGGCCTCGAGCGCGCGCTTGTAGACTTCGAGATGATCGAGCTCGTTGACCGACTGGTGCCAGATCCGCGGCGTCGATCTCTTCCCAGGCATTGCCGCGCTCATGCGTCGCCCCGATCGTTGGTCAGGCGCAGCGAACGGATCGACCCGAGGTCCTCGATATTCCAGAGCTGCTCGAACAGTGCTGCGGCCTGGCCTTGCTTGAACACCCGGGTCGCGCAGTCCATGAACTTATCCTGCAGTTCGTCGCGCAAAAGCGGGCGCTGCCAGCTGCCCTTGGCATGAACCACCGGCGCGTGCTCAAGCACTTCGCCCGACGTCAACACGACGCTGACGCGGTCGGCCGGCGCGAACGGCTGGTCGCCCGGCATGATCTCGTCCGTCGTCGTGCAGCGGACCTTGGCGAAGGTAGCGCCGACGTCGGGCCGCGAGACGAACTCATCGGTGAGCTCGGACAGCCCGACACGGCCGGCGATCAGCGCGGCGGTCATCGCGAATTCCATGCTGAACTTGGCCTCGAGACCGGTCTGCGGATTGGTGTTGCGCAACATCAGCCTTTGGGTGACGCCGGTGTGGACCCGAATTTCCTTCACGTCGTCGGGTTTGAGCTTGTGCGCATTCACCAGGCCAATCATCGCGTCGATCGAACGATGGGTCGCATAGCAGGTCGGATAGCGCTTCACATTGATGCCGAGATCGGCCAGCCGCCAGTTGCGGCCTATATCGATCGTCCCGTTTTCGATATCCGGCGTGCCCGATGGCGAATGGGCGCGCAGGAAGCCGGTTTGGTGCTCGAGCACGTCCAGCGATGCGGTAAATCCCTGATCGGCGAGGCGCGCGGCAAGCACGCCGGATTGAGCGGTGCGGCCGGCATGCAGCGATTTGGTCATGGTGCCGAAATTGGCGACTAGTCCGGAGGCGAGCGAGGCGGCGATCGCGATGGCATGCGCGGTCTTCGTGGAGTCGAGATTGCGCAGCCGCGCACAGGCGGCCGCGGTGGCGAGCGCGCCCATCACGGCCGTCGGGTGAAAGCCGCGCTCATGGAGGTGACCGGGCTCCAGCGCAATGACCTGCGCCCAGACTTCGTAGCCCGCGGCATAGGCGGCGAGCGCGTCGGCACCGCTGGAGTCGAGCGACCAGCCTTCGGCCAGGATGGCCGGCACCAGCACCGTGCTCGGATGTCCGGCCAGCGCCACGTCGTCATAGTCGAGCACATGCGCCGCGACGCCGTTGACGAGCGCAGCATCCGGCGCCGCGAGATTGCGGCCCGACGGAACCTCGAGCGCGCCGTCGTTCTGCGTGGACGCGGCCACCATCGCCGACACGATCCGCACCGGCTGCTCGGCGGCGCCAGCGATCATGACGCCGACGCAGTCGATGATGCCGGTCCGCGCCGCCTCGCGGCAGCGGCCGGACAGATCGGACAGCTTGAGGCCGGCTACAAAATTGGCCGTCTGACGCGTGATATCCAGCATGGGTCGTCTCCTCAGTAGGAACGCGGAAGACCGAGCACGTGCTGCGCCACAAAGGCCAGCACCATGTTGGTCGAGATCGGGGCTGTCTGGTAAAGACGGACCTCACGCCACTTGCGCTCGACGTCGTATTCCTGCGCAAAGGCGAAGCCGCCATGGGTCTGGAATGTCGTATCGGCAGCCTTCCAGGTGGCCTCCGACGCCAGCAGCTTGGCGATGTTGGCGTCTGCTCCGCAGGGCTGCCCGGCCTGGAACAGCGCGGCGGCGCGGCGGCACATCATGTCGGCGGCTTCGAGTTCGGCGTAGGCGCGCGCCAGCGGAAACTGGATGCCTTGATTCTGGCCGATCGATCGTCCGAAGACGCGCCGCTCATTGGCATAAGCGACGCCCTTGCCGAGAAGCCAGCGTCCGTCGCCCACACATTCGGAGGCGACCAGGATTCGTTCGGCGTTCATGCCGTCGAGGATGTAGCGAAAGCCCTTGCCTTCCTCCCCGATGAGATTGGCGACCGGCACTTTCAGGTTCTCGATGAACACCTCTGTCGTATTGTGATTGACCATCGCCTTGATCGGGCGGATTTCGACGCCGTTGCCCTTGGCCTCACGCAAGTCGACCAGGAACACCGAAAGTCCGTCGGTGCGCCGCTTCACCTGATCGACCGGACTGGTGCGCGCCAGCAGCAGCATCAGGTCGGAGTGCAGCGCCCGCGACGTCCAGACCTTCTGGCCGTTGACGACATAGACGTCCCCCTGACGCTCGGCGCGGGTCTTGAGCTGGGTGGTATCGGAGCCGGTATTGGGCTCGGTTACGCCAAAGGCCTGCAGCCGCAGCCGTCCCGCCGCGATTTCCGGCAGGTAGGTCCGCTTCTGGGTCTCGTTGCCGTGACGAAGCAACGTACCCATGATGTACATCTGGGCATGCGCGGGACTGGCGCTGCAGCCGTTCGCATTGATCTCTTCGAGGATCGCTGCCGCCGCACGCAGCGGCAGGCCCGAACCGCCATATTCCTCCGGGATCAGCGCGCCGAGGAATCCCGCCTCCGTCAACGCCGCGACGAATTCGGTCGGATAGGCGCTTTGATCGTCGAGCTTGCGCCAGTATTCGCCCGGAAAGCCCTTGCAGATCTGCCGCACCGTGTTGCGCAGGTCGGAGAAATCCTCGCCCAACGTGACGGTGACCTCCATGTCGGCGGTTTGGGCGGCGTCGTGATAGTTCATGTCATATCCTTTCAGGCGGCGGCGCTGGCCGACACGCGGAACGTTTTGGGCAGGCCGGCGCGGGCGATCGCGCCGGAGAACCGTTCGCCGGGCAGCCAGCTCTCGACCTCGCGTCGCAAGGCGACCAGCCGCTCGACATCGGCGCCGGTATCGAAACCGAGTTGCTCGAGCAGGAAGACGGTATCCTCGGTGTCGATGTTGCCGGTGGCGCCGGGTGCGAACGGACAGCCGCCGAGTCCGGCGAGGGATGCGTCGAAGGCGCGTACACCCGCATCCAGTGCCGCCGTCACATTGGCGAGACCGAGACCGCGCGTGTCGTGGAAGTGGCAGGCGACCGGCAGTGGGCGCACCGCGGCGATCACCGCGCCCATCAGGCGGCGGACCTGACCCGGATCGCCATAGCCGACCGTATCGGCGACGATGATCTCGTCGGCGCCCATCCCGGCGAGTCGCACCGCGATCTCGACCACTCGTGCCTCCGATACCGTCCCCGAGATGGTGCAGCCGAACGCGGTCGCGATGCCCGCACCAAGTCCGATTCGTGCTCCGGGGCGCTGATCGCGCTCCGCGGCGATGCGCGCGAAGTCCTGCAGCGACTCTTCTGTGCTGCGGCGAACATTGGCCTGGTTGTGCTCCTCGCTCGCCGACAGCACGTAGTTGACGATTGGCACACCGAGCGCGAAGGCGCGCTCGGCCCCCTTCAGATTCGGAACCAGAACCGAGGGCCGCAAGCCCGGCATTGTCAGCGCGCCGCGGGCCACCTCCTCCGCGTCGGCAAATTGCGGGATCACCTTGGCCGGTACGAATGAGGTCACCTCGATCTCGCGGATTCCGGCCTCCACCGCGCCACGGCACCAGGCCAGCTTGCGCGCGCTCGGCAGGATGGTTTTGACCATCTGAATGCCGTCGCGGGGTCCGACCTCGCGAACATGAGCTTTCTCACGCATTTCGCGCCTCCTCCTACTTGCCTTGAAAGTTGGGTTTGCGGCGCTCATTGAACGCCAGCACCCCTTCGCGCCGGTCCGCGGTCGGGACCAGACGGTTGTAGGCCTCGATCTCGAAGGCGAGGCCATCGGCGAGCGACATCTGCAAACCGCGATGGATCGCCTGCTTGGCCTGGCGCACCGAGATCGGGCCATTGGCAGCGATGCGATGGGCGATGGCGAAGGTCGCCTCCAGCAACTCCCCTGGCGGCAGCACCCGATTGACCAGCCCCCACTGCTCGGCCTCGGCAGCCGAGAACGGCTGCCCGGACAGGATCAATTCCTTGGCGCGGCGCTCGCCGACGGCGCGCGGCAGATTCTGCGTGCCGCCGCCACCCGGCATGATGCCGAGCGTCACTTCGGTCAGCGCGAAGCGCGCATTGGTCGAGGCGTAGACGAAGTCGAGCGCCGCGGCGATCTCGCAGCCGCCGCCATAGGCCGCACCATTGATCGCGCCGATCACGGGAATCGGACAGCCCAGCAGAGCGCGCAGCATGCGCTCGAAGACCAGATGCTGCGCCTGCCAGGCCTCGTCCGTCATGCCGTTGCGCTGCTTCAGATCGCCCCCGGCGCAGAACGCCTTGTCGCCGTGTCCGGTCAGGATCACCGCGCGCAACCCCTCGATGTCGGTCGCGAAGCCCTCGAACAGCTCCACCAGATCGAGGCCCATCTGGGTGTTCATCGCATTCGACGCTTCCGGCCGGTGCAAGGTCACCAGCAGGATATCGCCATCACGCCGTTCGACCTTGATGGTCTGGAAATCAGTTCGCATTGATGGCTCCCTTGCTCGCAGGCTTTCGAAGAATGGCATTGTGCTGGCCGAGCGCCGGCGCAGCGGTGCGTGCGCGCGGTCGCATACCGTCGAAGGCAAGCGGAACGCCGACAAGATCGATATCGTCGCCAGCACATCGCACCATCATGTCGAGGGCGCGGGTTTGCGGATGCTCCGCAACCTGATCGGTGGTCAGCAGCGGTGCATTGGGAACCCCGGCGCCGTCGAGAATGAAGCCAAGCGCATCGGCCGTATACTTACGCACCGCGGCCGCGATTTGGGGGATCAGTCGTTCGCGGTTGACGACCCTTGCCGCGTTGGTCGCGAAGTCAGGATCATGCGCAAGCGCCTCGAGACTCAACGCCACGCACAGCTTGCGGAACAGATTGTCGTTGCCGGCGGCAATCATCAGCCATCCGTCGGACGCCTCGAATGCCTGATAGGGCGCGATTTCCGCGGTGCCCGATCCATAGGGCTTGCGCACCTCACCTGACGCCGCATAGCCGGCCAGTGGAACGGTCATCCACGCGAGCCCGGTCTCGTAAAGCGAGGTCGCAACGCTGCGACCCTGACCGCCCTTGTTGCGCGCCACCAACGCAGCGAGCATGCCGATCACTGCCCACATGCCGGAGCCCATGTCGACCAGCGAGACGCCGACACGCACCGGCGGCCGGCCGCCCTCGCCGGTGACGCTCATGATACCGGTGCTCGCCTGGGCGAGCGGATCGTAGCCGGGCTTGCTGGCGAGCGGCCCCTTGGCGCCGAACGCGCCGATGTCGCACCAGATCAGCGATGGCTTCGCGGCGCTGAGCGCATCCGCGGTGAGACCAAACTTGTCCAGAATGCCGGGCCGCAGATTCTGGATGACGGCATCGGCCTCGTTCAGGATCAGCGACTTCAGCCTCTCGCAATCCTCCGCTGCGCCGAAATCGACGGTGATGCCTTCCTTGCCGCGATTGAGACTATGGAACACACTTGCCGTTCCGTTCCAGAACGGCGGCCCCCAGCCACGCGCATAATCGCCGCTCTTGGGATTTTCGACCTTGATCACACGGGCGCCGAGATCGGCCAGAATCAATCCGGCATAGGGGGCGGCCACGCTGTGTCCGAGTTCAATCACGGTGATACCAGCGAGCGGCTTGTCAACGTCCATCAAATCCTCCCGGCTGCCGCAAGGGCCGCCGACGTTCCTGTTGTCATCAATCGATTCATCATGTCGAGCGGCGTCGCTTTCACGACTTGTCCTGCGCATTGTCGGCAACCAGCACCGCGCCGTTGACGAAGCTCGCGCGGTCGGACAGCGCGAAGACGATCAAATTGGCGAGTTCCTCCGGCGTGCCCCAGCGCGTGTTGCGCATCGAGTTATTTTCCGACCAGCGCTTGCGTTCGGCTTCCGCCTCCTCTTCGCCCAGATTGCGCTTGGCGAGCTCACGCTCCCATTTTGCAAAACGTTCCGGAGTATTGACGAAACCGGGAACGACGCAGTTGACGCGAATGTTGTGCGGCCCGAATTCGTTGGCGAGAATCTTGGAGAAGCGGATTTCGGCCGACTTGGCCGGACCGGTGCATGACGACAGGAACGGCGGCATCGTCACCATGATCCCGGTTTCGCCCGACACGTTGACGATGCCGCCGCCGTTCTGCTCGATCATGATCGGGATGATGCGCTGACAGATACGGAACTGAGCGAAGAAATTGATCGCCATGCCGTATTGCAGTTCCTCGTCGGTGACTTCGAGGAACGGCTTGTAGGTGCCCGTGCCGGCATTGTTGACCAGGATGTCGACGCGGCCGAGACGGTCGCGGGCGACCGCCGGCAGCCGCTCGATCTGCTTCAGATCCGTCACATCAAGCGACAGCGTTTCGACCTTGACGCCGGTGCTCCGCTCGACGTCAGAACGACATTCGGCCAGCGCGTCCTCGCGGCGCGCGCAGACCAGAACCTTGACACCCTCCTCCGCCAGCAAGCGTACGGTCTCGAGACCAATGCCCTTGCTGCCGCCGGTGACGATCGCAGTCTTGCCTTCAAGTCCAAGTTTCATTTGATCGCATCCCTTTGAGATCGGGTCAGGCGGTCGAGCAGCCTGCGCACAGGCATCGATCCGCCACTACGTGCCGAGGCGAAAACCTCGGCCGCAAGGCTGGCGCCTTCGCCGGCCGGAATTCCGGTGCCGGCCAGGCGGCTATCGAAAACCTCGGTGGCGCGGGCTTCGTCCTGGAACACCAGAACCTTGGGCGCCTCGCGCGCGGTCCGGCGAAGACGCGCACCATTTTCCATCTCCAACTCGACGGTCGCGTCGAGATGGGTGCCGACCGCGTCCGGCTCGACGATCGTCTTTCCGACGAGTGCCATGATCTCCCGGTCCTGGCGGTGCTCGACGCCCATCTCGTAGTCGAGGCGGCCGTAGCGCAGCATGGCGGCGACCGCAAAGGCGGTGCTGGCCTGGGTCTGCACGGTCCGCGTGAACGGTCCCTTGAATGACGTTCCCGGATATTGCGTATAGGGCTCCCAGATCGTCACGGTGATCCGCTTCACCTGCGACAGATCGATGCCGTCGCGGTGAAGCATATGCGCCGCCAGCACCGCCGACATGTTGTCGCCCAGGGTTGCGAACGGCTTTGCCATGATGCCGATCATCGTCGCGACATCGGGGCCTCGCTGCCATTGTTCTGGCGTGCGATCGAGGCCGGCAAGCGAGCGCAACAATCCCTTCGGTCCTTCCAGCGCATCGGGCGCCCCCTGGACGCCGCGCGCCGCAAGCTCCGCGGCCACCAGCCCGCCCTGGGCGGCGCGCCCGTTCTGTACGCGCCATTCATCGGAGCCGCAGCGCACCGGCTCCAGCGTGCCGCCGGTCGTGCAGGCCGCGATTGCAACCGCGCTGGTGGACCTCGGTGGATCGAGCCCAAGTGCGGCTGCGGCCGCCGCCGCAGCACCGATCGTGCCGAAGGTCGGGCTGGTCCGCACGCCCCTGCCGATCAGGCCGCGGGCAACGACTTCACCCGCACCAAGCCATTTGAGCGTGGAATAGCCGACCGTGAGAGCGGTCAATACGGTGCGCAGCGGCGCATCCAGCGTTTCACCAAGCGACACCGCGACCGGCGCAATCAGGGATCCCGGGTGCGTCCATGAATCGTGGTCGGTGTCGTCCTGAAAATGGGCGTGAACGGCAATGCCGTTGGCGAGAACCGCCTCGGACAGCGCGGCATGTTTGCCGCTCGCCCAGATGCGCGCGGTGCGCGGTCCAGGCAGCACCTCCGCGGACATCGCGCGCGCGGCCGCGGCCGTCGGCTCGTGTCGCGCCGCGAGCGCGAGCCCCAGCGAGTCCAGCAGGCAAATGGCTGCCTTCGTGGCGACATCCGGGGACAGTTCGCTCGCCGACGTCGTTGCGGCGAAGGTCCCGAGCAGCGCAGTGGCGTTCAAAGTAGCGGACATCACAAATACTCCTCGGCAAGCGCAACGTCGCGAATTTCGGCGACGGTGCCGCTCCGCCTGACCTCGCCACCGCGCATCACGTAGCCGCGTGTGGCAAGCTTGAGCGCCGGACGCGCCATCTGCTCGGTCATGAGAATGGTCGTGCCGCGCTGTTGCATATGACGGATCGCCTCGCTGATCTGCGCGATCCACACCGGCGCGAGCCCGAGGAAGGGTTCATCCAGCAGCAGCAGCTTGGGAAACGAACTCATGGCGCGCGCCAAGGCGACGATCTGCTGTTGTCCCCCCGACAATTGTCCGGCCGGCTGGCTGGCGCGCTCCTTCAGGATCGGAAAGATGCCACAAAGCCAGGCCCAGGCTTGGCGCTGGCTCGCTCCGCCGTGCCAGCAGGCGCCGCTCAGGACGTTGTCAGCGACCGACATGGTCGGGAACACGCGGCGCCCTTCGGGCGAATACCCAATTCCGGCCCGCGCGCGCCCATCGCAGGATACGGCACTGAGATCACGGCCCGCGAAGCGCACGCTGCCATGCGAGGCCTGGACCAGACCGATGATGGCGTTGATCAGGCTCGACTTGCCGGCACCATTGGCGCCGATCAGCAGCACCGTCTCGCCCTCGGCGACGTCGATCGAGACGCCGCTGATTGCCGTGATGCCGCCGTAGCGGACTTCGAGGTCTTTCACCGCCAGCATCAGGCCGCCTCCTCGTCCACTGTCCCGAGATAGGCGTCAATGACATCCTTGCGTGCCAGGACGTCGGCCGGAGCGCCCTCGGCCAGGACACGACCGGAATCGAGCACCAGTATTCTTGGACAGAGGCGGCGCACGAGATCCATGTCATGCTCGACGATCAGGACCCCGCAACCGAGCTCCGTCCTCACGTGGCGCACGAAAGCATCGACCCGCAGGCGCTCCCGCCGCTCGAGACCGGCCGCCGGCTCGTCGAGCAGGAGGACTTTCGGCCGGGCGGCGCAAGCCAGAATAAGGCCCAGCATCTTCTGGAGCCCGTACGGCAGCTTGTCGCTCTGCTCGTCGAGCTGCGGTTCGAGCTCGAACTCGTCGATCAGCGGCGCGACGCTGTCCCATCCGGGCCCACTGCCGCTGAAGCGAAGGGCCCTCGAAATGTTCTCGCGGACCGATGCCGTACGGAAGGTGTTGGTCTGTTGGAAGCTGCGGATAATTCCCATGCGACTGACGGCATGCAGCGGCTTGCCGGTCATATCCTTGCCGTCGAGCCGCACCCGGCCGATGGTCGGCGGCAGCATGCCGCAAATGACGTTGATGAGCGTGGTCTTGCCGGCGCCGTTCGGCCCTATGACGCCAAGGACGTCGCCTGGCGGGATGGCGAAGCTGACATTGTCGAAGACATGCAGCCCGCCGAAACGCTTGGAGATGGCTGCGACCTCGAGCAGCGCGCCGCCGTCGGTCCGTCCGGTGCGTTCAGCCGTCATTGCAGGGGCTCCATCGCATTGGGCACACTCAGCGTCGGCGACGAGGCGACGGTGGAAGACCGCGACGGCGACGGTGGCGAAAACACGCGGACGCCGAGGCGATGGATCGTCCCGACGACGCCCTCGCGCGCGACCAGCACCACCACCACGATCAGGAAGCCGAACAGGAACTGGGAATACTCCCCGCGCAATGCGAAGACGTCTCCTGCCCAGATCAGCAGGGCGCCACCGACAACCGGGCCAAGCATGCTGCTCTTCCCACCGATGATCGCATAGGCAATGTAGTTGACCGATGACAGCGCGCTGAACGAGGTCGGATGGGCCGTGAGCAGCATGTTGACGAGGGCGAAGCCGGCGAGCCCGGATACGCCCGCGGCGATGGCGAAGCCGAACGCCTTGTAGTGCCAGACGACGAGACCAAGACTCTGGGCGAGCAGTTCGTTCTCCTCGATCGCCGCGAAATGCTGGCGCAGCGTGCGGGTCACCGCAGCGGTGACGATAGCGCCGGCGAGCGCCAGCCCGATCGTGACCTGCAGCACCGCGCGGTTGTCGGCGAGCTCCAGCCCGAACAGCGTCACGGCCGGCATGCCGACCAGTCCATTGGACCCGCCGGTCCACCCCGGCGTTTCAAACAGCAACAGTTGCGTGATCTCGGTGAGGACGAACGTGACCAGCACGAAATAGACGCCGGTCAGACGGAGCACCAGCGCGCCGAGCGGCAGCGCAAACAGCGCCGGCACCACGAAGCTCGCAAGCCCCAGCAGCAGCACATCGGTCACGCCGTGACGAAGCCCCAGGATCGCGACGGTGTAACCGCCGATCGCCATGAAGGTCGGCACCGCGAAGGTCATCAGATTCATGCGCAGCATGATGTAGACGCTGAACGCGGCCGTAATCGCGATCAGCATCTGGTTGGCCAGTGAATAGACCATCGGGTTCTGGCTGAGCCAGGGAACTACGAAAGCGGCCGCGATGACCACGACGCTTGCTGCCTCGGCCAGGTCGCCGCGCTTGGAAAGGGTGCGGGCTGTCATGTGCTCAAGCTCCCCGAACCCGGTGACCGAAAAGACCCGATGGCTTGACGACCAGCATGACCAGGACGAGCACGAACAGCGCGAGTGCGCCCTTCGAGCCACCGAGATAGACCGCAGAGAACGCCTCCGCCATGCCGACGATGAAAGCCGCGACTGTCGCACCACCGACGCTACCGAGACCGCCGAGAATGACGATCAGGAAGGACGTCGCCAGCACAGGATCGCCGATATGCGGCGCGAGCGACAGGATCGGTGTGACCAGCGCGCCGGTGAGGCCGGCGAGCCCCGTCGCCAGGGCGAAGGCAGCCGGGAACAGAATCGCGGGACGCAGTCCCTGCGCTGTCGCCACCGCGCGGTCATCGGCCAGCGCTCGCAGCGCGCGGCCGAAATCGGTGTAATAGATCAGGCCGTAGATCGACAGGATCCCGACGATGCAGACGCCCAGCACCACGAGATTCTCGATCGGCACAAAGAAGCCATGGCCGTGAATGACACCGGTCAATGGAAAGGCGAAGGCCGGAGATTGCGGTCCGAACACCACCAATATGCCGCTCGACATCATCAAATAGAGGCCGAGCGTCAGCATCAGCGTCGCCAGATGATCGTCGATCACGCGATCCAGCACGAAGCGTTCGAACAGGAATCCGAGCAGCGTGGTGCCCAGCGCCGCGCAGATCACCGCCAGCGCGTAGGGCATGCCAAGATAGGTCACCGCGGAATAGGCGAGATATCCTCCGAGAACGTAGAAGCCGCCATGCGCGAAATTGACGACTCCCAGAATGCCGAAGATCAGGGTGAAGCCGAGGGCGAGCAGCGCGTACTGCGCACCCAGGCTGATGCCGATGAGGCAGGTGGCGACAAAACCTTGCACGGAGTACCCGCTACTTGCCGCCGGCCGCTTCGACCCTGATGGTCGGTTGCAGCTTGCCTTTTTCCACGAGTCCGACACCGAACGGGAACGACAGTTCCTGGTTGATGCCGAAGAAATCCTGCCCGATCCAGTGACCGGGACCGATATTGGGATCCTCAACCGGCAACGATCGCAGGGCCTCGGCAACCTTGGCCGTGTCCGAGATGGTACCGGCCTTGGCGATGGCTTTGGTTACCATGCGGGCGGCGGAGACCCACTGAAAGAACAGATTGTTTTCCGGCCGCTCGGCACCGAGCAGCTTCTTGTACTCGTCGGCGATCATTTGCACTTTCTCGTCGATGAGAACCGGCTCGTACCAATAGAAGTCCTTCAGCACCTCGTCGCCACCGGCGACGCGGGAGATTTCGGTGTATCCCGGACCGCCGAGACGTCCGATCGGTCCCTCAAAGCCAGCCTGACGCAATTGCTTCACGATGATGCCGGCGTCGCCAGGGGGCGATGAAGCGAGATCGACGGCGTCGGGCTTCGCGTTCATGATCCGGGTCACGATCGGCGCGAAATTGGTGGTGCCACGCTGATAATATTCTTCGGAAGCGGTGATGCCGGTTCTCTTGTATGCGTCGGCGTCGACGCTCGCGATATCCGTGCCACCCTGGTCGTTCGGCGCGACCAGCACCACGCTCTTCATGCCGAACTTCTGCTTGGCGATCTTGATGATCGGCTCGGCCCAGCCCGAAGGACCCGGCCCCATGTGGAACACCAGTGGCAACTGCGGCGACAGCGCATCCTTGGCGTAGCCGTTGCCCATCACCAGCATCGAATTGCGCTTGGCGATCGGCTTCACGCCGGTGAGCTCGGGCGAGCCGATCGGGCCGATGATGAATTTAACGCCCTGCCCTGCCAACGTGTTGGCTGCAGCGGCGGCGCCTTCGGCCGTGTATTTGCTGTCGATGGCAACGACGTTGACCTTGCATGGCGCCCCGTCGACCTTGATCAGGCCGTCCCGGTTGGCCTCGGCGGCGACGAGTTCGACCGCGCCGCGCAGCGCGAGGCCCCATTGCGCAGCGGGACCCGACAGAACGCCGACGACGCCGAGCGTCAATTCCTGTCCCGCCGCCATCACCGAGACATTCGAACTGGCCAGCGCAGCGCCGACGGCGATGCCAGACAACAGCAGATTTCTCCGCGTAGTGCTCATCACTCCCCCCGTAATTTGTTGCGGCTCATGCGCCGTCCACTTGTTGCGTGGAAACCCGAAGCGTTCGCCCCGGGGCCGCGCGTATCGCTCGGCGCCGGGACGCTAGGCGCGCGGAGGTCGCCTTGTCAATGAAACGTTTCATGAAAAATAGGGCAGATCAGCTATGCTTGAGATGAGCCAACGTTCTGGACATGCAATAAACATGAATAATAACAGTAATTTCCCCTGTCGATCGAATGATCCATCAGAAACTCCAAACGACGCACCGCTACTGACACACCTATGCAATGAAACGTTCCACTTGAATCAACCTAACCTGCCCGTTAGCTTCCGTGACCCGTCGCGGACAGAAGACGACGGCCAAGGGGAGAAACTCGATGATGCGGTGCGCCGTGACGGCCGTGCTTGCCGTGCTTGCGATTCAGTGCAGCCAGGGAGCGCTAGCAGCTGAACCTCAGTTCAAGCTGCGGGCTTCGGTGGACACGTCGGCGACACACGGACGGACATTGTCTGCCGCCGACTACCTGAAGAAGCTGCAGGAAAAATCCGGCGGCCGGATCACGACCGAGCTGTTCCACAGCGGCCAGTTGTTTCGCGACCGCGACGTGGTGAAGGCGCTGCGTCAGGGCGCCGTCGAGATGGCGATCCCCGGCACCTGGGTGCTGACCGGCTTCGTCCCCGATGCAGACGTCTTCCAGCTGCCGGCATTTTTCGGGCAGCCCTACCCGGTGGTCTATGCTGCTGCCGACGGCAAGATCGGCGAGATCATCAACAAGCAATTCGAGAGCAAGCTCGATGTCAAATTGCTCGGCCCCTGGCTGCAGCTCGGATATCAAAACACCTACAGCACCAACAAGGCGATCCGCGACTTCGCCGATCAGGCCGGCATGAAGATCCGCAACTCCGGCGGTGCCGGACAATCGGCGCGAGCCAAGTTCTTCAATGCAACACCGAACGTCACAGCCTGGCCGGACGTTCCGCTGGCGCTCTCGCAAGGCACGTTCGACGGGCTGAGCTCGACCGATGAAAGCCTTGCCAGCGCAAAGCTCTGGGAATCCGGCGTGAAATATGGATTTGCGGATCGCGAATTCGTCGGGTTCTACGTGCCGATGATCAGCGAGAGCTTCTACAAGAAGCTGCCGCCGGATCTCCAGAAGCTGGTCGTCGACCTCTGGCAGGAGAACATCCAGGCCTACCGCAAGAGTATGGAAGAAGCTCAGACCGAGGCGCGCCACACGCTGGAAAAGAACGGCATCGTGTTCGTTTCGCCGTCCGAGAGCGCGCTCGCTGCGGTCCGCGCCAAGATGCTGCCTTTGCAGGACGGCATCGCGAAGGAGTTGCGGATTTCGCCCGCCTTGCTGCTGCAGGTGCAGGCGGATGTAACGACCGTCGGCCATTGATTGCCACCCATGATGAAGATCTGGAACAGGCTTGAACTCCTGTTGATAGGAGTTCTTGGTGCCGCCGCGCTGACGGTCGGGACCGCTCAGGTCATCGGTCGCTACGTGAACAAGAACTTCGCCTTCATCAATGGCGAGGAGGTAGTGGTCTATCTGACGGTCTGGGCGGTGTTTCTGGCGTCGAGCCAGTTGGTCCGGACCGATGGGCATGTCAGGCCCGACGTCGTGCTGCGACTGTTGCCGCCGCAAGGGCAAAGATGGGTCGAGGCATTCAACTGCTGTGTCGCGATCTTGTTTTGTGGCGGCCTGGCCTATTGCGGCTTCCAGGTTGCGGATGTCGCCCGCAGCCTCGACGAGCGCAGCATCACGGGCCTCGAATTCCCGATGTGGATCTACTACTCGGCCATCCTGACCGGCGCCGTGCTGATGCTGTTGCGCTACGTCATCAAGCTTTATTTGCTCGTATTCCGCTTCGATCCCGCCACCATGGTCATCGCCGTTCACGATCACTGAGCGATCGACGACGTCAGCCGTCTTGATGACCGATCTGCCATCGGCAAACTGACCGTCGTGGTCCCGCATCGGGACGCTTCAGGTCCAGCAACAACGAGACCGACACGATGTGGACGATGCTTTTCCTGCTGATGTTCTTCGGGCTGCTCTGCGCGGGAATGCCGATCTTTCTGGTGTTGGGTCTCTGCGCGGCGGTCCTGTTCGGCTTCAGCGACCAGCCTCTGGTGGCGATCGCGCAGAAGATCGCCGATGAAATGAATTCCAGCACACTGATGGCCTTGCCCCTGTTCGTGATGGCCGCCGCATTCATGCGGCGCGGCGGCGTCGCCAAAGCGCTGGTCGATGTCGCAATCGCCTGGTTCGGACGATTGCGGGGCGCACTCGGTCTCGTGACGGTGGTGTCATGCACCCTGTTTGCCGCGATCTGCGGCTCCTCAGTTGCGACCGCGCTCGCCATGGGCACCATTCTGGTGCCGGCGATGATCGAGCGCGGCTATCCGCGTCATTTTGCGCTTGGCGTGGTCGGCGCTTCCGGCACGATCGGCATCGTGATTCCTCCCAGCCTGTCGCTGATTCTTTACGGACTGATCGCGGAGCAATCGGTACCGCGCCTGTTCCTGGCCGGCATCATGCCCGGGCTGCTGCAGGCAGCGATGTTCTTCGGCTGGGTGTTCTACTACTCGCACAAATACGAGCTGCCGCGCGAACCGTCCGTGCCTCGCGCCGAACTGGTGCGGATGAGTCTCAATGCCCTGCCCGCGCTGTGCGTACCTTTCATCGTGATGGTCGGAATCTACGGCGGCCTGATGACCGTCACCGAAGCAGCCGCGGTCTCGGCCACGGTGGCTCTTCTCGTCAGCCTGTTCTTCTATCGCGGCTTTAAGGTCAGCCAGACGCTCGAGGTGATCGCCGAGGCAATCAAGAGCGCCGCGACGATCATGATCATCGTCGCGACCGCTTTGGCATTCGGCCACTGGATGACGGACTCGGGCATCCCGGCCTCGCTGGTGAAGTTCACGCTCGACAACCAGCTTCATCCCTGGCAATTCCTGCTCGCGATCAACGTGCTGCTGCTCGTGCTCGGATGCTTTCTCGAGGTCGCCGCCACGCTGCTGGTGGTAATGCCGATCCTTGCGCCTGCGCTGAAACCGCTCGGAATCGATCCCGTCCATTTCGCGATCGTCTTTACCCACAACATGGAGATCGCGCTGGTTCATCCCCCGGTCGGACTGAACCTCTACGTGCTGGCCACGATTTCGACGGCGCCGGTCACCGAAGTGGTGCGCGGCGTTCTGCCGTTCCTCGGCCTGCTGCTGCTGTGCCTTGCAATCATCACCTATGTCCCACAGCTTTCGCTCTGGCTGCCCAATCTGGTCTATGGCGCGGGCTAGCAGCGCGGATCGTCTCGACGGAGAACTCGAGCATGTTATCGAAATCAATCCATTGGGCCGGCGAATTCTCCACGCTCGCGCTCCGCTACGGCAACAGGCCGGCTGTCGTCGACGCCGCCGGCACGACGTCCTATGCGGAGTTGTTCGCCAAAGCCGCCGGCGTTGCGGATGCCCTGATGCAGGCCGGGATCGGCCCGGCAGATGCCGTGGCTACATTGTTCCGCAACAGCGCCGACGCCGTTGCGGCCACTTTCGGCGTCATGCTGGCGGGCGCCGTCGAAGTCCCGATCAACCCTGCGCTGAGCAGCGACGAACGCGCTTACTGCCTCGCGGTCTCCAACGTTCGTCTGTTGATCACCGGCGCGGCCCTCGCGACCGAAAAGGCCGCCGGCGGTCCGATCATCATCGAGGTCGAAAGCATCGAACGGACCGCGTTGGATCCGGCCGCCTTTTCGCAGGTCGACGGCGACGCGCCGGCGCGTATCGTCTTCACCTCTGGTACCACCGGACGTCCGAAAGGCGCGGTTCACAGCCAGATCGGCCGCTGGACGGCCAACATATTGCTGCGGGCGAACCTGCCGTTCCGCCCGGGTGCCGGCAGCAACGTCCTGCTGATGACGCCATTCTCGCACGGCTCCTCGTTGATGACGCATGCCTATCTGTCGTCGGGTGCGGCCGTGACACTGCTCGACGGCGTCGACCCGCCGCGCGTACTTGATATCCTTGCACGCGGCGCATGCGATGCGATGTTTGCGCCGCCGACCGTGCTGGCAAAGATCGTGGCTGCCGCGGGCACGCGCCAGTTCTCGTCGCTGCGCACGATCTTCTGCGGCACGGCCGTGCTGAAGCCCACGCTCTACGCGCGCGTCAAGGAGATGTTCGGCCCCGTGGTGCGGGTGACCTATGGCAAGAGCGAGGTATTCAATCCGATCACAGTGCTTGAAGCCGAGGAGACCGAGTCCTGGTATGCATCCGGAGGCGAGGACGCCTGCGTCGGCTGGCCCGCTCCCGGTGTTGAAATCGTCATCCGCGGCGAGGACGGCCGGCCGGCCGCCATGGGCGATGGCGGCGAAGTCCTGATGCGCGCGCAACATCTGATGGCCGGATACCGCACCGCCGAGGGTTTCGTCCGATTGGCACCGAATGAATTCCACGAAACCGGCGATCTCGGCTATCTCGATGCACGCGGCCGGCTGCACCTCACCGGCCGTAGCGCCGACGTCATCAAGTCGGGCGGCTACAAAGTAGCGCCGGAAGAGGTCGAACGGTTGCTTGCGCCGGGGCTGCAGCCATCGGAAGTCGCGGTGGTCGGCATTCCCTCGGACTATTGGGGCGAGGTCATTCTGGCAGCGGTGGAAAATCCCGCACCAGGCTGGGAGGAGCGCATCAATCGCGTGGTGCCGAACATGACCGACTACAAGCGTCCGCGCCTGCTGCTTGCCCTCGACGAATTGCCGCGCAACGGAATCGGCAAGATCCTCCGCGGCGCCATTCGCACCGACGTGCTGTCCCGGTTCCGCATCACCGAAGGGCCGCGGCCGCGACTCGAAAAGCGCTCCTAGTTCAGCGCAAGCGACGAAGCCGAGTTCGCGTTGCAAGCGCAGAGAATGTGACCGCATTACGGGCACTTTACTCCGGCCGAACGCACAGCACGCCGTTTTCACGAGAACGGCACCGTCCAGCGAACGAGAAGGCTTACGTAGCGCCCCAATCGACGACCTATCGCCATTACGTGGCGTTTGCCCCAATAGTTGGAGTCGTGATCGCCGCCCTTGGCCTTATTTCGTGGCTCATCGGACGAGTCTGCTGCGACATCCTCTCCGGTGATTGACACAGCCTGGTTCAGGACTCCCATCATCGGGACGCTGCCCTGCATTATCGCTGGATCAATCTGTCAGAGATATCGGGCGGGGTGTTGCGCGCACGCAAACGGACCGCGGCGCGGGGCTGGTATGCGTCGGGGCCCCCACTTCGTTCCGCTACGGGACAGAGGCCCGATAGTGACTCTTCCTTTTGGCTCGACAAGCGCTGCAGGCCCGCGCTTCGCTCTCGGTCGTCTTCGAGCTTGCCCCAGTTCCATGCGAAGATAGTCATCTATCCACCGACGCGTTGCGCCGGGACGTGATCTGCAATGCATAATCCGCGTCACGAAAGTTCCGAGCTCGCCTAACGCCAAGCGTCCCTCGCCTTTGTCGTTAGCAGCCCCCGTTTGGCGCCGCCTGTTGCAGCCAAGTTACAGCAATTCCGCACGTGTCTGATAGGCGATGAACTTGGGGCTGGGCTAGTACAAGAAAGTTGGAATGAAAAAGATGAAGAAAATTCTGCTTGTCACCGCCAGCATGATCGCGCTCGGCGCGGTCGCGCCCGCTTCCGCGGCTGATCTCGCGCCTCAGCCCTACACCAAGGCTCCGCCCTATGTTGCTCCGACCCCGATCTACAACTGGACCGGGTTCTACATCGGTGGTCACGTCGGTGGTGCGTTCGGTGGCAACGACAACGTCCTCGCCCCCGGCTTCGGCGGTGGCAACGACGGTGTGTTCATGGGCGGCGTGCAGGCTGGCTATGATTACCAGTTCGCGCCGAGCTGGGTGCTGGGTCTTGAAGCCAACTATAGTTTTCTGGATACCAGTTCGAGCTTCGCCAATCGTGGCCTCGGTTCGGTAACCGGCCGCCTCGGCTACACTTGGGGTCCGGCGCTGCTTTACGTCAAGGGCGGCTATGCCTGGGCTGACACGCGCTTCTCAAACGGCTTCGGCGGCGACGGCGGCCGTGACGGCTACACCGTCGGTGCCGGTCTCGAATACATGTTTACCCAGAACTGGTCGGGCAAGCTCGAATACCAGTACTATGACTTCGGCACCGTCAACGTGTCCGATTCTCTCGGCTTTATCGGCAGCTTCCGCAACGACCAGCACACCATCAAGGCGGGCTTGAACTACAGGTTCAACCTGGGCGGCCCGGCCGTCGCCAGGTACTGATCGCTCGCTTAACTCCAAGCGACATGAGAGCTCCGGGCCAAACAAAGGCCCGGAGCTTTTTCGTTGGAACGGTGGTTCCTCCTGGATTGGAAGCCTCTAGCGCGGTCGATTGACGCACGTTGACGGACTGATCCGTGACGACATGACGCACGACGATCAATGCGTCATGGAACTGACCTCGAAGGGACGATGGCAGCTAACGCTCATCGGGCTGATGGAGCGCGAACAGGAGGCCCGTTGCGAGCGGTTTGGCCGGGCTGGTTATTTGGACAGGCCGGTCGGATTTGCCGCGTGGGCGCCGCGCGCTGCGAAGCTTCAGCGCCGATGCCTGATCTGCACGGCCTTCAGATAGTCGGCAACCTGCTCAGCCCAATCGGCGGGTGGCGCCACGCCTGTAACTTGCGGGCTGCGACCGCAGCCAACGCAGATCGGCCGAGTGTCCTGATCGCTCTCGAAGCTATAGGCATCCGCGCCGTCGGTAATCACGCACGGCGTCATGTCGGAGCGCTTGCGGTCGCAGCGTTTCATCATGGCCTCCGTTCCCCGGCGAGTGCTAGCCGACACACTTTGCGAGTCCAGTGCTGGATCATGAGTCGCCCACCACCGCCGAGGAGAATGCAAAGTGAAACGCATTCGATGGAACAGCAACACACGTGGGTGTTTTGGTTGTTGATTGATTATGATGCAATCGTGACCATGGAACCTGTGCTGTTGGCACGGACTGCACATCCCATCACGAGGCGGCTGTGATCTCATTGCGTACATCGGATCGACCGAGCAGGCGCATCGGCTCGGCCAATCCGAAAATACTGGCAAAGACGGCTCCGGCGCGGCCCTCAGACAGCACGTCGGGGCCGTCGCTTGTGTCAGCGGAGCTTGCGAGATGGGCGACAGCCATGAAGTGCCATTGTCGGATATGCACGCGCGCGTGCTGACGCGGCGTTGCGGCGCTCAATAGCTTTGCCGGTTGGGGTGGCTTGATGCGCGGTGATGGCGATGTCGAGAATAGAAGTGAGCGCGGAAGAGAAGGAATTGATTCTAATGCTGCGCGAATGGAAACGCGACGTGCGCGGATTTGGGTCGTCCGAGGTTTTGATTTCACGCCAGCATGGACGCGGATGGGAAATCAGGCTTGCGCTTAACGCGGATCAAGTGTCGTCCATCGGACTGAGCTTCGGGCTGGCCTGGAATGCACTCGCGGCAACACAGTTGGGTGCCTCACGATAGGCGGCATGGATTGCGCATGAATTTCGATGCAACCACGGCAACGGAGCCGGTTGCGTTGGCACAAAGTGCACTTCCATCTAAGGCCGAGTGTGATCTGATCGTCGCTCGGATCAGCCGAGCCCCACAGCGCATCAAACTCGGATAGTCCGAAGCACCGGCGAAGATGGCTCCGACGTTGAAACCCCTCAGACTCACGTCGGAGCCGTCGAAAAAGGTGGCGCCAATGAAAAATCGAACCGGCACCGAATGGGCCATCATCGCCGCTGAATGCTGGCTCGCAGTGGTCGCGGTGGCGATCTTGCTGATCGCGCTACACCCGGAAGTTGGCTGATTGCGATACGCGCGGCTGTCGGGATCGAAGGGACGATTTTGGTTAGGGCTGGTGCCCAAGCGCATGACGCAAGTCGAGATTCGTCCTCGCCTTCAGGACGACCGCCGCAGACGAGCGAGCGGAGCATCGCCGCCCCCGTTTGGCGAGCGCCTTGATCGCGTCTACCGCTCAGGAATCCGAGAGACGGACCACGCGGCCGGCGATGCTTAAAACAGCGTCTCGAACATGCTTCAACGAGCAACCGTAGACGGAGATTCACGAGTTGCGCTGTTGGGCGCGTCGTTCGACTGTTCGGCTGCAACGATGGAACGAATCTCGTCAATCCGTCGACACGCGCGGATCGCACACTCTCTCAACTCATCGATCGAGTGCGTTTCTGCCCGCGTCTTTTCAACCGCTTCGATTTGCGAATTGAGGGCTGCAAGTTCTGCCTGGAGCAGCTCGAGTAGCGATTGGTTGGAACCAACCGCCCTTTCCACTCTTTTTGCCCGCATTGTCATCCCCAAATACGGTTGTACATTCGTGACAACGATTCGTGGCTTCATTATGAATCACGCTGCCGAAGTGATCGTTCATTGCGTGACGCGCAATTTCGTCCGGGACCTTGAGCACGACTCATCGGCGATGGTCGAACCTCGAACGAGAACGCCCCTGATCGTGTTCTCGTATTTATCGCGACTGCAAATGCACGGCCTTTGCCAGGGCTCGCGCCGCCTCTGCCGGAGAAGCCTTGTCCGTATCACCGTCGACCATGAGGTTAGCGGCGCGCATCGCCTCAACGGGCACCGAGCCGACAAGCGGAACAAGTGCTCGCTTCAGCCGCGCATCGGCGGCACGCTTTGGCGAGATGAGGATCAGCGCATCATAGGAAGGTATCGCATGCTTCGGGTCAGCCAGTACGAGCAGATCAAGCGCCGCGATACGCCCGTCGCTGGAGAACGCGGAGACGACGTCGGCCTCGCCGGCCTCGAGAGCGTGATACATGATCGTTGGATTGAACGAGCGTCGCGTTCTGAACGACAGACCATAGGCATCCTTAAGCGAGCGCCATTCCGGTCGCCCCAGGAACTCAAGGTCATCGCCGATGGTGAGTTGAGGTGCAACACGAGCAAGATCGGCAATCGACCTGACGTTTAGTGCCTGCGCTCTCTCCCGTTTCATCGCGAGAACGTAAGCATTTTCGAAACCAAGCGCACCGAGTACCGTGACGCCCTGCTCCGCTTTCATCCAGCGGACGATCTCCGCCTGCATCTCCTCGCGCGGTGGCATGTCGGTGCGACCGATAACGTTGCGCCAGAGCGTGCCGGAGTAATCGACGTAAGCATCAATGTCATTGTGAGCCAGCGCGCGAAAGGCGATAGCCGAACCGAGTCCATCCTTGCGCGTTACGCCGACTCCTTCAGCCTTCAGCCGGTCACCCATCAGGTCCGCCAGAATGAACTGTTCGGAGAAGCTCTTCGCGCCGATGACATAGGTTTCTGCTTCGTTCGAGAGCAGCGGCGCGAAACCGGCGAGCGTACCGAGAGCAAGCCCGGCGATGCCGAACAACACACGCTTCCTGCTGCGTTCAGACGCCCCTGTCTCCACAAGACCGAGACAGAAGTCGGTGATCAGAGCAAGCCCGGCCGCGGCGATGCAGCCGAATAGCACGGAAACCCAGTTCTCGGTTTGCAACCCCGTAAAAATGTAATTGCCAAGGCTGGTTTGGCCGACGGGCGTGGAAAGCGTGGCTGCTCCAATCGTCCATACAGCTGCAGTCCGCACCCCGGCCATGATGACAGGCGTGGCGAGCGGCGCCTTGACGCGCGTCAGAATCTGCTGAGGCGTCATACCAACGCCTTCTGCAGCTTCGACGATAGCTGGACTGACGCCATTCAAACCAACCACACTGTTGCGCAAGATCGGAAGCATCGCATAGAGCGTCAATGCGATCAGCGTCGGCAGGAATCCCAGCGCGGGGATACCGAAGCCGAAGAGCCGTGCCGTCAATGTCGAGAGCGCAAGGAGCAATGGATAGAACAGTGCGAGCAACGCAAGTCCCGGTATGGTCTGGATCAAGCTGGCGATGGCAAGCACCAGCCTGCGTAGCCATGGTCGTTCCGCTGCGAGGGCAGCCAGCGGCAGGCTGACGAGCAGTCCAAGCGCAAGCGCCGTGGCGCAAAGTACAATATGTGGTGTGAGATAGGTGGGAAGCAGGCGCCAGGCGTCGAACAACGCGTCTAATCGGGCACTGGAAAGCAGCTCTGCGCCGGCATCAGGCACGAGCAGGTCCGTTCTTGGTCGCAAGCGCGGCGATGCGCTCCGCTTGACGTCGCGGGACTTCCATCAAGGCGGTCACGTCCGGATCGTCAGAACCAGAGCCCATCATCAACGTGTGCGGCGTATCGTCCGCGAGTACGCGGCCGTTCTTCATGACGACGATTCGATCAGCCATCAGCGCAGCTTCCTGGATGTCATGGGTGACCATCAGGGTCGTCATGCCGAACCGGTCGTGCAGCTCGCGGTAGGAAGAACCCAGGCTGTCGCGGGTGACAGGATCGAGCGCACCCAGTGGCTCGTCCATCAGAACAATGCGCGGTCGGGCGGCGATTGCACGCGCGACGCCAACCCGTTGGCGCTGACCTCCGGACAGCATGTGCGGAAAGCGGCTGGCGTAATCCTGCGGCAAGTCCACCATATCCAGCATCTCGGCTACCCGCGATTCGATCTCGTTCGCCTGCCAGCCACGCAATTTGAGTGTCACGGCAATGTTGTCGGCAACGCGCATGTGTGGAAACAAACCGATCCCCTGAAAGACATAGCCGATGCTCCGCCGCAGCATCGGCGGTTCGGCTTTGCTTACAGGCACTCCGTCGATCCTGACTTCTCCAACGTCAGGATCGACCAGTCGATTGATGGTCTTCAGCAGCGTGGTCTTGCCGGATCCCGAGCCGCCCACGAGCGCGACCAGTGACCCCTGCTGTACGTCGAGCGATACGTTGGAAACAGCAACGCTCCGTCCCCCATCGTAGGATTTCGATACAGCATCGATCTCGATATACGGCACGGAATTGGACGGATTCGAAATCGGCGAAGCTGTCATGAACAGGGCCTCCCTGTGGACTGCAGAAACTGGCAGAAAATGACCAAGCGGGAGTCAGGGCATGATCCGCTTGGATGCGCAGGTCCCTGGGTCACACCCACGCCCATCTTCGGAAGGCGAGCCCGTCACGGCTCCAACGCGACCTGCAGGCCGTCGTCGCCCTCAACATGGACATAACGCGGTCCGATCGGACGCCCCCTGCCGCTGGCAACAGTGACAATGTCTTCCAGGGGAGCGGCGCGCGCATCCGCCTCAGGGCGGGACAACATCAGGTCGGCGTGAAACAGCCCTTCCGACTCAAGACCGGTAGCATCGATGCCAAGAGCCGCCAGGCTTGCCAAGCAACTTTCAAACTCTTCAGCATCGCGAAAACGACGCTGGATAAAAGTCGCGCCGGCAAGACGCTCTGTCACAAGACCACGCTTCGCGAACGTCGCGGCTAGAGATTCGAACGGGAACATTCGTAGCACGAACGAAATGATCCATGGACGCTTCTCCGTCGCATCGAGAATCTTGCTGAACGTCTTCTCGGTGACGTAGCCGATGCACCCCGTCGACATGATGACATCAGCGGATCGGACAAGATGCGCGCTGTCGGTCGAGAGCGCCTCCGTTTCAAGATCTGCGACAATGCCCTGCTCAAGCAGACCAACACCCGTTGCATACCTAATCGCCGGCGCCGATACATCGAGACCGATAAATCGCGCGAGACCGACATCCGGCCAAGCCGCATAAAAATTGCGATCGAGACGCACCAATGTCTCAGAACCGATCGCCCTCATCTCGCGCCGGGCGTAGCGATGGCGCAAGCCCCCGAAAGTCAGTGGAAACCGATGCACCGCTGCGTTGATTCCGTATGAACAGCCAACATCAAGCACGGTCGGCTTGACGCCGGTTTCCGAAACCTTCGCTGCCAGAATTTGGCGCACAACCGGCTCGGCCACGTCCGGGATCATGTAATCCAAATCTCCGAGGACAGAGAAATATGCCCTGGGATCATCCAGGGCATAAATATCATCGAAGACGGCCTTGGACTGATTGATGCGCGAAAAATGTGTTTGCAACCCGGTCTCCTATTTCAACTTGCAAGCCACTCGACGGCTGCTGCGTTCAAGTGCTTGATACCCTATTGCAGAGATTGATCGACGCACAAACCCATTGCGCTTTTTTTCAACCTCGCTTCGTGGAACTGCGCTGCGCACTGATGTGCGCGCGCGTGTAACGCGGCCTCCTTTTTCGAGACCATCGCCTGTTGGGGCGGCTTGATGTGCGGTCAGGATGATGTCGAAAATGCCAATCGCTCCGGCAGAGAAAAGGATCAACTCTGGTGCTGCACGAATCAAAGCGTGCGGGCAGCCGGCCCCGATGGTCGACAATGCTGGTCAGGCACGGACGCGACGGTTGGGAAATCACGCTCACGTTGCGTGCCCGGTGGCGCCAGTCGCGGCACCGGAGAACATCTCGCAGAAGCATGGAACGCACTCGCGCCAGCACAGTTGCCGACAACAGGTTGAGACCGCGCCAATAGGAAGGCCGCTCAGATGGGAATGATTGGCCCGCGTAGTTGGCCGATGGATCGAACTCGGTCTACGGACAAGGCGCGCTGGAGCAGTTCCTCGGCAACGGCAACTCACGCACGTGGTTTGGGGGCCATGTTAGAAAATGCGCCAAGCCGCCACGCCGAGGATGAACCAAGCTTGAAGCTGATTTGGTGGAACAGCAACTCGCGCATACGCACAGGGCTATTGACGGTTTGCATCGCTCGCGAGGCCGATGTTCGGAACTTTGTCGGTTCCGCTGCAACGATGAGGCCCTGACAGCACTGAACGGACCGGGCTCCTCGCACGGTATCGTCAGCGAGATTGAGCGTTTCCAAGCGTCTCGAACACCGTCTGCTGCCACCAATCACCTTCGATTTGATCGAGTACGGCGAGATCGAGCATCGGCCGCAAGGCGCTATCTTTGGGCAGTACGATCGCATAGCTCTCGCTGCTGAAGCTGGTATCGACGACGCGAGCCGAGGCCGAGAAGTCGCTGCGAACCATCCAGGTCAGCAACGGCTTGTCATGAACAAAGGCATCGATTGTCCCACGCCCCAGCGCGGAGAGGCCGCCTTGGATGTCCGGAAACGTTCGAAACGAAAGCCGCTGACGAGCGAGGTAGTCGGTCGTCGCGGAGTTCGCGACCGCGCCGACGCGCACGGAACGCAGGTCGTTGAAGCCGTGAACGGCGCCCTCGAGCCCTCTGCGCGTAAGGGTGGAGGTGATACCGGCGGTGAACACCGCAATCGCGATCACGGAAGCGATCATCCATCCCATTGCCACGATCCTGCCGGGGAGTGTTGTCGGCGCATTCTGAGCGGCTCCGGCTTGCGTCATGGCGATGGTCGACCACCAGAAGCTGGAGCCGAGTCCCTTGGCGCCGCCACCGAAGTGCTCCGTTTTGCGCCGTTCCAGCATCCAGATCAGGAATCCGACCGCCATTGCGAAACCAAGCAGCACCGCGACGGCCTGGAAGAATCCGAAAGAGAGAAGCGCCCGCCCGATCGCGACCCAGGGGTTTTCGTTGACCGGTACCGCAACGCCGAGCCCGGTGTTGTAGAACGGCTGCGTAAAATCGACTTTGCGCGCACGCTCGGCAGTCACTGTAACCGCCGCGACGCCAACATCGAATCTGCCGTTTGCGACGCCGTCCAGCAAATCCGGCACGCTCTGGGTTTCGACCAGGCGAAAACGTAGGTGTGCCTGATCGGCGATCCTTTTCCAGAGCGCGATGCTCATACCGCTCCAACTCCCATCCGGCTGCTTGATGGCAAATGGAGGGGCCTGCTTGGTCGCCACGACTAATTCCCTGTCAGGGGCCGCGGCAGCTTGGGCGTGAAGGGCGCCGCAGCCGAACGCGGCCACCGCCAGCGCCAGGATGCATAACCAGACCGGTCGAATCGACGTCCGCTTGCGTTGCGAGATTGGATCTCCCCGCCTGGCGCGGTGGGCAGCCATCTCACACGACACCTCCCCCAAGTGGCGGTCGTGCAGAGCTGACGGGAAAGCCTCGAATGAACTCATTGCTCACCTCGATGCATACCGGGATTGCCGGCCGGAGCTTCGCTACTCTCTTGGCAGCATTCGTCACACGCCTGTCCGTCAAAACAAAGGCGAAGGAGTCTTCGGCCATGTCCGGAGGGCTAACTAACCTCAGGTTGAATTTCACAACGCAGACGCTCGATTGTCGACGTTGCGGGTGACGGCATCGCTTCTCTAGATTCAACAAAATCGCAAGCATCGGCATGAGCTGCGAGGCAGCGACAAATGACACCATAACGCTCAGGATACCAGAGTTTCGGCACCATCGAGGCGTTCGCGAAGACACCTGATGGCGTGCGCATGGTCTTTACGAAGAATGGAGCCCGGTTGGATGCTGAAGCCTCGCTTGCGGTTTTGGCAGTGGGTTGGGTCGCAGACACGAAGCGGCTGAACGTCGCGGTTGAGCCTACCCCACCTACAGAGGGATCTTGGCCCGGGCTGCGGTGATGGCGGCAGCACAGCTCGGCTTGAGCATAGGCTGGCAAGCGCACCGGTTCGAGAATGTATCGCCTGCGACCCGCCAGTCGGGAGAGGTCGGGGAGCGTCGGTGACCTTCACGGTCGCCCGTCGCAAGGGAGATTTCCGCAAATCTCGGCAAGTATCGAGACGTTCGAACGGCCCACGGACACGGGCAAGCCGTCCCGACCAGTAAGCCGATCCTGGTCAACCCACAGCACTGAAAACCACCCAATCCCTGCAGTCGGGCAGCCCCCCGCGACGGGCAGAACGGCTAGTCCGTTTTGTTCGCGCTGATACCCCCTTTCAGCGACGAACACGGTAGCCACCGCAACGAAAACGCTAGGCAATGGCGGCATTGGCGGGGTTATCAATTCCATGCCATTGAATTTGCTTGGGATATCCCTCCTGCCGGGATCGCCCCGTCATTTCCCGGCCCAGTGTTTTCAATAGGTTGAGCCTCAATTTGGAAGTCGAGCTTGTTCAGAAGGCGCAGCCTCATGAAGACTGGAACGAAAGCAAGGTGTCGAAAGCCAAGAGAGCCAGTGACGGTCCTTTGGCGCGCGTTCGCGCCGCCTCATGCGCACGGCTCGGCCGGCCCGTCATGTGCACGTCGACATGCGTGTGAGTGACAAGGTCATCGCCTGTGGTCGCGTTCTTTCCGGATCACGAACGGACCCGAAGTTTGACGATCATTGTGAACCACCCCACAGCCCGGATGCGGCCGAAGTGATAAAAGGCATTTTAGACATTGGACAAGACCGCTGACGGTCTCCGGCGGTCCGAGAACCGCAGGTTTGTTGATTTTCTCTCCAAGACAGGGTTCCATTCCGGCTCCATTGAGCCGAGGTCGTGCAATGCCTGCCGGAGCTGTCGCGAGGGAGCAAGCCGCCCACACGCCAAAATGGGTGAATGCACGCCTCCGGTCTCAGGAGTGGTCCAACAACCCTCGCGCGGACGCCCGGACCGCGGCAGTGCTGCTTATCGACATTGCCGGCTTCACAGCGAAGACCGACCGCGCTGCCGGCGACGGCGCTGAAAGCCTTACCTACTTCATCAACGATTGCTTTGCGATACTGGCCGACGTGATTGATTCAGAGGGAGGCGACATCGTCGCTTTCGCCGGCGACGCCATTCTCGCGATTTGGGTCGATCCGGACGCGGCCGTCGCTACCGCGCAGGCCGTGCGCTGCGGCCTTGCGCTGCGACAGGCCATGACCGCCGGGCCGGGCCGAGAAGCGATCAGTGCGCGTACGGCGGTGGAAACCGGCGAAGTGTTCTTCTGCAGGCTCGGCGGCTGGCAGGACAAATGGCACTATGTTGCAGCCGGAGAACCCTTTTACAGCATCGGCCTCGCCTATCAGAAGGCCGCGATCGGCGACATCGCGTTGTGTGCAAACGCCGCGCGGCTGTTGACGGGCTCGTGCGAACTCGAGCCCATGCCCTATGGAGCACGGCTCCTTGGAATGAACGCGCCCGATGCCGTCGCACCGATAGACGGCATTATCTTCGGAAGCCACACGGGCAAGGCCGATGCCAGCGACTGGGTCGGCGAGTTTCGCACGCTCACAGTGGCGCGGGTCGGCCTCCCCGATTTCAATTTCGATGATGATTTCCTGACGAGACTGCAGGCCTTCGTCGTTGACATCCAGCAAATCGCCGAACGGCTCGAGGGAACCGTTCATCAGGTCCTGATGGACGACAAGGGCCTGACTCTTACGCTCGTCTTCGGATTGGCTCCGCTTGCCCACGAAGACGATCCCTTCAGGGCAGTCGAGGCGTGTCTGCGCCTCCGTCGCCAGCTGGAAGCGAAGGCCATTCCGATTTCTGTCGGCCTGGCGACCGGCCGCCTGTTCTGCAGCAATTATGGCGGCCTCCATCAAAGGACGTTCGGGATTTTTGGGCAGGCCATCAATGTGGCCGCGCATTTCGCCGAGGCCGCACAGGGCGACATCGTCTGCGACGCCACGACGGCCCAGGCCGTCGGGCGCAGGATCGTGTTCAATCTGCTGCCACATCTCCAGGTCAAGGGGACGGGCGCATCGATGTTGGCGTTCAGTCCGGCGGCAGTGACCGACGATTTCCATGCTCCACCCCGGCGCACCATCATCGACCGCGTCAGCGAAACCGCGATGCTCAGGAGCTGTCTCGACGGTCTGAAGACAGGAACCGGTAAGCTCGTCCTCATTGCAGGCGAAGCCGGCATCGGAAAATCGCGCCTACTCGAAGACTTCATCGGATCGGCGCAGGCCGACAATCACGCCGTCCTGGTTGCAAATGCCACGGCGATCGAAAGATCGACGCCCTATTTCGTGTGGCGCGCCGTATTGCGGCAGATCTTGCAGTTTGAAGGACCGGGCGACGGACCGCGGGTTCGACGCGAATTGTCGGAAGCGCTGCTCGAAAACGAGTCGCTGCTGAATTGGCTTCCGCTGCTCGAAGAAGTCATTCCACTGGGATTTTCCGAATTCGCCTTCACCGAACAGATCGTCGGCTCGGCTCGCGCGAGCGCGATCGAAGAACTCGTGATCTTCATCCTTCGCCGATCGAGCGTTCGCATCCTCCTGATGGAGGACGTCCACTGGTTCGACGGCCCCTCGATCGAACTGCTTGGCGCCGTCGCGCGCCGGCTTTCGGACTTCCTGATCGTGGTTACTCAGCGGACCCAGACGACAGCGATCGCAGAGCAGCGTCTTGCCGTCGAACTCGCCTCATCGCTGCAGCTGCGGCTCGACCGGCTATCGCGCGACGACGTGCGGCTGCTGGTGAAGCGGCGCCTGAGATCGTCCGAGGTTCCGCCGGAACTGGTGCGATATGTCTACGGTCATGCCAGTGGAAATCCGTTCTTCAGCGAGGAGCTCGCGCTCGCGCTCAGGGACACTGGAAAGATTCAGGTTACGCGGGGGATATGTTCGTTCGATGAACAGAGCCTCGCCGATTCCAGTATCTCGCTCTCGACCAGCGTTGAACGCGCAATCGTCAGCCGGATCGACCTGCTATCGCTCGACGACCAGCTGGTGCTCAAGGCCGCCAGCGCGGTCGGCGACGCCTTCTCCTCCGAGTTGCTGGATCAAATCGTCCCGGAGTTGTCCGCTGCCACCAAGGCGGAATGCATCCGCCGATTGATCGACTTCGACTTCCTGCAACTCGATCGCGAGACGCGGCCACTTTCCTTTGTGTTTAGGCACTCCATAACGATGGAGGTTGCCTATCATGTCTTGTCTTTTGCGCAGCGAAAAACCCTCCATCGGCGGATTGCCGGCTTCATCGAGCAGCATCACGCCGAGGAGCTGCAACCGAATTATGCGCGCCTGGCAAGGCATCTCGAGCTTGGCGGCGAGCCGTTGCGGGCGATCACTTACCTCGAGCTTGCGGCGCAACAGTCGCGCAACAACTCGGCAAATCGCGAAGCGATCCGTTACGTGGAGAAGCTATTCGATCTCACGCAGCGCGAAGCAATCCAGATCGGACGCAGCCGCAAAGCGGCTTGGGAGGTCATCCTCGGTGACGCTTGTCACGAATTGTCGGACTACGAGAGCTCCGCCAACCACTACCACCGCGCGATGGAGTTGCTTGGTCATCGTCTTCCGGCGAGCAAGACCGAACGAATCGGCGCGCTTGTTCGCAACGCCGCAACCCAGTTGAGGTTACGGTATACTTCGTCGAAACAAGTGGCCCTGGCTGAGCAGGACAGGTCCGACATGCAGCGCGTCGCTCATATGCACGAATTTCTGTCGGAGCAGTATTTCTACCAGAATGACTCGCTGGCCGTGCTCAACGGAACGCTGGCCTCGTTGAACCTGGCCGAAAAATGCGGCGCGACCCCGGAGACGATTCGAGGATACAGCGCGCTGGCGCTCGGAATTGGGATGTCCGGCATGGTGGGGATCGGCCGCAGGTACGCGGCGCGCGCGATCCAACTTGCGGAAGGTTACGGCTCGCTGCCCGAGATCGCGCGGGTCCGACTCGTGCTCGGCGTTCTCTCTTATGGCCTCGCCGAATGGGATAATGCCGAGGCGCATGGCGAGCATGCAAGACGTTGTTACGAGCGCCTGGGAGACCGAAAGCGTGCGCAGAACAGCGAGACGATGTTGATCTTCATCGCGCTGTTGCGGGGATATATTTCGCTCGCCGACGAGCGGCTTGCCAAGCTGTTCGCGGAACTCTCCGACGATTCCCCGCCGCAGATCCGCGCTTGGAGTCTTTCCTTACGGGCATTGATCGACATCACCCGGGGCGGGGCCGATACCGGATGCCTCGACAAACTGAAAGCGCTGGCGGGCCAGCGGTTGATCCGCACCGAACAATTGCTTTGCACGGGCGTGGCCGCGGCCGGCTATCTCGAGCGCGGCGAGGCCGCGGTCGCCCTTGAGCTTGCGGAACGGGGACTTCCAATCCTGCGCGAATGCGGCGTTGTGTGGGGCGGATATGCCTTCGGGCCGGCAGGAATCGCCGATGTCTTACTGAGCCATTGGGAGCAAGCTTCCGGCGCGGTCTCTTCGAACATTCAAAGCCAGGCGAAGCTGGCGTGCCGGGAGCTTTCGCGGCTGGCTCGAACATCGCCGATCTGCCGTCTCTACAGCCTGTTAATGAACGGCCGATTGCGCTTCCTGACCAGTCAACCGGCGCGGGCGCTCGAGAATTGGAAGCGCGCCGCCGAAGTGGCCGAGCTGCTGCAAACCCCCCGCGAGCAGGCGCAGGCGATCTATCGAATCGGCCTTGCGACCAGCGCGAGCGATCCTGAGCGTGAGTCTCGCCTGCGGCAGGCGGCCGACATCTTTGAACGCCTCGGCGCCGCCAAGGAGCTCGCCGAACTGAAACGTGTCCATCCATCGCCGTCGTCGCAATGGAGACAGGCTTGAGCCAGCGCCGCATCATCATCGTGGGCGGCGGAATGGCGGGACTTTCCGCCGCCTATCAGCTCAGCCTTACATCGGAATTGCGCAAGCAATATCACGTCACGGTCTATCAGCTGGGATGGCGGCTCGGAGGCAAGTGCGCCAGCGGGCGCGATGCGCAGGGCCGCAACATCGAGCATGGCCTGCATATCTGGTTCGGCCACTACCTGAACGCTTTCCAGATGTTGGCCGAAGTTTACCGAAACTTGCCGCGGAAGGGAGCGAAAGTCGATTTGAACACTTTGATTCTCCCACAGGGTTACACGCCGATCGGCGATCCCGATGGGGCCAAGCCGACCGTGTATGACGTCAACTTCCCGACATCGAAGAAAGTCGGTATACCCGGCAGAGAACCGGCTGACCTCAGCATCGCCAATTGTCTGTCGCACGCGATAGGGCTGTTGATCAACTTCCACGACTATGCGCTCGGGTCAGACTCGCCGATCGTCAAGCTCGACGAAGTTTCGATCGAAACGATAAAAATGCGCGACGACCCGCGGTTTCCCCCCTCAAGACTACTCGGTGTGGTGACGGCAAGAACCTGTCTGGAGATTGCCTCGGCATGGCTGTTGCATCTCGACGAAGACATGATCTCGTTTGGCCCCGCGGACATGGAATTAGTCCGCCGGGTGCTTCAGGGCGCTGCCGGCGCCAGTTGTCATATGACCTTTGCGAATACCGCAGCCGGTCACTTGTTCGACCAGGCCTTGCGACTAGCGTGGCCGCTGGTGGACGGCATTTTCGACGACATCGTGATTGAGCAACGATCCATCCAGCAGATGGACGGCGAGGACTTTCGCCGCTGGTTGGTTCGTCATGGCGCCGAGCCCTCACTGGTCAAGCATTCGCCAATGGTGAAAGCGCTCTACGACACGATGTTTCAGTATCCGGACGGAGACATCGCCAACGCGAGCTACGGAGCAGGAACTGCGGTCCAGGTCCTGCTTCGAGCACTCGGAACCTATCAAGGAGCCGTGGCGTGGGAGCTGCAGGCCGGTGCAGGCGAAGTGATCGTCGCTCCCCTGTTCGAGATACTCAAGCAGCGAGACGTCGAGTTTCGGTTCTTTCACAAACTGACCGACATCAGGGTCTCGTCGGATGGGCGATCTGTCGATTCACTGCACTTTGACGTGCAGGCGATACCGAAGTCCGGCTATGAATGGACCGTGCCGATTGGCGATGGACTGTCCGGCTGGAGCAGCCAACCCGACTGGCTTCACCTCGACGTGCCCCCGAACGGCTGCGTTGATTTTGAATCGTTCTGGTGCAACGAGCGGGTCGGCACCGACGTAAAGACACGCGTCGACGATTTCGACGATGTCGTCCTGGCGATACCGCTCGGCGCTTTCAAGAAGTTCACGGGCAACAAGAGTGTCGAGCGACCGCCCGGACCAGGCCTATCTGGCATTGAAGCAAAGCACGAGCCGTTCGACGACCTTTACAACTACAGCACCGGCTTCTGGAATATGGCGGCAAAGCTTCGCCTGGTGCCCAGCATCGCAGTTCAGCTCTGGAGCACGCGCTCGCTTGCCGACCTCGGCTGGCCCGGACAAAAGCCCGCGCTGGTGTCAGGCCCCAATCCTCTCGACATCTGGGCGGACATGTTTCAGCTCCTGCGGTATGAGCGCCGCGTCCCTCCTCCCTACTCGCTTCACTACCTCTGTGACGTCTTCCCTTCGAAATTGTACGCAGCGCCGCAGACAAGCCGGCATACCCAGGAGATGGCAAATCTGCTCGCCTATCTCAAGACGCTGGATTGGCTCGAGCACAAGGCTAAATTCATCTGGCCGAAGGTGATGACGAACGGTGCGTTTGACTGGACCGTGCTTTACGACGATCAGGATCGCCACGGCTATCGCCGGATCAGGGCTCAGCACGTCAAAGCCAATATCAGTCCCTGGGACTGCTGTGTCGCGACCGCGGCCGGCACCAGCGCCTGGCGCCTGAAGACCGACGAGTCCGGCTTCAAGCACCTGTACCTCGCCGGAACCTGGATCGACACCGGCTTCAACACCGAATGCGTTGAAACAGCCGTGATCTCGGGAATGCAGGCGGCGCGCGCGATCACCGGCGCAGAGCTCGAAATTCCCGGCGAGCGTTTCCTTCACGCTACCCGACAATTTGTGTCTCTCTGTGATGTTATGCGCAGCTGCGCGCCCGCCCCCGCTGAATGAGGATCGGCCGCATGGCGCTCAGAAAGATTGCAATCCTGGGAGGCGGTGTCGCGGCGCTCAGCGCGGCGTTCGAGCTGACGGAGCAAGATCCGCAGCATCAACTGTTCGACATCACCGTCTACACGATCGGCTGGCGGCTTGGCGGCAAGGGAGCGGTCGGCCGCGACAAGGAAAAAGGATATCGCGCCGAAGAACACGGACTTCATGTCTGGACCGGTTTCTACGATAACGCATTCGAACTGGTCGACCGGCTTTATGCCGCGATGAACGATCTCGATCTCAGCCCGCCGTTCGGATCACGCGAGAACGCCTTCGAGGGCCTCGATCGATCCGTGCTCATGGAGCCGTTCAATTCCGGTTGGACTTCATGGACTATCGACATTCCACCCCATGAAGGTATTCCCGGCACACCGCGTCCCGCAGTCTCGCTCGTCGATTTTCTGCGCTCCCTGCTCGAATGCTCGGTGCAGCAGAGCCAGTCGATCGCTGGTTTCACCGACCAATGGCCGGCGGCGACCCAGCACTCCGCCGTGGCGGCCGGAACAACCGACGGTCCGTTCAGAACGGCGCGGGCGAAGATCGATATCCTGCCGCAGGATCCCAGGGCGGTCAGCCCGAGTGACGCCGCCGAACTACAGACGATACTAAGGCATGCGCGGTCTCAGCTCTGCGACAAGCCGGCGTCAGCCGCCATGCCACGCGACCCGCGCGAGATCGTGGCGGAGGTCGCGCTGACGATCGCGATCGGCATGTTGAGCGACGGCGTGCTGTGGCAGGGCTTCGACTGCATCGACCATCAAGAGTGGACCGATTGGATGAGGTCGAACGGTTGCTCGGATTCGACGCTGGATTCCGCCATTATCCGTGGCTGCTATGATTATGTGTTCGGGTTCTTCGGTAGCCGCCACACGCATGAATACGGGAATGTCATTCCCTGCAGGAACGTGGCGGCAGGCACCGGCACCCGCATCCTGTTGAAGCTGCTCTTCACATATCGCGGGTCGTTCTTCTACCTTCTCAAGGCGACCATGGGCGAGCTGCTGTTCGCTCCGCTCTACCAGGTCCTCACGAAACGCCATGTCAAATTCGAATTCTTTACCAAGGTCGAGCACATCGGACTGTCTCAAGACAAAGCTTCGATCGAGTTCATCGACACCACCGTGCAGGCGACCACCCACTCCGGCAATTCTTACGATCCGCTGATCTGGATCGGCGCAGATGGCACTATCCCGAGCTGGCCTTCCCATCCAGACTACTGTCAGCTGGTCCAAGGACAGGATCTGCGGGACCAAAGAATAGACCTGGAATCGGCGTGGACGAAGTGGCCCGGCGTCGCCCCTCCCCGAAAGCTGCTGCGAGGGAGAGATTTCGACGATGTCGTGCTCGGCATCGGCATCGGCGCATTTTGCACGATATGCAGCGACCTGATCTGCCACACGCCCGGCTGGCGAGAGATGGTCGATGCCATCAAGACGACGGCGACGGTAGCCTTTCAGGCATGGACAAGCGTCGGCATGCGAGAGCTCGGTTGCAAGCAGGATCGAACGGCTCTTTCGGGATTCGTATTGCCGCTCGATACCTGGGCCGACCTCAGCCTGATGTTGCCACTGGAAAAATGGCCTCAATCGCCTCCCAAGGGGTTGGCATATTTCGTTGGCTCCCTGGTCGACGATCCCCTGCATCCGCCGCCCCCGTTCTGCAAACACAGTTATCCGGCCAGGATGCTCGCGCGGCAAAGGCGAAGGATGCTGCACTGGGTCGAGAGCAACCTTCACTTCCTATGGCCCGGAATTGAAGGCCCCGGCCATGCCATTCGTTGGGAGCGATTCTTCGACTATCGTGCTTATTCCCCCCCGACTCGAAGGCGGTTCTTCGCGCAATATCCGAGGGTGAACATCAATCCCTCGGACCGATATGTGCTATCGGTTCCCGGCAGCGTGTTCAAACGCATGGAGGCCGGCAAGTCGGGGGTCGACAATCTCTTTCTCGCCGGCGACTGGGTTCGTACCGGTATTAATGCGGGTTGTATTGAAGCATCGGTCATGGCGGGCCGCGCCGCGGCAGCCGCAATTGCAGGAGTAGATATTGCCATGCCAAACGCCAACGACTTCAACGACGTTTCGCTGCCAACCGCCTTGTTGCCGGCATTGGACCTGTTGCGCAAGCTTGCCACTAACGCCGTCGCCGGTACCGGCGAAATCGAGGCGTTTTGCGTCGTCCAACAACGGCCGCGCTGCGAACTCGAGAAGATGCTACCCGATGGGCTGACACTCCTCGAACCTCCAGCGCCCCACAGCACGATCAAGACAGCGCATCACGGCGCGTCGTCCGATGCAGAGGGCAAGACGGAAAGGACACCGGAGATTATTCCCGAGCCACCGCATCATGTCGTCCTGATCTTTGCCCGGCAACGCAACGTGCGTCCGGGACCACTACCCTTCGGCGGCGCGCACTACCTCGAAATCGCCCAGCTGATTCCCGACGTTGTCCATAAGAACGCACCTTCATTGCAGAACGTCCTGTTCAGCTACATGCCGCATTTGTTCGTGAGCTCGCTGGCAGCCACGTTGATCGGTCAGAATTTTTACGGCTTCAACAAACAGGTCGCACGAATCCAGGATGATAATGACTCCTTCTCCATGCGAAGCTCATCCGGCACCATAAGAACCTGGTTCGAGCGCGACGGCGTGCCCGGTGGCATCGACAGCTATCTCGTCATCAAGCAACTCCGCGACAAACTGGATCAGCCTCTGGTCGGCGTCCAGCCGGATGGCAATTTCATCTACTCGATGCTGAAATACGGTCTTGGCGGTGCGGTCGTTCAACCCATCAAGGGCAAGATCGCGCTATCCTCGCCTTTCGCCCATAAGGCAGAGGAGATCGAACTCGCACCGATCTCAAAGCCACCGCAAAAGGACGACTCCTGGGGATTCCGGTTCATCGCGCCTTGGACGCTCAGCCTGCCCTTCAACTTTCCGGGCGGGCAGCCGAGTTCGAGCGCAAGAAATCTGGCGAGGGCCACCGGCGAGTACAGCACGGCATTGCTGGGCCGTATCTTGGTACGACGCTGACGGCCGGGAAGCTTGGCGCCACTAATTCGCTCAATGGTCGCCAAGGCACCGCACTCGTACGAAGGTCTTAGATTGACGACCGCCATCAAAACGGCGAGAGTCGAGCATGAGGATGCAGCGCCCCCACCCGACAGCTGAACGCCAGGCAGCCTTTCCCTCGTTACTCGCGCCGTGGCCGCAGAGCGAGCTGGCCCCCGAGCTGGCGGACCGCGTGGAAAGCACCATCCCTTCGGAGGCTGGATAAGGCGATGAACCGCGACGGGATGACGAATGCCGCATGGTAGCGGGGGAGCGCTACCGCCTTTCCGCACAGCCAGAAAACCTACGGTACCTTCTGAAATCTTTCGCCTAAAGCCGCCTCGACGCGACCTCCTATCGCGCTAAGATGATCGAGAAGCCGGTCTCCATTCAGATTGGAAGTCTTCGAATCTCGGCAATGTTTTCTGGTGCTATTCCGATATTTTGCAGCCTTTCGGGCTATTGAGATCATTAGATAATTTTGCTTTGTCGGAATGGGCCACGCGTGCCGGCAACAGGGATCGGACGATGGACCGCGAGTCTCGCCGGGCGCGCTGAGCCCTGCGTGGCGCCTATGCTCATCTTGGCAGCCCAACACTAGTGAGTAGCTGCTCGACGCTACGGTCGAGAGAGCTGAGCGGCGAACGCACTCAGGTTTGTGCGCCGGGAACTCTCGAGACCTTCGTTGACTCCAAGGATTGTGAGCTTTTCGCAGCCCTCTTCAGACCGAAATTGTGGTTTAGGTAGTAGTACTTTCTATTGGTGGCCCGACCGTCGCCTTCGTCGCTGGGGTTACGAAGCACGAATTCCCGGACCAGATCGTCCTTCACGCCGAAGACGACATCGGAATCGAGGTACTGGTCGCCTGCGACGAAGATGTGCGTCACTAATTGCTCGAAGCCCGGGGCGGAAATCATGAAGTGCACGTGTGCCGGCCGCCAAGGATGCCGGCCCTGTGCCTTTAGCATTTCGCCGACTGGGCCGTCGTGCGGTATCGGATAGGCTGCCGGCTTGATCGACCAAAAATTAAATCGACCGCTGGCGTCGGTGCGGAAGCGGGCCCTCATCGCCAGCCCCCCGATCTCACCGAGTTGCTGCACGTCGTAATTACCATCGTCGTCGGAATGCCAGACATCGACCGATGCGCCGGCAAGGGGGAGACCGTCGACGGTCGAGACCGAGCCCGTGACGAAAAGCGGATCGCCTTCGACGCCGTTGGAGATGTCCTCCCCCAATTTCCCTTCTGGAGCGTCCTGAACGAAGAACGGGCCGAGCACCGTGCTTTCCGTCGCGCCGGGCACCGAAGAAACATTGATCGCGTCGACCAGCATCGAGACGCCCAGAGTATCCGAGAGCAGAATGAACTCCTGGCGTTTGTCGTCGCACATTTGACCGGTCCTCGTGAGGAAGTCGATGCCGTATTCCCATTCCTTTTGGGTGGGACGCACCTCGCGTACAAACGCATGGAGATGTCGCACCAGGGCCTCGCTGATCTCTCGAATGCGGGCATTCGTTGCGCCCTGCAGTCGCTCAAGCACCGCATCAGTGATCGTATCTTCGTTGAAGTTGCGCATTATCACTCCGTGGGTTGAGTTCGCTTTGTTTGGCGGAAGAGAGCATCGTCTCCTAAGGTACGGCAGGCGGTTCGCCTGCCCAAGCGCGGGCGATAAGGTCTCGGATTGCGTCGCGCTCGAGAGAACGGGGATTCCAATAGGCGTCGACTATCGCAAGGTCCGCCGCACGGTCGATACCATCCTCCGGCATACCGATCTCGCGCAACCCGCGCTTCGTGCCTAGTCGCCGGCTTAGATCGAATAACCCGGTGGCTGCGTTGTTCGCGTCTACTGCCTTGGCGATGCGAGCCGCGGCGTCGGGGGCTGCCGCCGCATTATAGGCCAGCGCATGCGGGAGAACGATGGCGTGCATTTCCGAATGCGGAAGATCGAACCGACCACCGAGCACGTGACAAAGCTTGTGATGCAGTGCCATTCCGACGGTACCGAGACAAACCCCGCAAAACCATGCGCCGTAGAGTGCTTCGGTGCGCGCGTCGTGATCGTCGCTTGTGACGGCAATCACGGGCAACGCATGTGCAAGGGCACGGATGCCCTCTTCCGCCATCAGCGAGATCACGGGATTGGCCTCTTGAGCATAGAGCGCCTCCGCGGCATGGGCGATCGCATTGATGCCCGAAGTCGCGGCAAGCTTAGCAGGTAAGGTCATCGTCAGGTCGACGTCGTAGACAACCGTTTCCGGCAGCACGGCCGCACTGCGTAGGGTTGTCTTCCGTCCATCGCGGGTTTCTCCGAGAATCGGAGTCATTTCGGAGCCCGCATAAGTGGTGGGAATGCAGAGCTGATTGACGCCGGTGCGCAACGCTAACGCCTTGCCGAGGCCGATGGTCGATCCGCCGCCGAGCGAAATGACACAGTCCGCCTGGCACGTCCTCAGCGCGGTCAATGCCCGCTCTGTCACCTCGACCGGCGTATGCATCGTGGCGTCGGAGAATATGCCGGCACAGAGCGACCCAAGCTCGTCCGCGAGCGAGACGCCCTGCGTCATTTGTTGCGAACTGGTCAACACCAGAGCTCGTTTGCCACCGAGGCGTCTGACCTCGGCGTTGACGGTACCCAGCGTGCCACTGCCGAAGACAACGCGACACGGAAGACTTTCGTACGTGAATGATCCGATCATGCCAGCACTGTTCTTATGAGAGCGTAAGTTGGCAGCCCGATCCGTGGGTCGCTCAAGTTCGAGGGCATCGCAGCGGTTGCCGCGGCGCCTTGCAAATCCGTATCGAGTAGATTCAAGTCCGAAATGTGAGGGGTTGGTCGATGGCGGAGCGCTGCCACCTGCCGGCCTGTCACTGAAGAGAGCCCTCGACGCTCGGGCTTTCGCCCGAGCGCTTCAGGATGTTTTCTACTCGGCGGCCGTCGACATATAACCGTCGCGCTGGTCCTGCGCCTTGGCGTATTCGGGTTGGAAGCGCACATTGGCGTAGTGCGAGTTCTTCTGTGCCTCTGCAGCTCGCTTGCCGAGTTCTGCCGTATCGCCGAAGCCGAGAACCTGCCGAGCCAACTCGGTCAATGGACCGTCTACCTGGTACTCCGTACGCTGCATCGTGAGCAGATTGATGAGGTAGAGCGGCGTTCCATTGAACTTCTCAAACATCTCGTGCCTGTTGCCCCATTCGGTCAGGAACCGCTCGCTGATCTGACGGAAGATCTTGATGCGGTCGTACGCGCTGATCTCGGCACCGCGCAAAGCCTCGGAAAGCTTCGGACCGATGTAGGGGTCCTCCAGCTCTTTTCTCGACGGTTGGATCACGACGCCGCGGCCGCAGAAATCGATGAGCAAGTTGACCATCTTGTTCTGATTTTCAAGATAATAGGCACGGCCGAAGTCGATGTAGATGTTGTTCGGCTTGAAAAGACCGCCGGGCGTCGCGAAGCCGGTTTCTTCGGCGGCGATCATGAATGCACGGCACGTCTCGCGGAAGCGGATGAGTTCAGCGAGCTGGGCCTGTACGACCGGATTGGTGCTGGTACCCAGCGATTGCGTTAGGAGCAGCGCGAGACCAACCATCAGTTCGGCGTGGACGCAATGCCGGATCTGAGTCTCGAGATGCACCCAGTCGAACTGCCGCTGCGGATACCACTTGGCATGATCGGGATTACCGACGTGTTGGACGCGGTCCCAGGGAATCAGGACATCGTCGAAGTACACCATCGCATCCAATTCGTCTCCGATCGTGGCCAAGGGACGATCGTACGGATCGGCATCTGGCTGAGCGTTCGATTTACGGGCGACGACCGAGATGCCCTTCGTGGCGATCGGTACCAGCGCGTAAACGGTCTGCTCGGGCGTCTGACCGGGGCGCCAGAGGTTTCCAATGAGGAGGTGGTTGACGAACGGAACGGAAGTGCCGATCGCCTTCCAGCCTCGCACCAGAATGCCGTCATCGCGCTCTTCGATGATCTTGAGCATCGGCGTCTCGGCCATCGCATTGTCGCGGCCGCGATCGAACTGCACGTCGAGGAACATCGGCGAGATGGCCAGATCCTGCGAAGTCACTTCTTCCCACTGCCGTTGGATGTTGCCGGAGAGATCGCGCTTCTTTCCGGAGAAGCGGGAGTTTTCCGACCAGGGCTTCTGATCGTCCACCTGGGTAAACATCACGACGTTCATGCCGGCAGGCGGCCTGGTGAAGATGCCGCCCTTGAAATGGCGGCAGAGGAAGTCGCAGTATTGCCGGCGCTTGACGACGTCCTCTTTGCTGCGCGGTAGGAACCAATGCATCGACTGGCGGTTACCGTGCTTGTCGATGAAGGTCGCAATTTCCTGGTTCTTCGGATCGAGGTGGAGATCGTAATATCCGGCGATGGCTTGGGCATAGCCCTTAGTCGCAGGGTGAGTCGTGACGTCCTCGATCAGTTCGCCTCCGACATAGACTTTCCGGCCGTCGCGGAGCGACTCCAGGTATTCATTCCCGCTTCTCATTTCTATTCTCCGTTAGACATGGTTGAGTTGACGTTGAAAAGTATCTGCATCCCAGTAGTCCTCGCTCCGGTGAATGAGGCCGTCGCGGATTACCAACAAATGCACGCCGCGAAGTGAAATCGCCTGCTCGCGCGGCGCGATCGGTCCCATCTGGCTCTTGAGCGTCGCCTTCAGGAGGTAGCTCATCATGGCGACACCGTTCGCACCGACAGCACGCCGTTCCGGTGTCCAGGAAGCGTCGGGAAACCAGCCGAAGAAGCGCTCCAGGCCCGTCGCTATTTCCTTCGGACCTTGTTTGACCTTGCGTTGCGCAATCTCCTCGTGACTGGCGTCGCGCGCATAAAGAGCCGCGACCGCTGCGGCATCGCGGGCGTTGTGGGCTTCGTAGAATCGTTCGACGACCTTCTCGATACTCATGCAGACGCCCCTGCGGATGCGAGGTCCAACGCGACTGTCTTCAAGTAACGGCCCTGCCCGTACAGCAGGGGACGAAGCGACGTAGGCGCCAAGATCGTGCGGATCGCACCGATCACGACGACATGGGTCCCTATCCGTCGGATTTCGGAGGCGTCGCAATCGAACGTTGCGATCGCCTCACGCAGCACGGGTGTAAAAGATGGGACGGGAAGCTCGTCCGCGGGCACGACATAGCCGTCGAGGTACTTCGAAGCACCGGGCTGTGCGCAACGTTGAGAGAGTCCGGCTTGAGCTTCACTGAGCAGATTGAGCGAGAACTTCCGGTCTCTCTCGATGTCCGCGGCCGTGACCGTCTTCGCGTTGATGCAGACCAGAAGGGTCGGTGGCTCCATGCAGACGGGCGTGTACGCGCTCACCGTCATTCCCCACGGCCGTTCTTCCCGAAGCGTGCCAACAACGGCGACGCCTCCCACGATCCGACGCATCACCGTGCGGAAAGCATCGGGTCGCGGACCGGAAGCGAGATCCCAAAGCGCAGCGCGCGCACTAACGCCCTTCTCCAAACGATGTCTCATCGTATAGCCTCCCATCGCAGCCTCGCGCTATTTCCTGCCCCGCTTGGAGGAAAGTGCGCGACATGTTGGCAACGTCACGAGGCTATTCGGGAGAATTACAAGGCGTCCAATCGATATTTGTGATTTCAAATATTTACGCGAATGCTGCGTTTTGCAGGCGATCGGACTGTGGCGGTCAGCAAACCCGGCGCCGCGCCCCACTATCGATGCAATGGATGTCTAACATCGATCGTATGGATATTATGACCCGATCTTTCCCCGGCCGCGGGCTCCCGAAACCATCAAATCAGGTTGATTTTGTTCGGTCGGAACGTGCACACTCCTGCATCGTGCCACTTGCCGGTCAACGGGAGCAGGGCTTTGAACCTTCGCAGCGTCGACCTCAATCTCCTAGTCGTGCTCGATGCACTGCTGACGGAACGAAACGTCAGTCGCGCCGGCGAGCGCATTGGCCTTACGCAATCTGCGATGAGTGCGGCTCTGTCGCGTCTCCGCGAGCTGTTCGACGATCCGCTTCTGGTTCGCTTCGGTCGAGGGTTGGAGCTGACGCGAAACGCAGAAGAGCTCATCGTTTCGGTGCGGGAGACGCTGGAGCGCATCGAGCAGACGCTTTCAAAGAAGGCGCATTTCGATCCTGCCGAAAATTCGCGTAGCTTTTCGATAAGTGCTTCGGACTACGCCGTCCTGGTATTGTTGACGCCGCTGGTGCGTGCGCTCACCACCGAAGCACCCAACGTGACCGTTCATCTCCTGCCGCGCGCCCGCGACCCGGGGCGCATGTTGCAGAGCGGCCAGGCCGACCTCGTGATCGAGCCCAGCGAACTGTTTGGCGACGCCGGATTCCCGTCGACGCCTCTACTTCGCGACCGCTGGCTATGTGCCGCCGACGCCCAACATCCGCACATCGCGAAGGATTGCTTGACCCACGAACAGTTCCTGGAACTGCCGCATCTCGTCTATGGCATCGGTATGGACCGGCAGCTAAACTTGGCCGACCAACGCCTTGCCGAGATGGGTATCCAGCGGCGCATTCACGTCACGGTCGAAAGCTTCCTGCTGGTTCCGTTTCTCATCGAGGGTACCCCGCTCATCAGTCTCGTGCTGGAGCGCGAGGTCCGGGCGCTGCATTCCTGCCCGAGGCTCAAACTATTCGAGCCCCCCATTGCCTTGCCCGACATTCACGAAGCGATGTATTGGCATCCTCGACATAACAACGACCCCGCACACGCCTGGCTGCGCAATCGACTACGCCTTGTAGCCGCCGAAATCGCTTAGCGCGATCGACATCGGCAACCGGGAGGACGGCAACCTCAAGCTCCATGTCCACGCGTTGGGGTACTAGGGGCGCTGTCGCACAGATCATGTGGGAGGCCGACGACGCTTGGCGCGAGAAACCGCGCAGCGTCACGCTGTCCGATCTCGTTCCTTTCAAAGGAAACACCTGCGGCGCTCTGGAAGGATACCTTTGCGTGAACCTTAACCCGCGCGGGATGAATGCGCTTCGATTGCCCTGGCAGAATGTTCGCCGCTGATCGCGGCCGAGTCGAAGACAAGGCTTTCGGCCGGCGCGGCCAAAGATAGACCGTTTGCTTTGCATTGGCTGTAAAGGAGGTCGATGACTTCGTTGCGGGCCGCCGTCCAGCCGGCGGGACTCTCCACACGGAATAACAACTCGACTTCAATCGCGGCGGCGTCAATCGAATTCAGGGCGACAATCGGCGACGGGTCCTGGACGATCCGCGTGCTGGCATCCAGTACGGACCGCATGACTTGCTCGACGAAGTTTGGCGTCGTGGTGGCAATGCGTACGGTCAACGTTATCTGGTGCGTCTCGTCGGGGCGGCTGAGATTGGTAACACCCTGTCTTGCCAGGATGCTGTTCGGCACAACAACGACATTGTACCCTCCGGTAAGCAGATTGGTCGAGCGCCAGTTGGTCTCAACGACGCGGCCTTCCGTGCCATCCTTCAATTGGATCCAGTCGCCTATGGCATAGGCCCTCCCCAGCGTCAGCGCGATCCCTGAGAAGACATCGCCAAGGGTATTTTGCAGCGCAAGGCCGAAAATGATCGCGACGACGCCTGAGGTCGCGACCAGCGTACCAACCGGGACACCGAACACAAAACCAATGATCGACAGCACCACACCGAGATAGATGACACCAACGGCCATGTCCTGGATCAGGTGCGCTTCCCGTGGCCGACGATTGAGCAACATATAGATGTGGACTAGGCCAATGATGGCCCATGCGAGATGGGTCCACCACAGGATCCTGGCCGATATGGAGAGCAACGCGCCGAGACCCCGCAACTGGGCGCCATCGACGCGATGCGGAGCGATGCCGCCCAGATAGAGCGTAAAACTCATGCCGATAAAGAACAGGATCTGGGCGATCAGTCGGCCGGTCGGACGGTTGCTCCCCTGAAGATGCCAAACGACGATACCGGCAATTCCGAGGATGCTGGTCAGAACAAGCGGCATCATATGATCTTCGTTTAACATGATTGGGATTCAGCAATAGCGGTCGGTTGCCACCGACGGAAGGGCCCTACGCTCAGGTGAAGCTACGCATCAATGAGCCCACGCCCTGGAGGTGTGCCCAATTACCCCACATGCATTCGAACACCCTTGGCCCCGTTGAGGAGCCGCTTCAGATGAAAATTCGCCAGCGGGTCGGCGGCGTTGAGACCGACCAGTGCTGCGAAGGCTGGCACCACGTCAGTGTCATCTGCCTCCAACTTGTTAAAGGCAGTCGCGTACTGTGTCGCGGCCAACCCATAACTCTCCGCAGCTGACAAGGGCTCGTGGGCGCGTAGCGCCTCACTTCGTCCCCGCAGAACAAGGTCGCCGATCGGCCGCCCTCTGAACTCCCGAACCTTACATGCGATCGAGTCGCTGACGCAGATCCGTGTGCCCAATGTCTTGTTCGCCGCCTCCAGTCTGGCGGCAGTGTTAACTGTGTCCCCGTAGGCTGTGTAGTCAAAGTAACGGCCGCCGCCGAAATTGCCGACCAGCGCAGGTCCGGCGTGGACGCCTATCCGCGTGACACCGAAGTCAACGCCCCTCTGTTTCCAGCGCTCCCGAAATGTTTCGGCCCATCGATCGAGCGCCTGCGCGCAGGCGATCGCGCGGGCGGGGTAATCGATCTGGTCGCCAGGTGCATTGAACAGTACCTGAATGGCGTCACCGATCACCTTCGCCACCGTCCCTTCATAGGCGAAGACGACCTCCGTCAGTCCACCGACATATTCGTTGAGCAGATCTCTCAGCACATTCGAATCGGCCGTCTCGACGAGTGACGTAAACCCTGTAATATCGGTGAAAATCACTGCAATGTCGCGCCAGTGGACCTGCATTCCATCGTCGCCATCTACAGCAGCAAGGCGCTTGGCGAGCTCAGGCGAGAAATATCTCGACAGCGACGCATGAGCCCGCTCCGCGTCCGCCTGTCGCCGGCGTGCTTCGCGCAAGACCTCGATGTGACGGATGGTCTTCTGGATCGTGGATTCCAGGTCGGCGAAATCGATGGGCTTGGTCAGGAAGTCGAACGCGCCGCGATTCATTGCGGTACGTATGTTGCTCATATCGCCGTAGGCCGACACGACAATCGCCACCTTCTTGTCCTCTCGCTCCTGCAGTTTCGCCAACAGGGAAAGGCCGTCCATGCGCGGCATGTTGATGTCCAAGACCACGAGATCGACATGCGGATGCTGCTCGATCGATTGCAGCGCTTCAAGACCGTCACGCGCGAACACGAAGCTTAACTGCCGTTCGCGAATCTGCCGGCGAAACCTCCGGAGGACGAGCACCTCCAGATCCGGCTCGTCATCGACTACAAGAACGGTGGAGGTCATGCGGGCTGTTCCAATCTCGCCTGGATCGCCTGGCGGACCTGGCCGAAGTCGATCGGCTTGGTCAACAGGGCGTGTGCCCCCCGTTCAAGTGCCGTCTTGCGCGTTTCGGCATCCCCGTACGCCGTGATCATGATCACCGGAACGTCGGGCCGCCGAGCGCGAAGCTCCGGCAGCATCTCCAGCCCGCTCATTCCGGGCATATTGATGTCGGAGAGGATGAGGATCAGCGTTTGCTCGCCGGTATCGGAAATGCGGTTCAGGGCCTGCGCTGCCGATCCGGCAAAGTCCATCACAAAGCGCCGGGCGCGAAGCTCGCGTCGAAATTGCTGGCGAAACAGAACCTCCAGATCGGGTTCGTCATCCACCACAAGAACCGATACAGTCATAGTCAGCCCCCGATACTGTGAGAAAGACCGATGTTGCGCGGCAGCAGGATGGTGAACTCGGTGAATTCGCCGGGCTCAGTCTCGACATCGATCCTGCCGCCATGTTGCTTCACGATGATGTCGTGGCTCATGGAAAGTCCGAGGCCCGTTCCCTCGCCCGGCGGCTTGGTCGTGAAGAACGGATTGAACATCTTCTCCTTCACCTCGGGCGGAATACCGACGCCATTGTCGCGGATGCGGATTTCGACGTATTCGCCGCGATCATGCGTGACGGCGCTGAGCGCGGGTTCAAATCCGGGATCACCGCGCTCACAGCGCTTCGCCACGGCATAGAAGCCATTGGAGATGACGTTCAGCAGCACCCGCGTGATCTCCTGCGGGAACACGTCGGCGATCCCGGTGTTCGGATCGAACTCGCGCCTGAGGGTGACGTTGAACTGCGGTCTCTCGGTGCGCGCGCCATGATAGGCAAGATTGAGGCTCTCTTCGACGAGCGCATTGACGTCGGCAGGCCGGTGCTCGCCGCCGCCACCACGCGAATGCAGGAGCATGTTCTTGACGATGGAGTCGGCGCGCTTGCCGTGCTGCACGATCTTCTGAAGGTTGTCCGTTAGCAGCTCACTCAGTTCATCCACTTCGCCGCGGATGTCGTCCGGGAGCATGGCCGGAGTGAGGAGCTCGTTCAACTCGCCGGTCAGTTCGACCGAGAGCGTGGCAAAATTATTGACGAAGTTGAGCGGGTTCTTGATCTCGTGCGCAATGCCAGCAGTGAGCTGACCGAGCGATATGAGCTTTTCGGTCTGCACCAGGCGGTCCTGGGCCGCGCGTAGATCGTCGAGGGATCCAGCGAGCTCCTTCGTGCGGGCCTCTACTTCTTCGAATAACCGTGCGTTCTCGATCGCGATCACGGCCTGATCGGCGAACGTCTTGAGAAGGTTGATCTGGCTGCCAGTGAAGGTTCCGGGTTCGACGCGCGAAACGCCGATCGTACCGATCGCCACGCCTTTTCGGAGCATGGGCACGACCACAATGCTTCGATATCCCCTCGCGCGTGCCATACTCCTGATCGCCGGATGCACACCCGGTTCGGTCTCGATATCGGAGCGAAATGCAATCGTCGACGTGAGTGCGACCCGGCTGTGGATCCCGGAGGACGTGAGTGGCGCGGGAAATGAGATTCGGATCTCCTCATCACCGGCCACGCTTCCTGCCGTGCATGCCGCCAGATGAAGCATGTCGCCGACGACACGTGTCACGAGCGCCGTTTGGCCGGCAAGCAATCGCCTCGCGCTTTCGGATATGACGTCGAATACCGGCTGCACGTCAGTTGGCGAACTGGCGATGACATTGAGGATTCCTGCCGTGACGGACTGCCGCTCCAACGCGATCGCGAGTTCGCCCTGCAGGCGGGCATTCTCGGCTACTCCGCTCTGCAGTCGTTGTTCGAGCTCATCGACCCTGTTCCTCAGGTCGGCATCCATTGTGCTGATCATCACTTCCGGATTCAGCGCCCACACCCCGATTGCGACTAGGCCAACCCGAGGCCGCCGTCGATGGCAACCACCTGGCCGGTCATCCATTCCGAGGCTGAGCCGGCAAGCCGGACAATCCATTCTGCGACATCGTCCGGAACGCCGCGCCGCGCGAGCGGGATGCGCGCACGCTCCTGTTCCTTGACCGCGGCGGCCTGTTCCTGGGTCAGTCCCATCATGCCGGTGAGGGCGCCGGATTCCGTTGGCCCAGCGGCGACAGCGTTCACCCGTATGCCGAATGGCGCAAGCTCCAGCGCCCAACAACGGGTCAGGTGCTCCAGCGCGGCCTTGCTCGCAGCATAATGAGACAGTCCGGCCGCGGGTCGGTGACCAAAGGTGCTCGACACGTTGATGATGGTGCCGCACCTCGTCTTCAGGTGCGGAAGGGCAGCGGAGGCAAGCAGGCTAGGACCGAGCACATTAACCGAGAAGATATCCATGATCCGATCGGCCGTGGTATCGGCCAATGGAAGGATTGCGCCCGCGCCGGCGTTGTTGACCAAGGCGTCTATTCTGCCCCAGAGATCCATCGCCTTGGCAATTGTGCGCCTGGCATCATCGATCGAGGCCGCATCCGCAACGATACCCGCGATGTTCGGATGCTCGGCGATCGTTTCGTCCAGAGGACCCGCCCGGCGGCCGGTCACGAGCACCTTGTCGCCCTGGTTGGCAAGGCGGATTGCCGCCGCTCGCCCGATCCCTGAAGTGCCGCCGGTCAGGACAATGACCTTTTCTTCGCTATGCATGTTGATCGCGTTCCTTTGCGGTTACTGGGCGGTCCAACCGCCATCAACCGAGATCGCGGTTCCGGTGATCTGGTCGGCGGCGGACGAACATAGGAAAGCGACAGTGCCGCCAAGCTGCGCCGGAGAAACAAATTCGAGGGACGGCTGCTTCTCCGCCAGGAGTGTCCTGGCCGCTTCCGTCCGGCTGACCCCTCTTTGCACAGCGATGTCGTCGATCTGCTTGTCGACGAGGGGCGTTCGCACCCAGCCCGGACAGACTGCATTGCATGTGACCCCGCTCCCGGCAGTCTCCAGGCCGACTACTTTGGTCAAGCCGACCAGCCCGTGCTTGGCCGCGACGTAGGCTGCCTTATGCGTCGAAGCGACGAGGCCGTGCGCGGAGGCAATGTTGACGATCCGCCCCCAGCACTGCTTCTTCATCTGCGGGACCGCCGCCGCAATGCCGTGGAACGCGGCCGACAGATTGATCGCCAGGATCGCGTTCCACCTGTTGGCTGGGAACTCTTCGACCGGCGCAGTGAATTGGATGCCGGCATTGTTGACGAGGATGTCGAGCCGGCCGAATTTCTCGACCGTCGCTGCGATCAATCCGCGCACGGCCTCCTCCTTCGACATATCGGCGCCATCGTAAACGGCGCGCACACCATGCTCGCGTTCGATGCCGCCTCGGATCGCCTCGATTTCGCTGGCATCGCCAAAGCCATTCAAAACGATGTCTGCCCGGAGCTTAGCCAACTCCCTAGCGATACCGAGCCCAATACCGCTGGTCGATCCGGTGACGACGGCTACCCTGCCCTTCAACATGGGACTTCCTTTCGATGGTTTGGGATTAGATTTGCCGCGAGATCAGTCACGGCGGTGGATATCGTGCGTGACAATGCCGAGCTCGGGAGCAGGCGGGTCGAGCCGCCGCGGATCGGCCAACGTACGGCGGATATCCTCCAGACCGCTCTGCCAATGCGCCCGCATCGCGTTCAACCCAAATTCGTAATCCTTTGAATGGCGCTCGTAGATCTTGGACTGGTAGATCAGATGGATGATGTTGCAGGAGCGATGGCGAGCCATGTCCGCGATGGCGCGGATTTCCGGATCCTGCTTCGCGCCATCCGGTAACATTTCGAGCATTCGCTGCAGCGCCTGACGCATCTTCTGCATCCGTAGCGCCTGGTCCGTGATGGCGCGTGTGCGGCTGGAATACTGAATGTCCTTCTGGCGGCTCGACACCTCCATCAAGTCATTCGGCACACGGCCCCGTGCCGACCAAAGATCGACCTGGAAGGTCAGCGTGTCGCGCGGCTCGCTCGACAGCACTCGGGATAGAGGCGTGTTCGAAACGACGCCGCCGTCCCAATAGTGCTCGCCGTCGACCTCGACCGCAGGGAAGCCCGGCGGCAGGGCACCGGATGCCATGAAATGCTGCGGTCCGATCCGGCGTTCAGCCGTGTCGAAATAGGTCAGGTTGCCCGTACGGACGTTGACCGCGCCAACGCTGACGCGCACCTCCCCGGCGTTCAGCCGATCAAAGTCGACAAGCCGCTCCAACGTCTGCTGCAATGGTGAGGTATCGTAGAAACTCGTCGCCGCGTTGCCCGAGAAGGGCGACAGGAACGGTGGCGGGAAGCGTGGCTTGAAAAAGCCGGGTTGCCCCTGCAAGAGGGCCCTGAGCGCCGCCAGGGCATTGTGCGCTGAGCGGAGATCGAAGGCGAACGGCATCGCATTGGCAAGCCCTTCGCCGACCGGCCATTCCACCGCCGCCGCGCAGATGCTCTCCCAGAACTTGCGTAGCCGTTCGATCCGCTCGGCCTCGGGCGAGCCGGCAATAATGGCGGCGTTCAGCGCGCCGATCGAAATGCCAGCCAACCAGTTCGGCCGTATGCCGGCTTCGTGCAGGCCTTCGTAAACGCCGGCTTGATATGCACCAAGCGCGCCGCCACCCTGCAGCACCAAGGCCACGACATCATATGGCAATGGCTTGGCCGCTTGCGGCGCCGGATCGATATCCCCGCGCATGACGTTCAGCATTTTCTGGAGCTCCGGATGTAGGGCTGATCTCGGTCAGCCGGCATTTGCTTCGATCAAGACGTCCGAGACCGAGCCGCGGCCCTGGTCGGTGGCAAGATAGTCATGGACCACGCCGCCTAGCCCGAGCGTCAGGTCCACGACGAGGTGCTTGGCCGACAGCACCTGCAGCACCGGCAACTCGGCGACGGGTGCCAGGGCATGCGAGTACAGATCCAGGGCAGCGGGGCCGGTCCAAGCACCCTTCACGGTGATGTCCTTTAGGTGGAAACGCACCAGCTCGCAGATGCGCGGCGAACCATCGACATGCGGAATGATCTTGAGCAGGAAATTGGGGGCTGCGAGCTTGCGGGCTTCCGCCGCCGTATCGAGCGACCGGTGCTTGTAGCCCATGGTGCCGGTCGCAATGCGGATTGAGCCATAGTTCAAAGTGCCAACCAGCGTATCGATTTCGACCTCGAGCTTCGGTTGCGCCAATTTCTTGGGAAACCCCCATAGCTCGCGCCCGCCCGCAATCGGCGGATGGTCGTTCAGGAACATCTGATGGGTGAAGCCGCCCAGCTGGCCCCTGTAGGATACGGGAATAACCTGGCCGCTCTCGGTGTAGTCGCCGAAGCCGGTGGAATCCGGCATGCGAATGAACTCGTAGTTCACTACTGGTTCGGTGATCTCCAGCGGCTCCGGCACCACGCGGCGCAGCGCGTCGGGATCGGTGCGGTACTGGATGATGAAATATTCGCGGTCGACGAAGCGGTAAGGACCGGGAGGAAAGGCCGGACTGCTCAGCGGCATCGCGAACGACGATGCGCGCACGGTCTCGTGTTTCACGGTGGTAAGCTCCAAGCTTGTCAGTGGCGGGCGCGGTCGCCGCTTGTCAGCGCCCGCCCCTGGTTCGGATTTGAGCCAACAATCGGTCAGTAGTCCCAGAAGGCCGGCACCCAACGAAACGCGTCGCCTGCGACCGCAACATGACCGACCGACGGGAACGGCATGTGCGTGGCCACCAGCAGTTCGCGGTTCGCCGCCAGTTCGCGCAAAAGTTCGATCCGGACGCGAGCGGCTTCCTCGGGATCGTGCTCGAAGCCGTTGTGCCAATCCGGGTGCTCGAACCCGACGGTGAAGACGAGGTCGCCAGCGAATGTCAGCCGGTCGCCGCCGGATGCCACGCGAACCACGCTGTGTCCGGGAGTGTGGCCACCGGTGCGGCGGACTACGACGCCCGGCGCAACTTCGTGCTCATCTTCGAACGTCCGCAGCTGGTTGTGGTACTCGTTCGCGAACCGCTTGGCGGTGGCCCGAAGCGCGTCCGGGAATCCCGGCGGCATGGAGACGCGGGAGAAATCGGGCGCCTCCCAGAATTTGACCTCCGCGGCCGCCACGTGGATCCGCAGGTCCGGACGCAGCCGGTCCTTCACGCCCTCGACCAGCAAGCCGCCGACATGGTCCATGTGCATGTGGGTCAGCACCACGTCGGTCACGGATGCCAGGTCGATGCCGGCGGCTTCCAGTCGCTTGACCAACTGCCCGGCCCGCGGCAGGTGCAGATCCGGGTCCAGTCCGAGACCCGCGTCGATCAAGATGGTCTGCGCGCCGCTGCGTACCACGACCACGTTCAGTGCCCAGTCGAACGCGTCCGGCGGCAGGAACATGTCGTCCAGCCAGGCGGCGCGGACGGCCGGGTCGGCGTTGTGCGCCAGCATCTTGGACGGCAGCGGCAGCACGCCGTCGCTGATCACCATAACATCGATGTCGCCGATTTTCAGCGCGTAGCGCGATGGTACCAATTCGTCGGGCTTCGATCTAACGGAGCGTGCGGCAGTGTCTAAGTTCATGGTTGTCTCCTGTTGAGTATTGCGAATCATCCGATCCATCTTCGAGAACTTCAGCGCTCGATCCTGAGCGGCTCGTGCTTTCGCGCAGAAAGCGCGGTCAATGCTCGTGAGGTGTTTAGAGATCAGTGACACGCTCCGGATCAGCGGAAGCAAGAGCAGCGGCACGCTCGACCCGCGGCGGATAGATCCAGACGGTATTAATCTCCTTCTTGGTCTTCTTGGCTTCGTCGCCAACCATCTCGACCTTGCGCTCCCAGCCGCGCGTGAAGAGCGCACCGGCTTCTCCTAAGTCGAGACAAGTGACGTAAGCCTTCTGGCGGTACGGTTTGGTAGGGACGCCGAGCAGCTCGGCGGCCGCATTGTTGCCGGCGAAGGCGCCCATCCGCGTGGCGTGTTGGCAGGACATCAGCGCGTAGTTGCCAACCTCGTCACATGCCGCCCTCGCCGCATCGCCGGTCGCAAAGACCCCAGGCACCGACAGCACGCGCAAGTCGGGATCGACGAGCAGGCGCCCAAAGTTGTCGCGCTCAGCGGGAATCTGCGCGGTTAGCGGAGCGGCACGCATGCCGGCCGCCCAGATCACGGTCCCGCTATCAATATGCTCGCCGCTGGAAAGCGTGACGCCGGACTTGTCGAGCGAGGTAACGCCAACGCCGAGCCGGGCCTCGACCCCCAACTTGCGGAGCGCGGCTTCGATGATAGGACGAGGACCTTCGCCCATGTCGGGGGCGATCGCACTGTTTCGTTCGACGATGATGACACGCGGCTTGGCATCCTTGCCGAGGATCTCACGAAGCCGTGCGGGCATTTCTGTCGCGACTTCGATGCCAGTGAATCCGCCGCCGGCCACGACAACCGTGTCGCGCATCCGTGATACCGGCCACCCCACCAAATGATGCAAATGCCGGTCGAGGGCGATCGCGTCGTCGAGCTGGTCGACGCTGAAACCGTGTTCAGCGAGCCCGGGGATACTGGGACGGAACAGCCGGCTACCAGCTGCGACAATCAATCGGTCATAGGTGAGTCTCTGCTTCGCACCCTTGGCCGCAACGATGTCTACCACTTGAGACTTGGTATCGATCGACTCGGCGCTGCCTTTCACATAGGCAACGTCAACGGCCTTCAGCACATCCAGGAGCGAAGCTGTCAGGGTCTCCGGTTTCGGCTCATAGAGCCGCGGTCGAATCACCAGCGTCGGCTCCGGTGAAACCAACGCAATTTCGAACGCCTCGGGCGAAACGCCCTGGATGTCGCGCAGCCGGGCCGCAGAGAGAGCGGCATACATGCCGGCGAATCCGGCGCCAATGATGACTAGTCGCATTTGATTACTCCTTGGGTTTGACTCTCTTCGATGAAGGCACCGGGTTAGGCGCTCACGAATTTCAGCAAGTCTGCGTTGATGATATCGGGATGCGTCGTACACAGACCGTGCGGTAGCAGGTCGTAGATTTTCAAAGTGCTTCGTTTCAGAAGCTTCGCCGACAAGGTTGCAGAATCGCCAACGGGCACGATCTGATCGTCGCCGCCATGCAGGACGAGCGTGGGGACGTCGATGTTCTTCAGATCCTCGGTGAAGTCGGTTTCCGAGAAGGCTTTGACGCCATCGTATTGTGCCTTGGCGTTACCCATCATTGCTTGGCGCCACCAATTCCAGATCACCGCCGGGGACGCCTGTGCACCTGGGCGATTGTAGCCATAGAACGGGCCACTCGCGAATTCGAGATAGAACTGTGCCCTGTTCGCTGCGAGCTGCTTGCGCAATCCGTCAAGCACCTCAATGGGCACGCCCGCCGGATTGGCTTCCGTCTTCAACATCAAGGGAGGCACGGCCCCGATCAGGACCAGTTTGGCCACCCGGTTCCTGCCGTGGCGTGCGACGTAGCGCGCTGCTTCGCCGCCGCCCGTGGAATGACCAACGTGAATGGCATTGCGAAGATCGAGATGGTCAACGACAGTCGCAACGTCGGCTGCGTAGTGGTCCATGTCATGGCCATCGCTCACTTGACTCGAGCGGCCATGACCTCGCCGGTCATGCGCAATGACTCGATAGCCCTTGCCGACGAAGAACAGCATCTGCGCGTCCCAATCGTCGGAACTGAGCGGCCAACCGTGATGAAAGACGATCGGCTGGGCGGACTTCGACCCCCAATCCTTGTAGAATATCTGCACGCCGTCCTTGGTCGTCACAGAAGTCGCGGGATCGCTTCCTTGTGTGGCCGACATCGAATGGTCCCTTTCGTTGCCAATCGCCGAAGGCGAGCGAACGGTCAGCGATGTCGCGCAAATGAGCGTGCTCGCCAGCAAGTTTCGACGCGACGTGGCGAGGCCGCTGAAGGCCTTTTTGGAAATCATCTGTTGGTCTCCGTGTCGTCAGATTTCTTGCGGCTATCTAGGGGAGCTCGCGGACCACTGCCCAAGAGCGATTGCGCCGATTGCAGCGCGATTGCTGCTAACGCATGCTGCGCCGCCAATTGGTCGGCGTTTCGCCGGTGAACCGTTTGAATGCCGCGGCGAACGCGGTCTGAGAGCCGTAGCCAAGGACCTCCGCGACCGCGACGACCGATGCGTCCGTGTCGCGCAGCATCTCCATGGCCTGCTCGAGCCGTCGCTGGCGGAGCCAGGCATGAGGCGAAAGGCCTGTGCTCTCCTTGAAGGCACGGCAAAAGTGGTAGCGCGAGAGGCCGGCCTCGAAAGCGAGTGCTCCGAGGGAAACGTCCGCATCGTTATCGGAGCGCAAGCGCTCGATGGCGCGGCGCAGGACATTTGGCGACAGGCCGCCCAGAGCTGGCCGGACCGTGATCGACGAGCCAGCATGTGCTGCCAAGAGGCGCGTTGCCAGAAGGTCCATCAATTGCTGCCTGAACAATGCTTCCAGCGTCGCGTGTCCTTCCAGAACATCCACTGCACTCATCAGCAACCGGGATGTAACGGGATCCGAGTACACTGTCCGCTCCAGAAGATCGCCGGGCGCGGCCACGTAGGCTTCGTCGGCAACACGCGAGAGTGTTGCCTGCGGAAGATAGAGCTGAAGGACATGCATCGGCCGGTGAATATCCCACCGAGAGGTCGAACCAGCCGGAATGAGCGTCACGACGCCGGGACGAGCCGTTCCGATCGCAACTGATCGTCCGGTGCGCCGCTCGAGCCGTTGTACGCCGGTCGGGTAGGTCATGATGACGTGATCGACCATCGGCTTGACGATGTCGTGTACGGGCTCGTGCTTCCAGTATGCAATCGTGCCGCTGGACGGTTCCAAAGCAACGCGAAAGGGCTTAGTCCTGAGCACGCGTGCCATCTCTTCATTGGCGGGGCGCCGCTCACCGACCGGCAGGTCACTCCTATGCGCCTGCGTCGCGCCGGGCACATTGTCCAGGGGGGCGCGCAAGATGGGCTTGCTCATGAACTTCCACTCGCATTGGGGAAGAGCGTTCGTTCCGCGCGTCTGCGGATGCATCGCTTCCCGTGTGCTGCGATCATGGCGGTGAGCGCTGTACGAGGGCATCGTGCAGCGGGTCTGGTCGCGCTGGTTCAGCGGATAGGTCGACCTATACCTCGGTATAGTTCGGGAGAGATTGTCCGCATCGCGGGCGCAATTCCTTGCAAACGCAGGCGCTCATGCAAACGTTGGCGCACTTACCGAATGAGCGCGACAACGCTGGAATCGGGACCGGCAGTCGCCGGCACCGGAAGCGTGAAGCGAAAATGCGCGCCGCCATTTGGACGATTCGCGCCCAAAATGCTGCCTCCGTGCGCCCTAACGATCGACTGGCAGATCGCGAGGCCGATGCCAATTCCTGCATCCTTGGTGCTGAAGAAGCTGTCGAAGATGCGCCCGATATCTCCGGTGGCGATACCCGGCCCATTGTCGAAGACGGAGAAGCCGACCGAGCCTTCTTCGGTGACCGACGTCTGGACGTCGATTCGACGTGTCGGTTGACCGGAGTGCACGATGGCCTGGACGCTGTTGACGAGCAGATTGATAATCACCTGCTGCAGCTGAATCCGGTCACCAATCACTTGGGGAAGCCCAGATGCAAACGTCGTCGACAAGGCAATTGATTTTGACTCAATGTCGTGGCGAATGAATAACAGCGCTTCTTTCGCGACGTCATTGATATCCATGAGCCGCTTCTCTGGTTCATGCTTCGCCGCCATGCCTCGTATGCGATGAATGATTTCGCTCGCGCGCCGCGCATTCGCCACGATTCGGGACGTGAGCTGGGTGACCTTTTCGATGTTTTGATCTGCGCGCGCCAGCCACCTCAAGCTTGCCTCACCATTGGTCACGATGGCCGTAAGCGGCTGATTGATCTCATGCGCGATCGAAGTTCCGAGCTCCCCAAGAGTTGCGATGCGGCCAGCATGCGCGAAATCAGCTTGCAGCTTCCGAAGTTGCCGTTCGGCGTTCAAGCGCTCACTGATGTCCTGGATGGTGATGAAGGTGTTGTCGAGTTGCTCGGGGGGCACAGGATATGTGACCGTGAACAGGACATCGATGAGCGAACCGTCGAATGCACGGATCCTGGTCTCCTCTATGAGATTGCGTCGACCTTCAAAGTGAGCCACCATGACCCGCTCGGCGAGCCCCGGGACGGCGGCAAACAGGTATCGAACCGGTTTGATTAGGTCGGCGGGATTGCGTGCCCGAAACAGTGAGACTGCATCGTGGTTGACGTCCGTCACACGAACGACGTCCTTGGCGTGCTCGATAAGATCAGGGTGTGTCGCCAGATAGGAAGCAATATCGCGAACACCCTTCGCCTTCAGATCGTCGAAGACCTCGCCCGCGCGTCGGGAATCGACCTGCCAGAGAGCCGTCGGTAGATACTGAATGAGCTTGCGATATCGATCCTCGCTCGCGTGCAACTCCCAGGACGTGCGGTCATCATCGATCGCGCCGTTGATCGTAACGAGCACGGTGCCCGACGGCTTCGGGTCCGCAGAATGCCAGGCCCTGATGATGGGGTTGCGTATCGCGCCGCTCAGGACCATTCTGCGGGTCTCGAGGCGCGAGCGGTCTGTGGCAACGTCTCCGATTAGTCCGGCCAGGATTGAGCGGCTTTCAGCCGGCCAGAACGTACCGATCGGTTGACCGATCATCTGCTCGTGCCCTGCATGTGCCCCGAACATGCGAACCGCGCGATCATTGACAGCCAGAATTCGAGTGGCGGTAAGCAGTCCGTTGACCCAGTCCGGATGCTGATCAAGGTCGATAGCGGCTCCGCCACGCCTGTGCTTCGCGATTGCATCGAGCAGGGGCCGGGCCGGCGAGGCATCAAGCTCCCAAGCAGCGGCCAGAGATCCCTGCAACTCGGCATCCATGCGCAGGTACGCTGCTTCGGTTAGTGGTCCTGCATTTCGGCCACACTCAACGATGTCAAGGACCGCGCCGGTTGCGTCTCGTCGCACCACCTGCCGCACGGCCGCCGCAACCTCGACCCCGGTCAGGCTACGCCGAAAGACGATACCTTCCCATCGACCTTCGCGGAGCAGTATGTCGATGTGATCGACACCCGAGTGGCCGTGCGAGCCGATCTCTGCCACGTGTCGACCGACCATCGCCATGGAAGGCCAGCCGTACAGGACTTCCGATGCGGCATTCCAGTACTGGATGACACCGTGCAGGTTGCTGACGATGATGCTTTCGGACACAAGGTCGGCCAGTTCCGTGCCGGGAGCAGAGGCAACGAGATTCGGCTGGCCGCCTTGCGATATCTGTCGGGCGAGATTAGTCATCTGATGGTGGATCCCGTCGCTCGTTGCGTCGCGAGCGGCCTGCGCAGTTCATTGCGTTCTGCAGGAGATGAAAGAGCACCTCATCATTGACCGGCTTCGTCAGGCAGGCATAGGCACCGCCCCTCAGTGCGCGAGCCTCTGTCGCCGGGCTTGTGTCCGCGGTGATGAAAATGACCGGCATTGACGAGCCCAGCTCGCGCAATCGCTCCTGTAGTTCGAGCCCGCTCCGGCCGGGCATGCTCACATCCGTGATCAGGCAATCGAAGCGGCCTGGCACAAATTCAGCCATGAACGCCTCCGCCCGATCAAACGAGCGACACGCAACGTCCAGGACCAGGAGGAGATCGCAAAGAGCCTCTCGTACAGCTTGGTCGTCATCTACGATGGCAACTAGGGGCGTTTTGGACAAACAGATGACTTTCGCTGGCATGGCCCGCCGATCATCTGCCCATTGCTGATCGGGTTGTACCTATTCCTTGGTGTAGGATGGGCTACCTCCCGCGAAGTTCCGCAGGAAGTGCTTCCCAAATCCGGATCAAGTCTCCGACGGACGTTGCTTGCAGCTTTCTCGTCGCGTTGCCGCGATGCAACTTCACAGTGATCTCGCTGATGCCGAGATCAAAGGCGATCTGCTTGTTGAGGCGGCCCCTTGCTACCTCGCCCAGGACTTCACGTTCGCGCGGTGTCAGCGTTGCGAAGCGGGCGGCGTGTTGCGTTATGCGCCTGGCCGCGGCTCTTTGCGAGACATCCTTCTCGATCGCCGCCGCGACGGCGTCGAGGAGTGTCTGGTCTCTGACTGGCTTCGTCAGGAAGTCGACGGCTCCCGCCTTCATTGCCTGGACGGTCATGGCTATATCGCCATGACCCGTGAGGAAAATGATCGGCCTCGTGTTGCCGTTCAATGCCAGACGCTGTTGCAGATCCAGCCCGCTTGCTCCGGGCATGCGAACATCGAGAATCAGGCAGCCGGGCCGCTCCGGAAGATCGGCACGCAACAATTCCTGCGTCGAGCCAAAGCAGCACGCGTCGATGCCGACCGATAGCAAAAGCTCCCGAAGCGCCGACCGGATCTCCTCGTCGTCGTCCACGATCAAAACAAGTGGGCGGTCTGCAGTGTTAGTATTGAGAGTCATAGGTAAGCGCGCTACGTGCGATGAAGGCTGCGAGCCCGTGGATACGGTTGCCCTAAGCATTTGCGTGGCCTCCTGATCGCTTCTGCCCCGCGGTCTTTCGCTGCTTTTTCGCAGATGCCCGTAAGGTCCATGTCATGACACGGCCGTCACGGTCACTTGGCTTCTACGGCGTGTTTCTAGGGCTCGCAGGGCCCCCGCGTCTTTCCCAAAGCCGTCATGTCTTGCCTCATTCCGTGCCAAACGAGGACCATGCGACTGCGAGTCGCGGAATCACGTGTGCTTGCGAATCGTTGCGACCTGCGCTCCGGATTTCACCCCAGTTCCTGGCGGCAGTTGATTGGGTCGACCGCATTGAAATTGCTTCCGAATCCGTTGCGACTTTCGCGACGATTTGCCCTCACGAAAAGTTGCGCGTCGCCGGGTGGCCGTGGACAGCCGCTTGCCTATTTCCGATAATGCACCGCAAAATTCGCAGGGCGATCAGCGCCTGCGGTCTAACCTTCCGGATCAACTCAAATGGCACAGGCCGGCGTCTACGGATCGAGGCTCGGACGACCCCTGCAGGCGAAGAACGCACCTTCGCTGATTGCACGTACGCTGCGCAGTTCCGAGCTGGCGGTGACCGAAACCCGAAACGACGACCCGGTGCCGAGCCTTTCCGGTTCGCTGCCCTCCGAGGACGCCTACCTCGTCAGCCTCAAATTTCGTGATTATCCGGACTGCGAGTGCTGGGAGCGGGGCCGATGCGTCATCAAGACGAATGTCCACGGCGGCGCGACCTATCTCTACGATCTGAAGCGCGATCCGCGCTACGTCATCGACAAGCCGTTTCACTCCCTCTTTTTCTATCTTCCGCGCTCGGCCCTTGACGACATTGCGAGGCAGGCCGGCGCACCGCGCATTGGCGAGCTTGCCTATGAGCCGGGTATAGGCCACGACGACGCAGTCGTCCGTAACCTCGGTGCGTCGCTCGTGGAAGCTTTGCGTCGAGCGGACGAGACCAACCAGCTTTTCGTCGACCACATGTTGCACGCACTTACTGCGCACGTCGCTCAAACCTACGGTGGCCTTCGGCGTAGCGCCAAGACGATACGCGGCGGCCTCGCTCCGTGGCAGTTAGACCGCGCTTGCGATATGCTCAATGCCGATCTCGCCGGAAAGACTCCTTTACGGCAGATCGCAGCCGAGTTTGATCTTTCGGTCGATCATTTCTCGCGGGCGTTCCGAATCTCCACTGGTCTGCCGCCGCATCGATGGCTACTTCGCCGGCGGGTGAAGACGGCCGAGCAGTTGATGACCATCCGCGATCTGCCGCTGTCCGAGGTTGCGAAATCGGCTGGGTTTGCCAATCAGAGCCACTTTACGAGGGTATTTTCAGCAATGGTCGGCGTCAGTCCGGGAGCGTGGCGCCGAGGAGTGCGAGGCGCGTCGGATAGTGAGGGGTAATCAGGGTTACGCATAAAGACGGTCTGCGACCTACACAACCGCAACGTATGCATGGCTAGGCCGACCCTCATGACGATAATCCCGGCGAGCAGCACCAATTCCTAGCCGTCCTCGCACGACAACTAAAAGGCATTTTCGACGCCCAACTCATGGAGCGAGCTTCAATAGCGCGCGCGCCTCCGGCACGGTCGCTGGACGCCGCCCGTATCGACCGCAGAGTTCGACCACACGCTTGACAAGCGCAGCGTTCGACGGTGCAAGCTTCTCACGATCCAGTCGCACATTGTCCTCAAGTCCTGTGCGGCAGTGTCCACCGAGTTCAAGAGACCACGCATTGAGCGTGATCTGGTCCTTTCCAATGCCGGCGCCGGTCCAGGTCGCATCAGGCGCCAACCGGTTAAGGGTCTCAATATAGAACTCAAACGCTGCTCGATCGACGGGCATTGCGTTCTTCACGCCCATTACGAATTGGACGTGCAGCGGTCCTTTGATCTTGCCGATCTTTTGCATAGCGATGGCCTGGAAAATCATCGATAGGTCGAACGCCTCGATCTCCGGCTTTATCTCATGAGCCAGCATCTCGGAGGCCAACCAGTCGACGAGTTCGGGAGCATTCTCGTAAACGCGCGTGGAAAAATTGCACGACCCGGTCGACAGCGACGCCATGTCCGGCCGCAGTGACAGCATTCCGCCTCGCTCCCGGCCTGTGCCTGAGCGCCCTCCAGTCGAGAGCTGCACAATCATGCCGGGACAGTATTTCCGGAGGCCTTCCAGCAAACGCCCAAAACGTTCGGGATCCGATGTCGGCTTACCCGCATCGTCGCTCGAGTTGCTCCGGGCCTATTCCTCATCCTTCATCAATCAAATCGAACAACATGCGATAATTCTTCTCGGAGTCGCGTGCTCTGTCGCGCACGCGGAATATCGAAAGCCCGTATTCGGTGCCGGCATCGTGCCGTAGGCGCGTGGTGCCCCTCGTCTGCTTCCTTCCGACCATCTCCGGCCAATTTCTCAACTTGACCTACCAGATCGCGCCAGACCTCTCCTTGTCGCGCGGATACCATTTCTAGACGGGTCGCGGGTCGATGACGCCTGGACAATCAACCTATCCCATGTGCCAGGCACACCACCGCGGTCGCCGGCGCGGTGCTGTTTCGTATCGATCCGGCGCCGTTCCAGTACAAAGTCAACCAGCTCGAGGCATCGCTTGCGCAAACACGCCAGCAGGTCAAGCAGCTGAAGGCCAGTTACGAGCGGGCGACGGCGAATGTCGACGGGCTACGGCATCGACCCCGAAGGCAGACATCGCTTCTGCACTTGAAACTAGGCCGCCGGCGATATTCGTTTCCCGAACAATACGTGGGCTTATGGTGCGCGCTCCGAGGGCATTCGTCTTTGCTGCAGCTTCAAGGAGTTGCGGATGTGGACAACGAGGCTGGGGATATCCGTGCCGCAGGGATGCCTTGCCGTCTCTTGTCAGCGACCACTCTTAAGAGACGGCGGCACTCCCGGCATAATGGGCGCGGGGTTACGTTTCAGCGGGACATGATGACCGGCAAAGCCCATGGCCCGACCTATCGCGGATGAAGCCCAATTTCCGGCAAGGGACCGCTTCGGAAGTCCTCAAGCTTCGCGATCACCGCACCCAAGGTTTGAGTTAAGAAATCAATTCCCCGCCGCGGGTAAATGCTGCCGCCGTCCGCAGCGCGGCGCCGTGGAGAGCCTGCTCCCCACTACTTTCGATTATGCGGGCGTCCACGGATTTTTTCTCTACCGGTGATTGCGCAAGGCGACGCCAGCCAAGTATTCAGTCACGCGGTGGCGACAATCCACTCCGAAGAGCTGCAGCAGGCTCGGCGGGGATAGGGCGTCCCCGGCAGATGAGTTCTAGAAGCTGGTTTTGCGAACCGAGCTGACAAGCCAGGATTGCCGGCGGCGGCTTGCTCGCCCGCTCTTCGTTGAGGAGCTGCGAATGAAGCTTCCGGACCTGGATGTTTTCGTTCGTGCAGGGAAATGCACAAGCGATCCCCGCTAAGGACGTTCTTCAACCGGAGCGGCGAGTTCGCCGCCTAGCAACATGCGCTCCGCAGCCCGACCGGCCATGAACTCGATGCACTGAGTATATCGGCCCATGCCTTGGCGTCGAAAACCCGCCCGTCATCTCCGTTATTGGACTGGCCCTGTCGATCGCAACGCCGGTTTCAAGACGGTGCTTGTGTTCTTGCGTCGGCTGCCAACATCATAGCGGCTGCTGAAGCTTGCCGACTTGCAGATGGGATTGGGCTGAAATCTCGGTGCACCGCAAGTTCACCGCCTGCGGCAAGGTCGGCTGGGTTGATACCCGGATCGAGTGAGGCGAAGTGATCAATTCGCCAAGGACGTCTCTGGTAGGCCCTGCCGATTTCTCCTACTGGTACCTTCCGATGCGCGGAGGTTTACTTTGCTTCGCAATCTCTGACGATGCGGCCATCACGGGTCGATACCACGATCGGCGGGGTGGTGTAGTCGTCGCCTCAATCGCCACAATCTGCTTCAGGATGGATTATGCTGCACTTCCCTTGCACTCTCGTAATGGTTGCTGTTGGATAAGTGGGCGTCACATTGGCGTGTCGCGAAAACATTTCATTGTCTATTTGAGGAGGAAAGTATGCTTCGGATCACTGCTCTTATTTTCTTCGCCCTTACCTGGTCCGCGAATGCCCAAACAAACCGCACCGAGTTGAAACGCGCCGACCTAAGCGGCACGAATATGGAGATTGTAGTCAGCGTCGTCGACGTACAGCCCGGAAATAATCTCATTCGCCACACGCATCATGGCGAGGAAGCCGTTTACGTTCTAGAGGGCGCAACGTTGGCGCTACCCGATGGAAAAGAGGTGCCATTTCCTACGGGAGCAGCAACAATCAACATTCGCGACGTGCCCCACGGTGGTTTCAAGGTGGCAGGCGACAAAACCCTGAAGATGTTGACGGTCCATATCGTCGATAAGGGTAAACCAATGATGGAGCCTGCAAAGTAAGAGGTCCCGTCAAACCGACATCAAGAAAAAGCGGTCGCAAACGCGCACCCGCTTTTTCTGCTTGAGAAAGCTACGCCGGGGCATTCTCGAATCCAGATGGTCGCCTCCGCGCCCATCCGCCCCTCGGCGACGCGCTCAACGCCGCATCGCTATCTCGAAGTAGCTCCAGCTCGGGGGGCACGTCGCCTTCCGCCACGGAAAGGACAGCGCATGGTCATTAAGCGTCGGCACTTCAAGCAAGAGCACTCTCTGGAGGAACGCCTTACCGAAGAGGCCAAGAGTCTTCGTGAAGAAGCAAGCGTACTCCCCGCAGGTATGGAAAAAGAGCAGCTACTTAAGAGAACCCGGCAAGCTGAGACCGGCGCGCATATGAGCGAGTGACTTCAATCTTCCGGGTTCTGGCCCCCCATATGAACCAATCAGCGAAGCCAAGCGCCGGACGAAAGATAGCGGCCGGGGCGTCTGTTTTGCTCGCCCTGCTACTGATGGGTTTTTTCTTTGTCGCGTTCTAAGGTAGGCCCGCAGCGAATGTCCTAACTAGGACGGCACCCAATCGCATGACCCCAGGCCGGCGAGAATCTGTTCGGCTAACCGAATAAACACGACTTCAGCTGAATGTTTATTTCGGTTCGCTAATAACGCTGGCACTCCGCGGATCACCCAGGTCAGCAAAGACCTTTTCGCGTAGTCTTTGCAAAAACGGCCCCAACGCGGTGAGGCGCGGCGCGGAGGGGCCGAGTTGCCACGATCACCTGCACGCCAAAACCAGCATCACTGGGCCGTTTATCCTAACGATCGATAATAGGAACGATCGGCTTGGCAACGAGTCGGCTCAGGTCCCCCAGCCGATCCAGCCCCCCCCCGGCTGCTGGAGGAAAACCCGCATTGTTCGGGTTGGCGGCCCTCGGGTTGGGGGCGTTTCAATTCGCTGGACGCATGAAACCCTTCAATTTCACAGGTGGTGTTGCAATGGAATTTATTGGACGCCCGATGAGAGGCCGATTCCTCGTTCGGCAAGGCGGCAACGGCTGGATGGTCTACGATAGCGAATGCAAAGGACCGGCCCAGATAGAAAAGGACGGCGCGTTCGCCGAGAAGCTGACAAAAGACCAGGCTGAGATTTTAGCGAAGCTATTCACGAGTCGCGAAAAGCGGCCCCTGACGTTAGAATGGCCTCAACGCCCGCGGAGAGCGCTAAGGCCGCGGTAATAGTCCCAGTCCATCGTTTAGATTTGACGTCGTGGACTGCTGCTCGTTCCCTGAACAGAACGGCCCCGGCGAGACGCTGAGGCCGAGTCGACGGCCCTAGCGAGGTGCAGCCGGGGCCACCGGTTTAAACTGATTGAGAATGTACCCCGGATCTTCGGGGGCAAGGAAGCGTTGGCAGGAACTAGCTTTGGGTGGCCGACGTTACTGCCGCGACGGTCAATTTTGCAAACCGCCCCGACAATAGCCTGATCTTCTTCGGACCAGCCAACGGCCGCGACCTTTTATTTTGGGATAGAAGCAATGCCGGACAATTTAACCAACCGCGTCCAGCCAGATCGCTCGAAGATCAACATGCACGAGCCATACGAGGTGAAGTATTGGACCCATGCACTTGGTGTGTCGAAGAATGACCTTCAGAAGGTCGTCGAAAAGGTCGGCAACTCCGCTGCTGCGGTCCGCAAGGAATTGGGTCTGCCCGACAAAGCTCAAGAATGACCAAACCGACCTGTCCGATTTGCTTGGGGTTGGGCTGGGTCTGCGAGAACCATCCGCACTTGCCTTGGACGGCGGAGGCACATGGCTGTCAGTGCGGCGCCGGCATGCCTTGCGAGTGCAATCGGGCGGATGGGATTGATGAGCCTGATGCGAGCAAGGTCATTGAGCAATCCGAATAAGATATTGCCGTCTGGCAATTCGTAGGGCTGCGCTGCATGGACGCTACCGACGAGCTAGGAAGGCGCCTAGCAAGAATGCAACGGTGCCGCGCGGCAATCAGGATGGAAGCAGAGCGTCAATCAGGATGAGAGAGCGTCGCCGAGCTCGTGACGCAGGGAGGGCGTAGCCCGACCGGAGTTACGAGCTCGGCGACG
>NZ_JBUYWT010000012.1:0-207226 GCF_055264925.1 Bradyrhizobium sp. KZN70725
AGCAGTTCCGACGTGTCGCAACCCGCTTCGAAAAAACGGCCCGGAATTACCGGGCCGTCGTCACTCTCGCTGCCATTGTTCTATGGATGCGCTAGTGTCCACACCACCTAGAGCGCCGAATGCTGCTGAAATAACGTGGTTGGAGTGCGTTTCCGGGGACGGGAGGGGTCCCACATAGGGGACATCCGAAACCGCTCCATGCTCGACGTCCGGAATCAGTTCTGACGACTACGTTTCGTCTTCAACGGGACGACGTTTGCAGGGGGAGGATTGACGAGGTTCGAGACGTGTTGATTGAGGGCCGCAACTGCGTTCGCGATTTCCGGAAGGAAGTCATAATGCGAGTATGTTCGCGAAACCTTCGATCCGACAGCGTGGCCGATGGCGTGCTCCTTGACCTCAAACGGGATTGCGGGTTGCAACTGGTCCAGGATCGTCCGGAACGTTCGCCGCAAGTCGTGCGTGACGAACGGGCGCATATGCGGCAGCTGCTCCCGCATTTTCTTCTGCAGTAGCTCCGTCATCTGGCCCCATGCGTTGAAAGGACCCTTGCCGCGGTCTGCCGCAAACACGTACGGACATTTATGGATGCGTGGTTGGGCTTCCACGATGTCCAGGGCGAGAGGAGGGAGCTTGATCTCCGCCGGATGTCCCTTTGCGCCCTCAACAACGGGAAGATGCCAGACTCCGGCGCGCAAGTGCTCCCGCCGGAGTGTGTTGGCTTTCTCTCGTCGCTGGCCTGTCAGGAGCAGCACGCGACACAACGCGCCGAATGTACCCATTTCCGCAGTCACGCGCCAGAAGACGACGATTTCCTCGTTCGTGAGCACACGCGTTCTAGCTCGCTTGTCGTATTTGCTCATGCCCTTGATGACCGGGCTGACGTAGTTTTCGGTCGGATCGAGGTTGAGCGCGTAGTAGTTCGCCATGGTCCGAAAGATCGTCAGGATCGCGTCTCGCATTGACGGGCTATCGATTGTGTCGTCGAGATGCTTGACGAGAGCCGCGCGGCGCACGAGCGCAAACTCTTGGTCCTTGAAGGCCGGTATGAGATGTTTTCGAATACGCTGCTCCATGACGTCGCCCGTGAGCAGTCCGCCTTCCTTGATGTGCTTCTCGATGAACGTTTCGGCGACGTCCTGAAACAAGGAGGGAATGTCCGCGGCCATGGCCTTCTGAGGATCGCGGAGGAAGTCAATCGCTGCGTCGCGGGCCTGCGTGATCCCCATGACGGGATATCGGCCCAGCTTTGTGATGCGCGTCTGCCCGTTGGACAGGTACCACATGACGCGCCACGTCATGCTGCCTTCCGGATTAATGCGCAAGATCAAGCCCCGGACTCGATCATCGTAGTAGTCTTTCGCGACGATTACCGGAGCGCCGTCTTGGCCCGTCTTTGTGCCGGGCTCGAGTTTGTCGATCCTGCTGTCAGTGAAATTGATGCGCTTGATGGAACGGGACATTGTGGGGAACGCAAATAATTGTTGAGTGTAAGTAGAGTGGAACGCGTTGACAGGCAGTGCCCGTCAATGACAGTCAGTATATCTGAAAATCGAGAAAATGATAGTAAAAACATCGACTTAACTGCTGTCTTTCGCAGTCCTTGACAGGGGTTAGCAAGTTAAGGGAATGACAATCGGCAATAATTATTGAGTATCTTGCGGCCGGCGATTCCCGTTAAGGGACCGTGTCGCCGCTTTGGCAAATTTTCGGCGATTTTTGGGGACATTGAACCGCATGTGCGGCATCGTCGGCATTCTTGGACGCGCTCCGGTCGCGGAGCAATTGGTGGATTCGCTCAAGCGGCTCGAATATCGCGGCTATGATTCCGCGGGTGTCGCCACGCTGGAGAATGGCGGCCTGGCGCGGCGCCGCGCCGAAGGCAAGCTGAAGAATCTCGAGGCCCGGCTCGAGGCCAAGCCGCTCGGCGGCCATACCGGCATCGGCCACACCCGCTGGGCCACGCACGGGCGGCCGACCGAGAACAACGCGCACCCGCACGCCACCGAGCGCGTCGCCGTGGTGCATAACGGCATCATAGAGAATTTCCGCGAGCTGCGCGAGGAACTCGAGGCCAAGGGCGCGGCGTTCTCGACCGAGACCGACACCGAGGTCGTGGTGCATCTGGTCGACAATCTGCTGAAGGGCGGCGTCAAGCCGATCGAGGCGGTGAGGGCGGTGCTGTCGCAGCTGCGCGGCGCGTTCGCGCTCGGCTTCATCTTCGCCGGCGAGGATGACCTGATGATCGGCGCCCGCAACGGCCCGCCGCTCGCGGTCGGCCATGGCGAAGGCGAGATGTTTCTCGGGTCCGACGCGATCGCGCTCGGGCCGTTCACCGATACGATCAGCTATCTCGAGGACGGCGATTGGGTGGTGCTGAATCGCAAGGGCGCCACGATCTTCGACAAGGACAACGCCATCGTCCACCGCGAGGCGATCAAGCACACGACGGCAACGGCGCTGGTCGACAAGGCGAACTACCGCCACTTCATGGCGAAGGAGATCCACGAGCAGCCCGAAGTGGTCGGGCACACGCTGGCGCGCTATGTCGACATGGCGACCGAGCGCGTCACCATGCCGGTGAAGCTGCCGTTCGACTTCAAGGATATCCAGCGCGTCTCGGTCACCGCCTGCGGCACCGCGAGCTATGCCGGCTTCGTCGCGAAATACTGGCTGGAGCGGCTGGCACGGCTACCGGTCGAGCTCGATGTCGCCTCCGAATTCCGCTACCGCGAGGCACCGCTGCGCAAGGGCGATCTTGCGATCTTCATCTCGCAATCGGGCGAGACCGCCGACACGCTGGCGGCGCTGCGCTACGCCAAGGCGCAGGGTGCGCACACGCTCTCGGTCGTCAACGTGCCGACCTCGACGATCGCGCGCGAGAGCGAGACCGTGCTGCAGACGCTCGCCGGTCCCGAGATCGGGGTCGCTTCGACCAAGGCGTTCACCTGCCAGCTGATGGTGCTGGCCTCGCTCGCGGTCGCCGCCGGCAAGGCGCGCGGCGAGCTGTCCGATGCCGACGAGGCCAAGCTGGTGCATGGCCTGGTCGAGATCCCGCGCCTGATGTCGGAAGCGCTGACCACCGAAGTGCAGATCGAGAAGCTGGCGCGCGAGATCTCGAAGTCGCGCGACGTGCTCTATCTCGGCCGCGGCACCAGCTATCCGCTGGCGCTGGAGGGCGCACTGAAGCTGAAGGAAATCTCCTACATCCATGCCGAGGGCTACGCCGCCGGCGAGCTCAAGCACGGGCCGATCGCGCTGATCGACGAGCACATGCCGGTCGTGGTGATCGCGCCCTACGACAAGGTGTTCGAGAAGACCGTCTCCAACATGCAGGAGGTCGCCGCCCGCGGCGGCAAGATCATCCTGATGACTGACGCCAAGGGCGCGGCGGAGGCGACCATCCAGTCGCTGGTGACGATCGTGATGCCGGACATGGGGGCGACCTTCGCGCCGATGGTCTACGCCGTTCCGGTGCAGCTGCTCGCCTATCATACCGCTGTCGTGATGGGCACCGATGTCGACCAGCCGCGGAATCTGGCCAAATCGGTCACGGTCGAATAGTCGCAAGCCGCAGCTTCACGCGGCCCTTCAAAAATGCGACAGAATGGCTTAGCTGGGTGGTGGACTACGGCCGCTTCGACGACCCTGGAACCGCAATGACCTCCAACCAAGTGCCTCCCGCCTCGACCGGTGAATTGCCCCCGGATGCCCCGCGCGGGCTGATGGCGCGGTTTCGCAACTATTTCCTGACCGGCCTGGTGGTGGCCGGACCGGTTGCGATCACCCTGTATCTGACCTGGTGGTTCGTGAACTGGGTCGACAATCTGGTCCGGCCGTTCGTGCCCACGGCCTACCGGCCGGAAACCTATCTGCCGTTCGGGCTGCCGGGTTCCGGCCTGATCGTCGCGGTCATCGCGCTGACGCTGCTCGGCTTCCTCACCGCCAATCTGATCGGGCGAACCCTGGTCGATCTCGGCGAACGGCTGCTTGGCCGCATCCCTGCGGTGCGCGCGATCTATCGTGGCCTCAAGCAGGTGTTCGAAACGCTGTTCTCCGGCAACGGCTCGAGCTTTCGCCGCGTCGGCCTCGTCGAGTTTCCCTCGCCCGGCATGTGGTCGATCGTGCTGATCTCGCAGGCGCCGAGCGCCGAACTTGCCGCTAGCCTGCCCGGAGCGGAAGAGCACATCTCGGTGTTCCTGCCGTGCGCGCCGAACCCGACCACCGGCTTCTTCTTCTACGTGCCGAAGAGCAAGATCATCGAGATCGAAATGAGCACCGAGGATGCCGCGACGCTGATCATGTCCGCCGGTGTGGTGCAGCCCGGCGGCACCGCCGATCAGAAGCGCGCCGCGGCGCTCGCCGGCATGGCCAATGCTGCGCGCATTGCGAGCCAGGCTTCGACCAACCAGGCCTCGCTGCAGCCGGCAACTCAGCCCGCGCCGGCCAAGGTCGAATAAGAGGCCCAACTCCATCCTCGTCATTGCGAGGAGCGAAGCGACGAAGCAATCCATGATTCCACATATGCGGACCGATGGATTGCTTCGCTACGCTCGCAATGACGGCGGGAAGGGGCGATGAGCACACCTAGATCAGCGTCTCGTAGAGGTCGTTCCAATCTGGATTCAGCGCCTCGATCAGCGCAATCTTCTTCGCGCGGCTGCCGGCCTTGATCTGCTTCTCACGAGTGATCGCGTTGTACATGGTTTTGTGCAATTCGTACCAGACCAAAATCTTGCAGCCATATTTGGCCGAGAAGCCCTTCACCAATCCCTCGCGATGCTCAAACGCACGCTTGGGCGGATTTGCGGTAACGCCCGTGTAAGCGGTGCCGTGACGCTTGTTGGCGAAGATGTAGACGCATGGTTGTTTCATGATGTCCCCCAGCCGCAAGTATATACCGTCATTGCGAGGAGCGGAGCGACGAAGTAATCCACGCTTCCGCATATGCGGAACGATGGATTGCTTCGCTGCGCTCGCAATGACGATGGGTAGAGCGCTCGCTGACGGGGCTGGCCGCTACCCCGCGCCGATCAGCGGCACGGCTTCGTCGCGTTCGTAGAGGTAGAGCAGGACGCGCAGCGCTTCGCCGCGTTCGCCCTTCAGCTTCGGGTTGTCCTTCATGATCCGCAGCGCCTCGTCGCGGGCCTGGGTGATGAGCTGGCCGTGCACTTCGGAGCGCGCGATGCGGTAGCCGGGCAGGCCGCTCTGGCGGATGCCGAGCACATCGCCTTCGCCGCGCAGCTTCAGATCCTCCTCGGCGATCCGGAATCCATCCGTCGTCTCGCGGATCACTTTCAACCGCGCCTTCGACATCTCGCCGAGCGGCTCCTTGTAGAGCAGCAGGCAGGTCGAGGCCTCCGAGCCGCGGCCAATGCGCCCGCGCAATTGATGCAGCTGCGCAAGCCCGAAACGTTCGGCGTTCTCGATCACCATGATGGTCGCCGCGGGCACGTCGACGCCGACCTCGACCACCGTGGTCGCGACCAGGAGGCCGATCTCGTGCGCGGCGAATTGCGTCATCACGCGGTCCTTCTCGGTGCCCTTCATCTGGCCGTGCACGAGACCGACGCGATCGCCGAACCGCTTCTGCAGGCTCTCGAAACGTTCGGTCGCGTTGGTGAGATGCTCGGTGCCCTCGGCCTCGGATTCATCGACCAGCGGGCAGATCCAGTAGACCAGCTTGCCGGCGCCGAGCGCGCGGCCGACGCCGTCCATGACGTCCTCGATCCGGCTCATCGGCACCGCGCGGGTGTCGATCGGCTGGCGGCCGGCGGGCTTTTCGCGCAGCTCCGAGACGTCCATGTCGCCAAAGTATGTGAGCACCAGCGTGCGCGGGATCGGGGTGGCGCTCAGCACCAGCACGTCGACGGCCTCGCCCTTGGAGGTCAGCGCGAGCCGTTCGCGGACGCCGAAGCGATGCTGCTCGTCGACCACGGCAAGCGCCAGCGCCTTGTAGATCACGTCGTCCTGGATCAGTGCGTGGGTGCCGACCAACAGATCGATCTCGCCGGCCTCGAGCTGTGCCAGCAGCTCGCGGCGCTCTTTGCCTTTCTCGCGGCCGGTGAGGATCGCAACCCGTAGGCCAGCGCTCTCGGCGAGCGGTGCGATGGTCTTGATGTGCTGGCGCGCCAGGATTTCGGTCGGCGCCATCAGCGCGGCCTGCTTGCCGGCTTCCGCAACCGCGGCGGCAGCCAGCAGCGCCACCACGGTTTTGCCGGAACCGACATCGCCCTGCACGAGGCGCAGCATCCGCACCGGCTGCTGCAGGTCCGCGATGATTGCCGCGACCGCCTCTTGCTGCGACCTGGTCAGCGCATAGGGCAGGGCACCGATGATCTTCCGGCGCAGATGACCATCGCCGGCGTTGCGCACACCGCTGGGGCGTCGCAGCGTGGCGCGGATCAGGGCGAGCGCGAGCTGGCCGGCCAGCAGCTCGTCGAATGCGAGACGTGACCAGAACGGACCGTCGGGCAGGATATCGGTCAGCTCGACCGGCACATGCACGCGGGTCAGCGCCTCCCTGATCGGCGGGAAGTTGCAGCGGCGCAGCACCTCGGGGCTGATCCACTCCGGCAGCTCGGGCAGCCTGGTCAGCGCCTGCGCGATGGCGCGGCGGAGCGAGCCGATCGCAAGCCCCTCGGTCAGCGGATAGACCGGATCGATGCCGGACAGTTTTGCAAAGCCCGCTTCATCGACGACGCGATCGGGATGCACGATCTGCGGGATGCCGTCATACATCGCCAGCGTGCCGGAGACGTAGCGCTTCTCGCCGACCGGCAGCAGCTTCTCGACATAGCCGGGCTGGGCACGGAAGAAGGTCAGCACGACGTCGCCGGTGTCGTCGCTGGCATAGACAAGGTAGGGCGCGCGCGAATTGCGCGGCGGCGGCGGGCGATGGCGGTCGACGGTGACCTCGAGCGTCACCATGGTTCCGACCGCGGCGTCGCGGATCTTCGGCCGGGCGCGGCGGTCGATCACGCTCGCCGGCAGATGCAGCAGCAGGTCAACCAGCCGCGGCGTCTCGCTGCGGTCGAGCAGATAGCGCAGCAGCTTGTCCTGCTTCGGGCCGACCCCTTGCAGGGTCGTGACCTGGGCAAACAGCGGATTGAGCAGGGCTGGGCGCATCGACGAATCCAAGACCGTTTCACACCGTCATGCCCGGCCTTGTGCCGGGCATCCACGTCTTTTTTTGGAGCTGATGTCGGCCGGTCCCGTCTACGCCAAGGCTTCGACGGGCGCGCAAGCCCGGCAATGACGGCATGCGCCCAGGGAAACCCCAAAACGCGGCGAATGAGGGCTGACATCGGCCATCGCCATGGCTATATCAAGCCCGCCCGGCACGTCCGGGCTTTTGGCGTTGGATGGATTTTGGGACATGACGGGATCGACACGATCGAGCAGCGGGCTCGATGACCGCCGCAAGCGGCTTTTGTTTCGCTGCTGGCACCGCGGCACCCGGGAGATGGACCTGATCCTCGGCCGCTTCGCCGACGCGACCATTGGCGAGCTGTCCGATCACGAGCTCAGCGAGCTCGAGCATTTGATCGAGGTCCCGGATCCCGACCTCTATGCGGCGCTGACCGGCGACAAGGTGCTGCCGTCCGAATATGCCACCGCGCTGTTTGCCCGCATCAAGGCGTTCCGGGTCGCGGATCCCAGCGCATGAAACAGCCGATGAAATCACCGGCCGCGATGCTCGCGCCCGGCCGGGTGCTGACCATCGCCAACGTCGCCGAGGGCGCCGAAGGGCTCGTCATCTCCGACCTGGCGCGCGCGATCGCGGCGCAGCCGAAGCGGCCGGCGGTCAGCCTTGCCGTGGTGTGCCGTGACGGCACGCGGATGCAGCAGCTCGCCCGCGCGCTGGAGTTCTTTGCGCCCGATATCGCCGTGATGCAGGTTCCGGCCTGGGACTGCCAGCCCTACGACCGCGTCTCGCCGCATTCCGGCATTTTGGCGCAACGGCTCACCGCTTTGGCCAAGTTGTCGCGGCTGGTCGGCAGCGACAAGCCGCTGATCGTGCTCACCACGGTGAATGCGGCCGTGCAGCGGGTCCCGGCGCGCGATCAGGTCGCAGCGCAAGCGCTGTCGGTTGCGCCAGGCAATGTGGTGCCGATGGATTCGGTCGTGGCCTGGCTCGAGCACAATGGCTACACCCGCTCGTCCACGGTGCGCGAGCCCGGCGAATATGCCGTGCGCGGCGGCATCCTCGATCTGTTTCCGGCCGGCCTCGACCAGCCGGTGCGCTTCGACTTCTTCGGCGACAGCCTGGAATCGATCCGCACCTTCGATGCCGAGACCCAGCGCACGCTGCTCGACATGCGCGGGCTCGATCTCGTGCCGGTGTCGGAATTCCAGCTCACGACCGAGACCATCCGGCGCTTCCGCATGGGCTATGTCGCCGCGTTCGGCGCGCCGGGGCGCGACGATCAGCTCTATGAAGCGGTCTCGGAAGGGCGGCGTCACCCCGGCATGGAGCATTGGCTGCCGCTGTTCCAGGAGCGGATGGACACGCTGTTCGATTATCTCGACGGCGCGACGGTCGCGATCGAGCCGCAGGGCGAGGACGCGGCGCGCGAACGCTTCTCGCAGATCGTTGACTACTATGACGCGCGGCGCGAGGCGCTGGAGCATCCGGGCAGCGGCGCGGTCTATAAGCCGCTGCCGCCGGACCAGCTCTATCTGACCGAGGCCGAATGGACCAAGCTGCTCGGCGATGCGCCGCTGGCGCGGCTGACGCCGTTCGCGGTGCCCGAAGGCACGCCCGACGTGTTCGACGCCGGCGCGCGGCAGGGCCGCAACTTCGCCCCCGAACGCGCCGACAGCAATGTCAACGTGTTCGAGGCCGTGGTCGGCCATGTCGGCGCGCTGCAGTCACAGCGCAAGAAGGTGGTGATCGCGTTGTGGAGCGAGGGCTCGCGCGACCGCATGGGCGCGATGCTGCGCGACCACAAGCTTCTGAACACGACCAGCGTCAACACCTGGCGGATCGTGCAGGCGACGCCGCGCAACGAAACCATGCTGGCGGTGCTCGGCATGGAATCCGGCTTCGAGACCGACGAGTTCGCCGTCATCAGCGAGCAGGACATTCTCGGCGACCGCCTGGTGCGGCCGCGCAAGGCGAGCCGCAAGCTCGACAATTTCATCTCGGAGGTGACGAGCCTTGCAACCGGCGATCTCGTGGTCCATGTCGAGCACGGCATCGGCCGCTTCGTCGGGCTGCAGACGCTCGAAGTCTCCGGCGCGCCGCATGACTGTCTCGAGCTGCATTATGCCGCCGAGACAAAACTGTTCCTGCCGGTCGAGAACATCGAGCTGTTGTCGCGCTACGGCTCCGACAGCGCCAATGTCGAGCTCGATCGTCTCGGCGGCGGCGGCTGGCAGGCGCGCAAGGCCAAGTTGAAGAACCGGATCCGCGAGATCGCGGGCGAGTTGATCAAGATCGCGGCCGAGCGGCAGCTGCACGAGGCGCCGAAATTCCCGCTGCAGCCGCACGTCTATGACGAGTTCTGCGCGCGCTTCCCGTATGAGGAGACCGAGGATCAGTTAGGGGCCATCACCTCGACCTTGAAGGACCTCGAGATCGGCCGTCCGATGGACCGGCTGATTTGTGGCGACGTCGGCTTCGGCAAGACCGAAGTGGCGCTGCGCGCGGCGTTCGCCGTGGCGCTGGAGGGCAGGCAGGTCGCGGTGGTGGTGCCGACCACGCTGCTGGCGCGTCAGCACTCGCGGACTTTCACCGAGCGCTTCAAAGGTTTCCCGGTCAATGTGGCGCAGGCGTCGCGGCTGGTGTCGACCAAGGAGCTCAACCAGGTCAAGAAGGGGCTCACCGACGGCAGCGTCGACATCGTCGTCGGCACCCACGCGCTGCTCGGCAAGGCGATCAAGTTCAAGGATCTGGGCCTCCTGATCGTCGACGAGGAGCAGCACTTCGGCGTCAGCCACAAGGAGCGGCTGAAGCAGTTGCGCGCCCAGGTCCACGTGCTGACGCTGTCGGCAACCCCGATCCCGCGCACGCTGCAACTGGCGCTGACCGGCGTCCGGGAGCTCTCGATCATTGCGTCGCCGCCGGTCGATCGTCTTGCGGTGCGCACCTTCGTCGCGCCGCATGATCCCCTGATGATCCGCGAGGCGCTGCTGCGCGAACGCTACCGTGGCGGGCAGGCGTTCTACGTCGTGCCGCGGATCGAAGACCTCGCCGGCGTCAAGGATTTCCTCGACAAGAACGTGCCGGAGATGAAGGTCGCGGTCGCCCACGGCCAGATGCCGCCGACCGTGATCGAGGACATCATGTCCGCGTTCTACGACGGCAAGTACGACATCCTGCTGTCGACCACGATCGTCGAGTCCGGTCTCGACATCCCGAACGCCAATACGCTGATCGTGCACCGCGCCGACATGTTCGGCCTCGCCCAGCTCTACCAGCTGCGCGGCCGCGTCGGCCGCTCCAAGCTGCGCGCCTATGCGCTGTTCACGCTGCCGGCACAGCAGAAGATCACGGCGCAGGCGGAGCGGCGGCTCAAGGTGCTGCAGTCGCTCGAGACGCTGGGCGCCGGCTTCCAGCTCGCCTCGCACGACCTCGACATCCGCGGCGCCGGCAATCTGCTCGGCGAAGAGCAATCCGGCCACATCAAGGAAGTCGGCTTCGAGCTGTACCAGTCGATGCTGGAGGAGGCGATCGTCAACCTCAAGGCCGGCGTCGCCGAGCCGGCCGCCGACCGCTGGTCGCCGCAGATCACGATCGGCATGCCGGTCCTTATCCCCGAGGACTATGTCAACGACCTCAGCGTGCGGCTGTCGCTGTATCGCCGGCTCGCCGATCTCGACACCGACGAGGACATCGACGCCTTCGCCGCCGAAATGCGCGACCGCTTCGGCGTGCTGCCGGACGAGGTGCGCTATCTGTTCAAGGTCGCGGCGATCAAGGCCTATTGCCGAAGGGCCAATGTCGGGAAGGTCGACGCCGGCCCGAAGGGCGCCGTGATCGCATTCCGCGACAACAGCTTTGCCCATCCGGAGCGGCTGGTGAGCTTCATCCGCCAGCACGGCCAGGCCGCCAAGGTGCGGCCCGACATGAAGGTGGTGTTCTTCCAGGAATGGGATACTCCGGAAGAGCGGCTCGCCGGCACCACCGAGATCCTGCGCCAGCTCGCCAACCTCGCCGAGAGCAAGAAGGCGGCTTAACACGCGGTCCGACGCAGGCCTCGGCTCAGGATCGGATCAAATAGGGCGCAACGTGGTCGTCGAGCAGTTTCAGGAACTGCTCGGCGAGAACGCTGAGTTCGCCGATCGTCGGCTTCAGGACTCCGACCTCGTAGTGGATCGCCGGCGCGAAGGGGCGGACGACGAGCTTGCTCGCTCCGCTGGTTCGCCTGAGCGTTTCGGACGCGCTGAGCGCGTCGACGAGGCAGACACCCGCGCCATCGATGACGAGGTTGAGCGCGACGGCAAAGAATTCACACTCGATCGCCGGATGAAACGGCGTACCGCTGGCTTCGAAGGCGCGAGATACCGCGGCATAGGTCGATCGGCTCTGCGAGGTAATGATCAGATCATGTCGCTCGAGAAGATCGGGAGTGACGACTTTCCGGTCAGCCAGTGCATGCGTTGCAGGCATCACGCAGTCCAGGGACATTCGGTAGCGCCGCAATACGACATTGGTGCGGTCGAACGGCGGCTCGGCGACTCCGAAGTCGAATGCACGTGCCGACACCAGGCTCCGGACATTCTCGGAGCTTCGGGTCAGGAGCCTGATCGTTGTTGACGGGCGCTCGCGCTGGAAGCGGCTGACGACGCCCGGAAGCCAGACTATCCCAGGTCCCGGACTCGCGATCGTCAGAACGCCGCGCTTGCCTGCGGAGATTCCGGCAGCGGCGTCCTCCAGTTCGGCAAACCCGGCGAGCGCCCGGATCGCTTCATTGTGCAACAGATGCGCCTCCGGCGTAGGCACGATATGGCGGCTCTCCCGGCGAAACAGCGCAAACCCGACATCTGCCTCCAGCCGTTTCAAGGCCGCACTCACAGCCGGCTGCGATACCCCGAGTGCACGCGCGGCCTCGGTTGCCGATCGATGCTGCATAACAGCATGAAAAATCTCAACAAGACGCCGATCCATAACTAATATCTATATATCGTTTCGATGTCGCTCGTGGTATGAGCATGAAGGGAAACGCCAATAATACAAGGAATTTTCGCACACCACGCCGGCGAAATTCCAAATAATGTTACCGCAATCTGAGCGTGACGAGCATTGGCATTATATTTGCTTATGTTTAGAGATGAAGTCGTCTGGAGGGTCTGCGGGGATGAACACAAGCCACGCATCGTGCGCCGCGTCGGTCCTGGCCGCCGAAGCGGTGGTCAAACGCTTCGGCGCCCACACCGTTCTGAACGGCGTGGATCTTGCGCTGGGCACCGGGCAGTCGACCTGCATCATCGGTCCAAGCGGCTCAGGCAAGACGACCCTTCTGCGATGCATGGCGCTGCTGGAGGCTCCTTCCGACGGGCGCGTCGTGATGGAGGGGGCGACGGTCTCGCAGGCCCGGCCATCGTCCGATGTGCGGCTCGCTGCCCGCAAGGTGCGGCCGGAAATCGGAATGGTGTTCCAGCAGTTCAATCTGTGGCCGCACATGACGGTGCTGGGAAACATCATCGAGGCCCCGATGCGCGTGCGCGGGGTCAGCCGGGATGAGGCGGTCGTCACGGCCGAACGGCTGCTTCAGAAGGTCGGCATGGAGGCGAAGCGCGATGCCTATCCGGCCAGGCTGTCCGGAGGCCAGCAACAACGCGTCGCGATCGCCCGGGCGCTTGCCATGCAGCCGAAGATACTCCTGTTCGACGAGCCGACGTCGGCTCTCGATCCCGAACTTCGCCGCGAGGTGCTGCAGGTCATGCGCACGCTCGCGCTCGAAGGCATGACGATGCTCGTGGTGACGCACGAGATGGGTTTCGCCCGCCGCGTGGCGAGCCATGTCGTGTTCATGGACGAGGGGATGATCGTTGAGCACGGCACGCCGGCCGCCTTTTTCGAACGGCCGACAACCGAGCGCGCCAAGCGCTTTCTCAATCAGTTTGACGAGTGATCACTGCACGACAGGAGATTGAAGCTCATGCCAAATCTGCGCCGACTTGCCTTCGTTTGCGCGCTCTTTCTCTCGATGACGCCGGCGGCTGCCCAGCAGACGCAGTCGCGCCTCTACGAGATCACCAAGAGCGGGGTACTCAGGGTCTGCATCTGGCCGATGTACTATTCAATTTCGTTCCGCAATCCAGATAGCGGACAGCTCGAGGGGATCGACATCGATCTCTCCAAGGAACTCGCCAAGGACATGGGCGTGAAGCTGGACTATGTGGAGACCAGCTTTGGCAGTTTCATCGCCGACCTGCAGGCCAACAAATGCGATCTCGGCATGTTCGGCGTCGGGGCGACGATGAAGCGTGCGCAGGCCGTCGCGTTCTCGGACCCGTATCTGACGAGCGGCGTCTATGCCGTCGTGCGCAAAGGCGGCCCGATCACATCCTGGGCGGATATCGATAAGCCGGGCGTCAACGCCGGCGTCTCGCTCGGCAGCTATGTCGAGAACTTCATGCGGTCCTACTTCAAGAACGCCAAGACCGTCGCGGTCGCACCTCCCGCCACGACCCAGGCTGAGCTGATGGCGCAACGCGTCGACGTCGTCATGACCGATTATCCGGCCTCGATCAAAATGAATGCCCAGTTCGACTGGACTACGACGGTGGCGCCGCCGGAAAACCTGTCCGTGACGCCTTACGCGTACGTCATGAACCAGGGTGACCAGATCTGGCTGAACTACGTGAACCTGTTCGTACGCACCATCAAGCTCGACGGCCGGCTCAAGGCCGCCGCCGAGAAGAACAAGCTCGGACCGATCGTCGCGCCCTGAGACATCAGATGCAAAGCTACAGCTTTCGCTGGGACGTCATCCCGAACAATCTGGGCTTTCTTGCCTCCGGCATGGAAATGACCCTTTTCATTTCAATTGTCACGCTCGTGGTGGCGACCCTGTTGGGGCTCGTCATCGCGATCATGCAGATGTCCCGCTTCCGCATCGCGCGCATCATCGCGCTTTCGGTCGGCGAAATCGTCCGCAATACGCCAATCCTCGTGCAGCTGCTATGGGTCTATTACGTGCTGCCGATCGTCTTCAATGTGAGGATCGATGCGCTGGCCGCATCGATCCTCGGTCTCTCGCTCTATTCGGCGGTGTTCATCTCCGAGGTCTTCAGGGCGGGCATCCAGACCGTTCCGGTCGGGCACCGCGAGGCGGCACAGGTGCTCGGCCTGACGCCCGCGCAGAGCTTTGTGCGGATCGTTGGCCCGCAGGCGATTCGCAGCGTGCTGCCGCCGCTGGCCGCCAATTTCGTCCAGCTCATCAAATATTCCTCGCTTGCGTCCGTGGTGTCGGTCGGCGAGGTCACGCGGCGCGGCATGGAGTTGTCGTCGTCAACGTTCAGGCCGCTGGAAATATTCACCTTCATCGCGGTGGTGTATTTCGCGATCTGCTGGCCGCTCACCCACTCAATCCGCATATGGGAAGCGCGCCTTGCACGACGTTGATCGAGTTCGCCGCGCGGTTTCGAGCGATCGGACCAGCCAGGTCGTCGAGCTGGCGATGCGGCTGATCGGAGTGGCGTCGCCAAATCCGGACGGCGACACGCGCGCCGTCGCGGCGCTGGCGGCCGATCTCCTCAGGGCGCATGTGCCGGGCGTTGCGGTTGAGCTGCATCCGGGGACAGCCGAGATCGTCAACGTCGTCGCGCGGATCAAGGGCCATGCCCCCGGCCGGCGCATCGTGTTCAACGGCCATCTCGACACCTATCCGTTGGGCGGGCGGATGAGCTGGTCGGTCAATCCCAACGGAGAGGTCGTGGGCGGCCGCCTTTACGGCCGCGGCGCGGCCGACATGAAGGGCGGCATTGCGGCATCGATGGCCGCGATGGCCGCACTGGCCGAGCAGCGCGAGGCATGGGCGGGAGAGGTGGTGCTGACGCTCGCCGGCGACGAGGAAAGCATGGGTCCGTACGGGACCAAATATCTGCTCGACCAGGTCTCCCATGCCAGCGGCGACGCCGTGATCATTGGCGACGCCGGTTCGCCGATGGTGCTGCGCTTCGGCGAGAAGGGATTCCTCTGGATCGAGATCGAGGCGGAGGGCAGCGCGGCGCACGGCGCGCATGTCCATCTCGGCATCAATGCGATCGATCGCTTGCGCGAAGCGCTGGACAGAGTGAGTGAGCTGCGCAGCCTGGCCGTTGCGATGCCGGTCAATGTCGCCGACGCCATCCGCCGCGCAAGGCCTGTCTCCGAACCGTTGTGCGGCGCCGGCGAAGCCGACGTCCTGTCGAGCGTCACGGTCAACATCGGAACGGTGAGTGGCGGTTCGTCACCGAACCTGGTGCCGAGCCAGGCGCGAGCGGCCATCGACCTGCGTCTGCCGGTCGGCGTCACGTCGGAAGCCGTTCTCGCGCTGTTGCGAGAGGTGCTCGATCTGCCCGGCATCACATGGCGCGTGTTGCGCTGCTTCGAACCCAATCACACCGACCCCGGTGACGAGATCGTCACGCGCTGCGCAACGGCGGCGACGGACATCATCGGCAGGGCGCCGGCGATCAACATGCGCGTCGGCGGCTCCGATGCGCGCTGGTTTCGCATGGCCGGAATCCCGACGGTCGTCTATGGACCGACACCTCACAACATGGGCGCGCCGGACGAGTACGCTGACATCGCCGAACTGGCGACGGTGTCGCGCGTGCACGCGCTGACCGCCTTCGACATGCTGACAAGAGAGAACAGAGAATGAGCGACGTGGCGGGTTTCGTGGGTCCGGAAACATTCATGGGATTGCCGGCGGGGTTACCGCGGCCGGGCAGCCGCGCTGCCGTGCTCGGCGTGCCGTTCGATTGCGGCACGCATCCGTTCCGCGTCGGCGCCCGGCAAGGTCCCCTGGAGGTCCGGCGGGAGTCGCGGCTCATTCGCCGCTATCATCCGTCGCTCGCCGACGTCGATGTGCTGTCATTGCTGGGTGCAGTCGATGCCGGCGATGTTGCCTTGGTGCCGGGACGCATCGAAGACGCCTTTGTCAAGATCGAGGCTGCCGCTGGCCGGATTCTCGAGCTTGGCGCGGTCCCGGTCGGGATCGGCGGCGACGGTTCGGTCTCGCTTCCGCTGATGCGCGCCGCCGCCCGGTATCACAAGGATCTCGTCGCACTGCATATCGACAGCCATACCGATGCATATCCGTATACGCCGGACGATCGGTACAATGCGGCCACGCAGTTCACCAACGCGGCGCAGGAAGGCGTGGTGAACGCCGGCCGATCCTGGCACATCGGCGTGCGCGGCTTCACCTATTGCCCGGGTGTGCTCGAACATACGCGGTCGCTCGGATTTCGCGTCGTCACGATCGAGGAGCTGATGCGGCGCGGTTTCGCGCAGACCGTCGCGGAATTCAGCCAGGTCGTCGGCGCGCGGCCGGTCTATCTGTGCTGGGACATGGATGTGTTCGATCCATCGGTTGCTCCCGGCGTCTGCACGCCCGCCTGGGGAGGCCTGTCGGCCCGCGAGGGGATCGAATTGCTGCGCAGCCTTTCAGGCTTGAATATCGTCGCGATGGATTTCAACACGGTCAGCCCGCCACAGGACGTTCAGGGGATGGCCGCCCAGCTCTGCGCCCATATGATCATGGAGGCTCTCGTGCTGCTTGCCGCGGGCATGGGGCTGTTGCCGGACTGAAATCGCAGCGGCTTGATCGGTCATGCTACGCCGGCGATGACCGTGCCCTAAAATCCGCGGGCCTTACGACGCCGCGCGCTCCGGCGCTCCGAACAGCCGCCCCAGCAGCGACAGTGCGGAATCGCCCGGCATCAGCGTTGCGACGCTGACGGCGGGCTCGGCGCGGGCGTCGCGGCGGCCGTTCTGGGTGTGGCGCATGACGCTCGCCAATCGCCGCGTGATCGCCTGCGCGTTGCGCAGGTCGGTGCCGGCGAATGCCACGACCAGCGAGCGCTCGTCATGCACGGCACCGAAATCGGCTCGGCGCATCAGCCGGCTGATGATCCGCGCGCCGTCGAACTGCGCGCGCGGCTGCGTGTTGTCGAAGGTGAAGCGTGCCACCGAGAGCGCGCCGCCGCGCTCGGCGGTCTGGTAGACCGCGGTCGCGAAGTCGCGCTCGAACGCGGCCTTGGTGAGCAGGCCGGTGCGGGCATCGATCAGGCCCTTGGCGTCGATCGCCTTCAGCATGCGGCCGAGCCGCGCCTCGAAGGCGTGCTGGCGGATCATCGGCAGCGCCATGTCGGCGATGCGGGTCGGCCCGGCCGTGACGATCTCGAGATTGGGCAGCTCGTATCGCGGCGTCAGCTCGCCCGAGGCGACGATCACCGGCAACGGGCGGAAGCGGACATCCTCGGTCAGCACGGTCAGGAACGCATCCATCACCCGCGGCGTGAAGCCTTCCGCCAGCACGATGCCGTCGATGTCGCGGCTCGAGAGATGCTTGGCGGCGGCCTCGATGCTCAGTGCGCCGACCACGCCGGCGCGTTCGCCGAGCGCGATCGACAGCGTCGGGTAGGCGCCGCCGCGGCCGATCAACAGCGCGGTGGCCTCTCCGATCGGATCGATGTCAGACAGGGCGATCGGTGCCGGCGGCACTAGGCGGCGCATCACGGTAGAATGCAGCGCGCGAACGCGTAAGGACGCGTTGAGCCGGGCGACCAGCCGATCCGGCAGACCCTTGCTCTGGAAGAATGCGATCACGGTGTCGGGCAGGGTGGTCGCGGGATCGACCGCGATCAGCGGCAGATACGGCGCACGGGCGGCGGCGCGCTTGGCGAGGCCCGACAGGGTGACGAAGTCGACCCCCTCGGCGGCCGCGATGATCGCGGCCGGCTTGACCTGCTCGATGGCCCGTCCGACCTCGTTCCAGTCGGTGACCACGACCGGGAAGAGTTTCGTCTCATCGAGGGCTGCGGCAAACGACGGCTTTGTCGACGCCGATACGATGAGGACCGGACCTTGCTGGGACATTCGAACGCTCGAAACCAATGCTTAAGATCAGCAACGGCTGCGATGCTAGTTCGCATGGCTTAATGCGGCGTCAACACAATGATAAGACTAACACAATGATAAGATTTTAACTCAACCCGGCGCCGCCACGGTCGCGAAATGCCTCGACCATCAAGGGGTTAAGCCCAAGTTCTGTGAGGGCGTCGCGGGCGCGCGCATTGTCCTGTGCCCGTCCGGCGAGCCGGTGGCCGCTGAGACGGTCCGGCAATGCGGTGAGCAACGCGCCTTGGCCGAGGCGGCGCGACCACTCCTGCAGCTCCTGGGCGAGGAAGCGGTAGCCGCCGACCGTCATCACCCCCGACGGCGGCGCGGTGATGTTGATGGCCCCGGTCGCGCGATCGATCCGCGCGGCATATTCGGTGTCGGCGAAATCGCGCGGCGGCGGCGCGATCAGGCTGTCGCCGGGCGGAGGCGGCGGCGCATAGGCGGCGACCGGCACCATCGGGCCGCGCAGGCCGAGCGTGCCCTTCGGCGTCAGCAGGATCTCGCCGGCGACCGATGCGCCGGGCGCTTCGCGCGGCGCACTGTGCGGCCCCGGCTTGATCACGGCCGGCGATCCGTCCTCGGCGGTGCGGCGGGCGCCGAACAGCCCGGCCTCGCCGAACAGATAGACGTCGGTCATGGTCACCCGCCGCGAGCTCCAGTGCGCGCTGGAGGCAACTTGCTCGGGCGTACGCCAGAGGCCAATCACGGTGCGCAGGCTGGGCAGGCGCTCCGACAGGCCGCGCTCGTCGAGCCGCAGTACGAGCTGCGCCGGCGCGATCAGCGTGTTGCAGGTGTGATCGTTGAACTGGGTCTCGAACGCTTCCTCGTCGAACGGGTGGTGCAGCACCAGCGTTCCGCCCGACAGCAGCCAGGTCACCAGCGACGCGCAGATGCCGGCGAACGACATCGGCGCGAACGCCGACATGATGGTGGCGCCTTGCGGCAGATCGCTCTCCAGCGACATCGCGAGCCCACCGGCGATCAGGCCGAAATGCGCCCGCGGCACCGGACGAAGACCTTCGCTGGTGACGTCGAAGGAGATCAGCGCCGGCTTGCGGCCGTCCTGGATCATCGGGCGCGAGGCCCGGGAGTCCTCCAGGATCGCCTGGTCGAGCGACGCCATGCCTTCGGGCAGATCGCTCCCGAAGCCGCAGACGTGGCGGATCGAGAACGCTTCCGCCGCGGCGTTCATGGCGATGTCGGCATAGGAGACGCCGTCGATCCGGCCGCAGCTGACGATCGCCCGCGCCGCGGTGCGGTTGAGCACGGACGTCAGCTCGGCCTGCCGCCACAGCAGCGGCAGCGGCACCACCACGAGGCCGACCCGATGCGCGGCAAGGACGGTCAAGGCGAATTCGACCGTGCCGGGCAGCTGCACGGCGATCACCGTGTTGGCCGGCAATCCGCTCTGCACGAAGTGGGCGGCGATCGCCGAGATCGCGCGGTCGGCCTGGGCATAGGTCAGGCGCTTGCGGGTCTGTCCGGTGATGCGCTGCTTGTTGAGCGGGTCGACCAGCGCCAGCGCCTCGGGTTGCCGCGCCAAAGTGCGCTTGAACAAGGTATCGAGCGTTGGCGAGGTGATCGACTGGTTCACAGGTTCAACGTCGGTTGCATCGCTTCGATCGGACCAGGTCATGCCGCATCGGGTCGCAAATCACTTGGAAATCACTTGGACTGCGCGGCGGGCTTCTGCCACCAGGTTTCCGGCAGGTAGCCCGTCAACGCCGTGGTCGAAGGCCGTTCTATCCGATTCCAGCGCGCGATCCATTGCTCTCCCAAGTTAAATAGGGGGATAGCGTAGAAGCCCGACATCAGGGCCCGGTCCAGCGCCCGCACCGCCGAGACGAAGGCCGGCCGCTCGCGCGCCGCGAGCAGCGCCGCGATCATGGCGTCGATGGCGGGATCCTTGGCGCCCATGTAGTTTCGGGTGCCCGGCACATCGGCGGCCTGGCTGCTCCAGTAGAACCACTGCTCGTTGCCTGGCGATAGCGACTGGTCCCAGCGGATGGGGATCATGTCGAAGTCATAGCCGACCCGGCGCTGCTCGAACTGCACCGCGTCGACCACCCGCACCGCGGCTTCGATGCCGGCCCGCTTCAGGTCACGCTGATAGGCGAGGGCGATCCGCTCATGCTCGCGCGTCGTCACCAGGATCTCGATGCGCAGCGGCGTCCCTGTCGAGCGCTGCTTCAAGACCGTGCCGTCGAGCGCATAGCCCGCCTCGGCGAGCAGCGCGAGCGCACTGCGCAGGAGGCCGCGGTCGCGCCCCGACCCGTCGGTGACCGGCAGTCGATAGCGGCCGTCGAGGATATCGGGCTGGATGTGCGACAGATATGGCTTGAGCAGCTCGAGCTCGCGATCGTCGGCGGGGCGGCCATAGGCGGACAGATCCGATCCGGCGAAGAAACCGCCGGCCCGCGAAAACAGTCCGAAATAATAGTTGCGGTTGACCCATTCGAAATCGAACAGCATCGCCAGTGCCTGACGCACCCGCAGGTCGGCGAATTTCGGCCACCGGCTGTTGAAAACCAGGAATTCGGACGGCCGCGGCGTGCCGATCTTGATGGTGTCGCGGATCACCTCGCCGTTGCGCGCCGCCGGGAAGTCATAGCCGTCGTGCCAGCGCAACGGCTCGGTCTCGGTCCGGAAATCATACAGGCCGCGCTTGAAGGCCTCGAACATGCCGTTGGCCTCGCGGTAGTAATCGAGCCTGATCTCGTCGAAGTTCCAGAGGCCGCGGTTGATGGGCAGATCGCGGCCCCAATAATTGGGATCCCGCGTGAAGGTCACGCTGGCGCCGGGCTTGACTGCCGTCACGCGGTAGGGGCCGGACCCGATCGGCGGCGCCAAGGTGGTTTCCTCGAACTTTTCGGGGTCGATAGCGTGCCGCGGCAGGATCGGCATCAGGCCGAGGATCAGCGGCAATTCGCGATCCGCCACGCCGCCGAAATCGAACCGGACCGTGAGCGGGTCGAGCGCCTCGGCCTTTGCGACTTTCGAATAATACTGGCGGTGCATCGGACGGCCATGGTCGCGCAGCAGCGCCAGCGAGAACAGCACGTCGTCGGCCAGTACCGGCCGGCCATCCGAGAAGCGGGCGCGTGGATCGATGTGGAATGTCACATAGCTTCTGGCGTCGTCGGTCTCGACGCTGCGCGCGAGCAGGCCGTACAGCGTGAACGGCTCGTTATTGCCCCGCGCCATCAGGCTTTCGTAGACATAACCGCGCTCATAGCCGTAGCCCCTGACCTGCTGCACGGGGACGCCCCTGATGATCAGGGGATTGAGGCTGTCGTAGGTGCCGATCACGCCCTGGATCAGGCGGCCGCCCTTGGGAGCGTCGGGATTGGCATAGGGCAGGTGGGTAAAGTCGGACGGCAGCGCGGGGGCGCCATGCATCGCGATCGCGTGGCTCTCGGCGGCGGCCGCAGGGACCAGCCCGCTCGTCATGCATCCCAAGACCAGCCAGATGGCGGCCCATGCGGCGCGCCAAGTGTGCCCGGGAACACGTGCGTGAGGCGCCGGATTTGATTCGCGAAACGTCACGTCCGGAGGTTTATCACAGGCCGCTGAAACTCGCCGCGAGATGGGCGCAAATCCGCTTGTCGGCATTGATCTTTCCGCGCGCCGCTGTATTGAAGGCGTGCAATTCGAAGGCGGGAACGCCTGTCACGTATCCGCCTCAATTGACTAGGAGACAGCCGCCCAAACGGCTATGTGTCGGCGCCTGCAGCGGTTTCGGGCTTCCGTTCAGAAAGGGTTTTCCGCAATGAATTTCCGTATCTTGGCCGCCCCGGTCCGGCCGCATGGGCGAATTGTTGCCCTGATGGCGGCGACGGCATTCTCTGCAGCGCTCCTGGTTCCTGTCGCTCGGGCCCAGCAGCCGGCAGCGCCGGCGCCTGCGGCACCGAAGGCTGCGCCCAAGGCGGCACCCAAGGCAGCTCCGAAGGCTCCGGCAGCCCAGGCGCCCGCCCAAGCACCGGCCGCCGGCCAGCCGCCCGCTGCGGCCGCCCAGCCGCCGGCGCAGGATCAGCAGATCCAGCTGATCTACGCCCCCTGGACCAAGTTCTGCCTGAAGGGCCAGGAAGCCAACGCCAAGCAGGTCTGCTTCACCGGCAAGGACGGCCGCATCGAGTCCGGCCAGCCGGTGATCGCCGCCGTGATCATCGAGCCGGAAGGCGAGCCGAAGAAGATCCTGCGCGTCACGCTGCCGCTCGGCATGCAGCTCGTGCACGGCACCCGCATCATCGTCGACGGCAACCCGCCGCAGCAGGCGCCCTATGTGATCTGCTTCCAGAACGGCTGCATGTCCGACTATGAAGCAACGCCCGAGCTGATCGCCAACATGAAGAAGGGCCAGAACCTCGTGGTCCAGGCGATCAATTCCAACGGCGCGCCGCTGACGCTGCCGCTGCCGCTCAACACCGAATTCGCCAAGGCCTATGACGGCCCGCCGACCGATCCGAAGGTGTTCGAGGAAAACTCGAAGAAGCTGCAGGAAGAGTTGCAGAAGCGCGCCGAAGAGCAGCGCAAGAAGCTGGAAGGCGCGGGCGGTGGCTCAGCGCAGGCTCCGGCGCCGGCCAACCCGGCGGCCAAGTAAGCACTTCAATCACGCGTTCAAGAAAACGCGAGATCATCGCGATCAAAAGGCGCCCGGAAGGGCGCCTTTTTTGTCATGCGAAACAGACTGGCTGCTGGCAGCCTGCTGCGCTGGTGATCGTGCAGATCGTGTGCGATGGTCGTCGAAGGGTGCTTCGATTGCGTCGCGCGATGAGCGCGCATCGTTGGTGCCTTGTCCGGACAAGTCCGGCGTCGAAGCACAATCATAAATCCGATACGGGAGGCCAGACGAAAGCGCGAACAGCGCCTTCGATGCGCAAATGCGCGCGTGGTTCTTCCGCGAATCCTGGCCGCCGCTCGCAGTCATGGAAGTCGCGCAATGTCCCAGCAAGTCAGCACGCAGCGGCGGGAACTGCGCTCCCGGCCTCGGGAGCAGCCGGCCGGCGGTGCTTCGGTCGATGCTGGCGTTCGCGTCAGCCAGGACAACGTCCCCGGAACGTTTCATCCCGGCATCGTCCATCTCGCGCTGGCGATGGGCGGCTTCGCAATCGGCATCGCCGAATTCGCGACCATGAGCCTGTTGCCGTTCTTCGCCCACGACCTGCACGTCAGCGAGCCCCAGGCCGGCCACGCGATCAGCGCCTACGCGCTCGGCGTCGTCGTCGGTGCGCCGGTCATCGCGGTGTTGTCGGCGCGCATGACGCGGCGGACGCTGCTGATCGCGCTGATGGGTTTCTTCGCGCTGATGAACGGCCTTTCGGGGCTCGCGCCCGATTATCACACCATGCTGGCGCTGCGCTTCCTGGCGGGGCTGCCGCACGGCGCCTATTTCGGCATCGCCATGCTGGTCGCGGCCTCGCTGGTCCCGACAGACAAGCGCACGGCGGCTGTCGGCCGCGTGCTGCTGGGGCTCACCATCGCTACGACGATCGGCGTTCCGCTCGCCAACGGGGTCGGGCAGGCAATCGGCTGGCGCTGGGCGTTCGCGATCGTTGCCGGCCTCGCGCTCTTGACCGCGGTCCTGGTGCTGATCTTCGCCCCGCGTGATGCCGCCAACCGCAAGGCGAGCCCGCTGCGTGAACTGTCGGCGCTCGGACGCAAGCATGTCTGGCTGACGCTGGCGATCGGCGCCATCGGTTTCGGCGGGCTGTTCTCGGTCTACACCTATCTGGCGTCGACCATGCTGGCGGTGACCCACACCTCGTCCGCGCTGGTGCCGGTCACGCTGTGCGTGTTCGGCGCCGGCCTCACCGCCGGCAACATCATCGTGCCGCGCTTCGCCGACCGCGCGCTGATGGCAACCGCGGGCGGGCTCCTGCTGTGGTCGGCGGCGACGCTCGCGCTGTATCCGCTGGCGGCCGGAAATTTCTGGACGCTGACCGCCGACGTGTTCCTGATCGGGCTGGGCGGGGCGCTCGCCACCGTGTTGCAGACCCGCCTGATGGACGTCGCGGGCGAGGCACAGAGCCTCGCCGCGGCGCTCAACCACTCCGCCTTCAACGTCGCCAATGCGCTGGGTCCGTGGCTCGGCGGAATGGCGGTCGCAGCCGGCTATGGCTGGACGTCGACCGGCCTCGTCGGCGCGGGGCTGGCGCTGGCGGGATTTGTCGTCTGGGCGATCGCGGTTGTCTTGGCCAGGCGCGAGGGGGTGTGAGCGTGGCAGCGCGAACGCCGTGGCATTCGCCGGAGCGCCGCCGGACCTCAGTTCAGCGACGGATTGCGCGGACGGTAGCCGCCCGATTTGTCCTTGATGAAGATCTCCGCCACCTGCGAATGCCGGATCGGCTCGCCGGACTCGTCGGGCAAGAGGTTCTGCTCCGAGACATAGGCGACGTACTCGGTCTCCGAGTTTTCCGCGAGCAAATGGTAGAACGGCTGGTCCTTGTGGGGCCGCATGTCCTCGGGGATCGACAGCCACCATTCCTCGGTGTTGTTGAACTCCGGGTCGATATCAAAAATCACGCCCCGGAAGGAGAACACCCGGTGACGGACGATCTGCCCGATCTGAAACTTGGCGGTGCGCGCTTTGATCATGGCTCGTCGATAGACCAACATTGTGGCCGATGCTAGGGGCTAAGGTCCGAATTAACCCGCGCTTTACCGATTCCAGCCCTGCAAAAACGACCCGAAATCCGGCCGAGAAACTACTTTCAGAATGATCGATATCCTCAATCTGGCGTTGCCGTATTTCGGCTTGATCTTCATCGGTTATGCGTGCGGCAAGGCCAAGGGTTTGCCAGAGAGCGGGCTCGCCTGGATGAATTTCTTCCTGCTTTACGTTTCGTTGCCGGCGCTGCTGTTCGGGATCATGTCCAAGACGCCGTTTGCGGAGCTGAATAACCCGCCATTTCTGATCGCCACCACGCTCGGAACCGTGCTCGCATTCTTCCTGGCGATGGTCGCGGGCAAGCTGATCGGCGGGCTCACGCTGCGCGAGGCGACGCTGGCCGGCCTGTCGGGCGCCTACGGCAATATCGGCTATATGGGGCCTGGCCTCGCGCTCGCCGTGCTCGGTGCCAAGGCGGCGGCGCCGACGGCGCTGATCTTCTGCTGCGACAGCATCTTCCTGTTCTCGATCGTGCCGCTGCTGATCGAGCTGACCGACCGCGACCATCCCTCGCTGCTGCACGCACTCGGCGTGGTGCTGCGACAGATCGTGCAGAACCCGCTGATCATGTCGGCGGTGTTCGGGGCGCTGGTCGCCGCGTTTCACATCCCGATCCCGGTCGCGCTCGATCGCACCATCCAGTTCCTGGAAAACGCCGCCGCGCCGACGGCGCTGTTCGTGCTCGGCATCACTGTGGCGCTGCGGCCGTTCGAGCGGGTGCCGTGGGAGGTCCCGGGCGTGGTCGCGATCAAGCTTTTGATCCATCCGCTGCTGGCGTTCGGCCTGATGCTGCTGTTCGGCCCGTTCGCGCAGCCTTGGGCCGCGACAGCGGTGCTGATGGCTTCGCTGCCGCCGGCGCTCAATGTGTTCGTGATCGCGCGGCAGAACGACACCTGGATCGAGCCCGCGTCGGTCGCGGTGCTGATCGGCACCTTCGCCTCCGTGGTCACGCTGACCAGCGTGATGTGGTTCATCCAGAGCGGACGGCTGGTGTTTCCCTGATCGGCGCGCTTCTTATTTGACGCGTTTTCTTAACGCGAACCGGTACCCACTTCGCTCGAAAACGCTTTGCTTACCGCCGCCACGACGGCGCGAGACCTTCGCGCATCGCGAGGCGCCGCAACGGGCTGCATGCGCCGAGCAGATGCAGGCCGGCAGCGCGCGCCGTCTGCATGCCGAGGAAATCGCTCAGCAGCGACCGGTTGGCGATGTCGATCGCCCAGGTCCGGGTGGCGACATCGGGGCGCCGCGCCGCCTGGTAGCGCGACAGCACATTGGGCGCGCCGGGATCTTCGCCACGACCGATCGCCTGACCGGTGATCTCGGCGATATCGGCGGCATCGCGCAGTCCCATATTGAGGCCCTGCGCGCCGATCGGCGGCAGCACATGGGCGGATTCCCCGACCAGCGCGATCCGGTCCTTGGCGAATTGCCGCGGCCGCTCGATCGCGAGCGGAAACACGTGACGGCCGCCCTGGACCTCGATGCGGCCGAGGATCGAATGCGATTGCCGCTCGGCGGCGAGCGACAATTCGTCGTCGCCGAGTGCCATCAGCCGCTCGGCCTCCTTGGGCGCCGAGACCCAGACCACGCTGCTTCTGACGCCGCTGAGCGGCACGAACACGCAGGGGCCGTGCTCGGTGTGGAACTCGGTCGAGATGTTGTGGTGCGGCCGGGTGTGGGTGACGTTGAAGGTGAGGGCGGACTGCCCGAGCTCGCGGCTTGTCACCTCGATGCCGGCGGCCTCGCGGGACAATGAATTGCGCCCGTCGGCACCGACCACGAGCCGGGCCTGAAGCGACTGGCCCTGCCGCGTCACCACGGTAACCGCGGCATCGTCCGGCCGCACCGAGGCGGCTTCATCGTCGAACCGCGTCAGCGCGGACATTTCGCCGGCGCGGTCCTCGAGCGCCGCGACCAGCGAGCGGTTGTCGATGTTGAAGCCGAATTGCTCGCGGCCGATCTCATCGGACGAAAAGCGCACCTCGGGCGCACGGATCAGGCGGCCGGTATCGTCGACGAGGCGCATGGTCTTGAGCGCCGCCGCTCGGTCGCTGCAGCGCCGCCAGACGTCGAGCCGATCCAGGATATCGGTCGAGGCACCGAGCAGCGCGGTGGTCCGGTTGTCGGCATAGGGCGCGCGGCGCGCCAGCAGCGCAGTCCGCGCACCTGCGTCGGCAAGGGCAATCGCAGCCGTCAATCCGGCCGGACCGCCGCCTATTACGATAACGTCATAATCCAGCGAGCTGTCGGTCATATCAGGACATTTGACATGCTTGGCCCGATTTTCAAGCCATCGGTAACCACCAAGAGTTTCCAACGCTTTGCGCGGCGGAACGCCGCAAGACCGCATATGCAAACCGGTCCGATTCCTGATAGCACTCGGCCGATGGAGCATTCGAGCCAGCCCGATGCGTTGCCAGAACGGATGCGGACCGCCGCATTCACCGTTCATATTTTCACGGCGCTCGGCGCCGGGGTCGCGCTGCTGGCGATGCTGGAGGCGGTGCGCGAGCACTGGGCCAACATGTTCGCCTGGCTCGGGGTCGCGCTCATCATCGACGGGATCGACGGCCCGCTGGCGCGCCGGCTCGACGTGGTGCGGCTGCAGCCGAACTGGTCGGGCGAGGTGCTCGACCTGGTGGTTGATTTCGTCACCTATGTGTTCGTGCCGGCCTATGCGATCACCGCGAGCGGCATGCTGCTGCCGCTGGCGGCGCCGATCCTCGGCATCGGCATCGTGGTCTCCAGCGCGCTGTATTTCGCCGACCGCCGCATGAAGGCCGATGACAACCATTTCCGCGGCTTCCCGGCGCTGTGGAATGCGGCGGCGTTCTACCTGTTCCTGCTGCATCTGCCGCCCGTGCTGTCGACGATCGTGGTCGCGCTCCTGATCGTGCTGACCTTCGCGCCGTTCCACGTGCTGCATCCGCTGCGTGTGTTGCGGCTGCGCTGGCTGACGCTGTGGCTGCTCGGCGCATGGGCGCTGCTCGGCATGTACACGCTCGCCAACGATTTCGTGGTCGGAGCCCCGATCACCTTCGGTCTCTGCGCCATCGCCGTCTACATCATCGGCAGCGATACCGTGATCCGCCGGATGAAAGCCTTCAGAGCATGATGCAACTGATCACCAGCCCGGAAGCCTGGGCGGCGCTGCTGACCCTGACTGCGCTCGAGATCGTGCTCGGCATCGACAACGTGATTTTCCTGTCGGTGATCGTGTCGCGGATCCCGCCGGCGCAGGCCAAGCGCGCGCGGCAGATCGGCCTGCTGCTGGCGCTGGTGTTCCGCATTCTGCTGCTCTCGATCCTGGTCTGGCTGATCGGGCTGACCCAACCGGTGATATCAGTCAGCGACGTCGCGCTGTCGTGGCGCGACATCATCCTGATCGGCGGCGGCCTGTTCCTGATCGCGAAAGCGACCCATGAGATCCACGGCGAGGTCGAGGCGCGCGAGGCGGACGCCGATGACAGGCCGAGCGCCAGCGCGTTCTTCTGGGTGATCGTGCAGATCATCATCATCGACCTGGTGTTCTCGCTTGATTCGATCATCACCGCGATCGGCATGGCGCAGGACATCGAGATCATGATCGCGGCGGTCGTGATCGCCTGCGTCATCATGTACATCTCGTCGGGACCGGTGGCGCGGTTTGTCGCCGAGCATCCGACCACCAAGATGCTGGCGCTGGCCTTCCTGGTGCTGATCGGCGTGGCGCTGGTGGCCGACGGATTCAAATTCCACATTCCGCGCGGCTACATCTATTTCGCGATTGCCTTCTCGGCCGCGGTCGAGGCGTTCAACGTCATGGCCAAGCGCAACCGCAGGAAGCCGGCGCGCTGATGGGCATGATCTCCGCGCAAACGCTGCGCGTTTGTCGCGAGGGAAAGCCGGTTCGCACTTTTCCGGATCGTGGCGTCGCCGGTTCCGGCCCGCTTGGTTGACAAGCCGGCCGCGATGGCATTCGCTCGCTTGACGCTGATATTGAGGGGAGCGACGACATGACCAAGGCTGTGCGCGTGCACCAGGTGGGAGGCCCGGAAGTCCTGACCTACGAGGACGTCGAGGTGGGCGCGCCGGGGACGGGCGAGGTCCGGATCCGCCAGCATGCGGTCGGTCTGAACTTCATCGACGTCTATTTCCGCACCGGCCTCTACAAGGCGCCCGGCCTGCCGTTCATTGCCGGCAATGAGGCTGCAGGCGAGGTGTTGGCCGTGGGTCCGGGCGTGACCAATTTCCACCCCGGCGATCGCGTCGCCTACTACTACAATCTCGGCGGCTACGCGTCCGAGCGCGTCATCCCGGCCGACAAGCTCGTCAAGCTGCCCGACCATATCACCTACGAGCAGGGCGCCGTGCTGATGCTGAAGGGCCTCACGGTCTGGTATCTCCTGCACAAGACCTTCAAGGTCGAGCACGGCCATCGCGTGCTGATCCACGCCGCGGCGGGCGGCATCGGGCTGCTGGCCTGCCAATGGGCGCGGGCACTCGGCGCGCATGTCATCGGTACCGTCGGCTCGAAGGCGAAGGCCGATCTCGCGCTCGCCAATGGCTGCGATCACGTCATCCTCTATAACGAGGAGAACTTCGTCGAACGCGTCAAGCAGATCAGCCGCGGCGAGCTCTGCGACGTCGTCTATGACGGCGTCGGCAAGACCACGTTCCCGGGATCGCTGTCCTGCCTCAGGCCGCGCGGTCTGTTCGTCTCCTTCGGCAACGCGTCGGGCCCGGTGCCGCCGTTCCCGCTCGCCGAACTCAATAACCACGGCTCGCTGTTCGCGACGCGGCCCAAGCTCAACGACTATGTCGGCACCCGCAAGGAATTGCTCGAAGGCGCCGACACGCTGTTCGCCGCCGTGATCAACGGCAAGCTGCACGTGCCGATCAACCACGCCTACGCGCTCAAGGACGCCGCCAAGGCGCATATCGACCTGGAGAGCAGGGCGACGACGGGCGCGGCGATCCTGCGGCCGTAATTCTCGCCGTCATTGCGAGCCACCCGGTCGGCGCAAAGCGCCGCCGGATGACAGGCTCCGCGAAGCAATCCACCTCTCCACCCGGGAAGATGGATTGCTTCGTCGCTTCGCTCCTCGCAATGACGAGGGGGGAGGATCCTACGCCACCCGCCGTGCCGCGCCGACCTTGGTCAGCACTGTATCCAGGCAGTCGACGACAAGGGAAATCTCCTCCCGCGTCACGTTCAGCGCCGGCATGAAGCGCAGCGTGTCCGGCTGCGGCGAGTTGATCAGCACGCCGGCCGCAAACGCCTCGGCAACCACGGCCGCGCCGATCGGCATCTTCAGGTCGAGCGCCAGCAGGAGGCCGCGCCCCCTGATCTCGCCGAGTCCGTGCCGCGACGACAGCCGCTGCAATTCGCGCTCGAGCAAAAGACCGGCATCGACAACCGATTTCAGGAAATCGGGCTTTCCGATCTGATCGAGCACGACAAGCCCCGCGGCGCACATCAGCGGATTGCCGTTGAAGGTGCCGCCCTGATCGCCGTGATCGAAGCACGAGGCATGCTCGGTCGCGAGCAGGGCCGCGAGCGGCACGCCGCCGCCGATGCCCTTGCCGAGCGTCATGATGTCGGGCTCGATCCCGGCGTGCTGATAGCCGAACAGCTTTCCGGTCCGGCCGATGCCGGTCTGGATCTCGTCGACAATGAGCAGCAGGCCGCGCTGCTGGGTCAGCGCCCGCAACTCCTGCAAGAACTCATCCGTCGCGGGCCAGACGCCGGCCTCGCCCTGGATCGGCTCCAGCATGACCGCGACCGTCGACGACGTGATCAGCTTTCGCACCGACTCGATGTCGTTCAGTCTGGCTTTGCGGAAGCCCGAGACCTTCGGCTCGAACAGGGGCTCGAACGCCTTCTTGCCCGAGGCCGACATGGTCGCGAGCGTGCGGCCGTGGAAGCCGCCTTCGAAGGTGATGATCTCATGCGCGCCGTTCTTGTACTTCGTGCCATATTTGCGCGCGAGCTTGATCGCACCCTCATTGGCCTCCGCGCCTGAGTTCGCAAAGAACACCTGGTCGAAGCAGCTGTTGTCGACCAGCAGCTTTGCCAGTTTCAGGCTCTGCTCGTTGTAGAACGCCGGGCTCGGCGTCAGCAGCCGTCTCGCCTGCGCCGCAAGCGCGTCGGCCACGATGACCGGCGAGTGGCCGAGGGGATTGACGGCCCAGCCCTGCACGAAATCGAGATAGCGGTTGCGGTTGCTGTCCCACAAATACGAGCCGGCGCCGCGTACGAACACGACCTCGGGGCGAGCGGTGATGTCCATCAGCGCATCGAACGGATGGGTAGCGTTGGTCATGTCGATCTCCTCTGGGGTCGGTGTTGGGAAAGGGCAGGCCGAAAAGCGAGAAGGCCGCGCTTGGGGGCGCGGCCTTCTCGAAAACCTCGGCTGATTTATAGGATCAGCGATGGCGTCGGACACGGCGCAGCCCTGCATCGTCGCGGGTGCGACGACGGCAGATGGCGCGGCGGTGGGTCCGGTTCAGCTTCATGGCGCAGGCCCATACAGCGAGAGGGGCGGTGGTGTCAAGCGCGGACAGCGCCTCATTCGACGGGCATAGCGCGGAAGCAGACCGCGCGCGGTCGCAAGCAGGACCGTGCGCGCGTCGCCGGCGGGCAGGATTACGAGGTGAGCTATGAGGCGAGGAAAACCCGGAAGTCGGCAGCATCGGTGAAGAAGGCCGTCAAGAAGGTCGGCAATAGCCGCAAGCGAGTTGAGCGCCGGCTCGGGTCGGCGATAAGGAAGACGTTAGGAACGGTACCTTCGACGCGTCGTTAGCAATGCGCCGCTCCTCGGCAGAGCGGCATTAGACGAATGAACGTGCCCCGGGTCTTGCCCCCGAAGACCCGGGGCACATTCGCGACCATCTCTATTGGGACCGTCCCATGTGGACCGAAAAAGCGCAGCTATTTTCCGCCAAGATTCACGCAGGATATTTTCGGAACCGGAAATCGTTTAGATGATCCGAGCAACAGGGCAGGTAATTTTCATTTCGAACTTTTTTCAGCCCTCGAACGACGACCGTTGCTACTCGGTGAACAGCGGTGCGGCGATCCAGCTTGGCCCCTGCATGATCCGGATGCAGGGGCCTTTTTTTTGAGTAGGAACGAAGCGCTTGCGGCCGCATTGTTCGCCCTGTTCGGTGCCGCACCGCTACCGGCACTGAGACGCCCAGCTGAACACTGGCCTCAGCTTTCGCAGCTGGGGCCCTTTCTATTGCGCGAATAGGGGTAATACGTCAGCCTCGCTGCAGACCGGCCAACTGAGAGGCCCTATTACATAAGAATGCTCGTCATCAGTGCAGCGAGCATCGTGGCGCTAAAGACCGCAACTCCTAGACAGACGCGCGCAGCCGTCGAATAGGAATCGAATTGGGGCTGGTTGATCATGGCGCGGCCTAGATCGGCGCTCGTGAACCTGGGGTCGTCAGCCACTCCGTCAGATTGGCTGGGGTCTCGCCTTGCCGGGCTCTCCTGAGCAGGGCTTCTTTTTTGCAGACGGAGAGAGTGCCTTGGCCTGCGAGCGCATGGCCTCGTCGGCTAGGCGTTCTTGCAGTGATTGGGTTTACTTGAAACGACGCCGCTTGCTGGTCATGGCGTTGCTCCCTGCTGGTGTTGGGCCGGAGCGCTAAACCGGGCGATCTCATCACCGATAGTTGCCACTGGCCGTGCGGTGATGTTCCGTTAACGAACGGAAAGAAGCGGCGTTCCTATGGAGCGGAACCCCGCGCAGTTGCTACCGGCCCGCGTGCTGTTCAAGCCTTGTTCGCAGAAGCTCGAAGGTTTCGACCTGAATGTCTCAAAATGCGCAAGCCCGTCCTCGGGTGCCCGACGAGTTGGCCGGTGTCCTTCGGCAACTCATGAAGCGCACGGCAATCACCAATGCATTGCTTGCCTTCGTGGGTATAAGCGTGACCTTGTACGTCTACCTCAAGTTTCCAATTCCCTCGGAAATCATCCGTCATGGGCTCGATAGGTTCGGTAAGCCGCTTGAGCCTGAGAACGCTCTATCCTACCTCTTCGTTTGCCCGATTTTCCTAGTTTGGCTTGTCTTGATGCCATTGTGGGGAGCCAGGCAGGCAATGAGCATGACTGATGAAGCTGTCGCTAGGGGGCGAGAGACCTTTGCTTGGGTGCGTTGGGCAAAGCCGATCGAACCGTCCGTTCCATTTTATCAGTTGCTTTGCATTCTCGTCGTGATCTTCCAGATCCTCGTACTCAGCGCAACTATCTTCCGTGATGTTTCAGCCGCGCTCGGCAGCTTCTGACGCGATTGTCGCGACAGCAGTCTCCTGCGCGGCCTCGCGCCGATAATCATCGGCGGCCTTCTTTAGCGCGCTCTTGATTTCCTCATCGGTGGCTTGGTCAGCGTGGCGCTCCGCGTTCTCGGCCTGCCTCAAAAGATCTGCTCGGCTCATCGTATTCCTCCTGGACCAACAATTTGTCGGCGACGCTTGAGTTCCGTCTAGCAACGGACGCCGTTTGGTATCCGGGGAGGTCTCGAAGGAGCGGACTGGAGCTAGAATCCGGCGACGCTGCCGTGCAGGTCGTACTGGTCGGAGCGCTCGATCTTGGCGGTCACGATCTCGCCGACCTTCAGCGGGCGGCGGCTGGTGAGGTAGACGGCGCCGTCGATCTCGGGCGCATCGGCCTTTGACCGGCCCTTCGCCACCGTGGGGCCAACCTCGTCGATGATGACCTGCTGGCGGGTGCCGACCTTGCGCTTGAGGCGCCTCGCGGAGATCTTCTGCTGCCGCGCCATCAGCGCATTCCAGCGCTCCTGCTTGATCTCGTCGGGTACGGCATTGCCAATCGCATTCGACGCGGCACCGGCAACCGGCTCGTATTTGAAGCAGCCGAGGCGATCGATTTCCGCTTCATCGAGCCAGTCGAGCAGATAGGCGAAATCGGAATCGGTCTCGCCGGGGAAACCGACGATGAAGGTCGAGCGCAGCGTCAGCTCGGGGCTCTGCTCGCGCCACTTCTGGATCCGCGCCAACGTCTTCTCCTGCGCAGCCGGGCGCTTCATCGCGCGCAGCACGTCAGGGCTCGCATGCTGGAACGGGATGTCGAGATAGGGCAGCACCTTGCCCTCGGTCATCAGGCCGATGACCTCGTCGACATGCGGGTAGGGGTAGACATATTGCAGCCGCACCCAGGCGCCGAGCTCACCGAGCTCCTTGGCGAGATCGAAGAATTTTGCGCGGACGCTGCGGTCCTGCCACGGGCTCTCGGCGTATTTCAAGTCGACGCCATAAGCCGAGGTGTCCTGCGAGATGACGAGCAATTCCTTGACGCCGGCCTTCACCAGCATCTCGGCCTCGCGCAGCACGTCATTCGTTGGCCGCGACACCAGATCGCCGCGCAGCTTCGGGATGATGCAGAAGCTGCAGCGGTTGTTGCAGCCTTCGGATATCTTCAAATACGCGTAGTGCCGCGGCGTCAGCTTGACGCCCTGCGGCGGCACCAGGTCGATATGCGGGTTGTGCGCCGGCGGCAGCGCGCGGTGCACGGCGTCCAGCACGCTCTCATATTGCTGCGGCCCCGTGATCGAGAGCACGCCGGGATAGGCGCTCTCGATCTGCTCCGGTTCGGCACCCATGCAGCCGGTGACGATGACCTTGCCGTTCTCGGCCATGGCCTCGCCGATCGCGGCGAGCGATTCCTGCTTGGCGCTGTCGAGGAAGCCGCAGGTGTTGACGATGACGATGTCGGCGCCGTCATGCTTGCGCGCCAACTCATAGCCTTCCGCGCGCAGCCGGGTGATGATGCGCTCGGAATCGACCAGCGCCTTGGGGCACCCCAAGGACACAAAGCTCACTTTCGGCGCGGCGGCCTCTTGCATATCTCTGATCTGCCTGATGAATGGGCAGGAGCTAGTCCCAATTGCCGAGAATTACAACCCTTTCCCGGGGCTTCCGGCATGATATGGATGCATCTGCCGGGCCTTAAGAGTTGTCGATGAGCGCTGAATCGTCTCCCAAGATCGTCATAGTCGACGAGAGCCCGATCCGAGCGGCCATCCTGGAGGAGGGACTGCGGGAGGCCGGGTATACGGACGTCGTGCATATCAGCGAGATGCAGAGCCTGCTCTCGCGAATCTATGCGCTCGACCCCGAGATCATCGTCATCGACCTCGAGAACCCCAGTCGCGACGTGCTGGAACAAATGTTCCAGGTCAGCCGTGCCGTCCGCCGGCCGATCGCGATGTTCGTCGACCAGAGCGACGCCGCCTCGATCCAGGCCTCGGTCGAGGCGGGCGTCTCCGCCTACATCGTCGACGGTCTCAAGAAGGAGCGGATGAAGCCGATCCTCGATCTCTGCGTCTCCCGCTTCAATGCCTTCGCCAAGCTGCAGGACGAGCTCGACCGCACCAAGCACGCGCTGGAGGAGCGCAAGGTGATCGACCGCGCCAAGGGCATCCTGATGAAGGTGAAGGGGCTGACCGAGGAGGAGGCCTACGTGCTGATGCGCTCGACCGCGATGCGCGAGAAAAAGAAAATCGGAGAGATCGCGCAATCAATCCTGACGGCGTCGGAGCTCCTGAAATGACCACACCATTGCGCATCGGGTTCATTCCGCTGGTCGACGCTGCCGCGCTGATCGTTGCCGTCGACAAGGAATTCGCGGCGGCCGAAGGCCTCGACGTCACGCTGGTGCGGGAAGTGTCGTGGTCGAACGTCCGCGACAAGCTCAATATCGGCCTGTTCGACGCCGCTCATCTGTTGGCGCCGGTGGCGATCGCCTCGAGCCTCGGGCTCGGTCACGTCAAGGTGCCGATCGCGGCGCCCTTCAACCTCGGGCTCAACGGCAATGCCATCACGGTATCGCCAGCGCTGCACGCCGCGCTGATGGAAGAGATCGACGGCGACCGCTTCGATCCGATGGCAACCGCACAGGCGCTCGCCCGCGTGGTGGCCAAGCGGCGCAAGAGCGGGGCGGAGCCGCTGACCTTCGGCATGACCTTCCCGTTCTCGACCCACAATTACCAGTTGCGGTTCTGGATGGCCGCCGGCGGCGTCGATCCCGATGAGGATGTCCAGCTTGTGGTGCTGCCGCCGCCTTACATGGTCGACAGTCTCGCCAACGGTCATGTCGACGCGTTCTGCGTCGGCGCACCCTGGAATTCGATCGCGGTCGATCTCGGCATCGGCCACATCCTGCACTTCGTCTCCGACATCCTGCTCAGCGCGGTGGAAAAGGTGCTGGCGGTGCGGCAGAGCTGGTCGGAGAAGCATCCCGACATCGTGGCGGCGCTGGTGCGTGCACATCTGCGCGCCGTGGAGTTCATCGAGCGGCCCGAGAACCGGTCCGAGGTCGCGCGCATCCTGGCGCAGCCCGAGCGGATCGGCGTCGATGCCAGCGTCATCCAGCGCACGCTCGATGGCCACCTGAAGATTTCGCCCGACGGCACCATGCGCGAGAGCAATCGCTATTTGCTGGTCGGGCGCGAGGCGGCGGCGCGGCCTGATCCGGGGCAGGCGGCCTGGCTCTATGCGCAGATGGTTCGCTGGGGCCAGGCGCCATACCGGCCGGAAGCGCTGAAGACCGCCATGGCCGTGTTCAGGCCCGATCTCTACGACGCGGCATCGGGTCGCCCGGCCGGCGCCTCCAGCGCCATCGGGGCGTTCGCCGGCCCGCCTTTCGACCCGAGCGACGTTCCGGGCCATCTGGCGGCGTTCAAGATCGGGCGCTGGAAGGCCTGAGCGCGCCGCAGCGGCCGCTTCCGGCGGCACGTGCACGACCGGTGCGTCGTGTTGCCGGGACAGGGATGGGCAACAGGCGCGGCGGCGGCAGCGCCTCGGCTATCGACCTCCGGCTACTTTGCATGGGGTTGTTTTCGAGATTTTCGGTTATCGCGGGACTGGCGCGGGTTCCCGACGCCTCGAATTGCGGCGAATAGGATTCTCGGCCGAGCGCGCGGGAAGGAATATTCCTCTCGGAACCGAGTTCCCGAAGGCGGCGGCATCGCTATTTTTGCCGCCCGCTTGAATCCGGGCGCGAACGATATTTCATATGTCCGACAATGGGGCGTTGGAGATCGACCATGCGCGAGCTATCGGCGGAGGCCCGCCTGCACCTTTACGCGCGTAACATTTCACGGAAGTCCCGGACCGGAATTCACACGGCGGCGCTGTACAGCGCCTTTGCGGTGATCGCGGCCATCGTGTTCGGCACGCTGTCCGTCCACCCGTTCTGAGTCCTTCGGCACATTCAAAAGCCGCCGTCTGATGTCCTCAGGCGGCGGCTTTGTGTTGGCTGGATGCTGACAGCTCAGTAGCCGTAACCGCGACCATATCCGTAGCCGTAGTCGCCACCGCAGGTGCTGCAGGTCTGCTGAACCGGCGCGTAGTAGGAATAGCCCGGCGAGACCATCTGCACGCGCTCCTGGGTGGCGTATTGCGGCGGAATGCGCTCATAGGCGACGCCTTCGGGCGCGACCATCACCGTCCTCGGCACCATCACGGTGCGATACTGTGCCGGCGTGCGATGCGCGACGACGCGGCCCGGCGCCACCATGACGGTCTCCTGCACCGTGCGATACTGCGGCGGCACGCTCTGCACCTGATAGCAGGTCGTGCACGGCTGCGGCGGCGGCGTATAGCAGCTGTAGCAGCCGGCGGATGCCGCGCTGGTGAAGGCGGCGGTGGCAACCGCGGCAATGGTGAGGGAGAGGCTGGTGCGGAACATGCTTTCGTACCCAATTTCCTAAGAGGACAATCAAAGGCTCGGAAGCTGCACCTAACAATCAAACGGCAAGTTTGGGTTTAAGAAGATTCTTAACGGAATCTAAAGGGCCGGCACGGCGGCCGGCCCTTTTTTGATCGATGTTCGCGGCTTAGTGCGCGGTCTTGAACGGCGCAACGGTGATGCCCGCCTGCTTCAGCGCCTCGCGCAGGCCGCGCGCAATCTCGACGGCGCCACGCGTGTCGCCATGGATGCAGACGGTATCGGTCTGCATCTTGATCACCTTGCCGGTGACCGAGACGACCGCGCCGTCCTGCACCATCCGCACCACACGATCGGCAATCGCCTTGGGATCGTGCAGCACCGCGCCGGGCTTCTTGCGCGACACCAGGTTGCCATCGTCCTCATAGGCGCGGTCGGCGAACACCTCATGCGCCATCCGCAGATTCGCCGCTTCACCTGCGCGCACCAGCTTCGAGTTGGCGAGCACCACGAAGATGAGATTGGGATCGACTGCCTTGATCGCATTGGCGATCGCTCGTGCCGTCATGTCGTCCTCGCAAGCGACGTTGGAAATCGCGCCATGCGCCTTCACATGGGTGACCTTGTGGCCGGCCGCGGTCGCGATCGCCTGCAAAGCGCCGATCTGATAGGCGATCAGGTTCTCGATCTCCGAGGACGTCAGTCCCGGCATCGGGCGGCGGCCGAAGCCGTGCAGGTCGCGATAGCCGGGATGGGCGCCGACGCTGACGCCGCGCGCTTTCGCCAGCTCGACCGTCTTGCGCATGATGTCGGCGTCGCCGGCATGAAAGCCGCAGGCGACGTTGACCGAGGTCGCAAGCTCGATCATCGCGGCATCATTGCCCATTTCCCAGGGGCCAAAGCTTTCGCCGAGATCGCAATTGAGGTCGATAGTTGAAGTCATGACGATCGATCCGTCTGTTGTTGTACAGATTCAGGGTAGCGCAACTTGCCAGGTCGACACATCGACGGCGTTGACGGCCTGACCCGCGACATTCGCATCCCGCAGCGCTTCGATGTTGAGACCAAAATCCTCAATGCCGCGGAGGCGGTCGGGCAGGGAACGCAGCAGCTCGTGGAACTTGATCGCCTCGGCCTGCGCTTCAGCCATCGTCACCGCCTTGAAGCGGAACGGCCGGCCGGCCGAGATCTGCGCGAAGCGACCGAAATCGGCCGTGATCACGGTTGCGATCTTCGGATAGCCGCCGCTGGTGCCGCGGTCCGGCATCAGCACGATCGGCTGCCCGTTGCCGGGCACCTGGATGCTGCCGTTCACGGTGCCGTCGGAGACGATGTTGTGGCCGTCGAGATGCTTGATGGCGGGACCTTCGAGGCGATAGCCCATGCGGTCGCTGGTCGCCGAGATCTTCCACTCGCTGTCGACCAACAGCTCCTTGTGGTCCTCGGCGAACTCGTCGTCCTGCGGGCCGAACACGATGCGGATCGGCGCATCGGTCGCGGCCGGCAATTCGATGCGGCGTTCTGGCGCGCCACTTGCGGCCTGCGTCGTCAACTCGTCGCCGCTTTGCAGCGGCCGCGGGTAGGGGCTGCCGAGCCCGGCGCGGGCGTTGACGGCGAGGCTGCCGAACATCGGCTCGCCTTCGATGCCGTGCTCGATCGCGAGATAGCTGAACGAGCCGCCGCGCGCGAAGCCGAGAGTGAGCGTCTCACCTTCGGCAAGCGTCGCCGAGCTGTCGAACGCGACCGGCCGGCCGCCGATATCCGCATTGCGCGACGCGCCGGCGAGGGCGACGCGCACCGCGCCCCCGCGCGCGGTGAAGCTGGCGCCGAACGGGCCGATCTCGACCGCGGCGGCGAACAGGTCGTTGCCGACCAGCGTGTTGGCGGCCGCCAGCGAAAGCCGGACCATCGCGCCGCTCGGCACGAGACCGTAGCGCTGCGAGCCCGGACGACCAGCGTCCTGCACCGAGCTCGCCGGGCCGATCGAGCTGACGACGAGCTTGCTCATGGCGTCACCAGTTCGGCGACGAACTCGCCGGCCTCGGCGGCGCGGTCCTGTTCGGCAAAGGTCTTGGCGTCGATCGCGGTGAGGGTGATGGCGTCGCCCGGCTCCAGCAGGAAGGTCGGATCGCGATGCAACTGGTAGGTTCGCACCGGGGTGCGGCCGAGCAGGTGCCAGCCGCTCGGGCCGGCCAGGCACTGCACGCCGGTCTGGATGCCGCCGATCGAAATGGTGCCGGCCGGGGTCAGGAGCCGCGGATCTTTGCGCCGGGGCATGTGCAGGAACTTCTCCAGTCCGCTGAGATAGGACCAGCCTGGCGTGAAGCCGATCATGGCGACGCGATAGTCGCCGGCGACATGGCGCGCCACGATCTGGTCGGGCGTGGTTTTGAGCGCCTTCGCGACGTCCTCGAGATCGATGCCGTGCTCGCCGCCATAGGTCACCGGGATGCGCCAGCGCCGCGTTCCGGTCTCGGTCGGCGGCGCCTTGGCGGCGCGAGCCAGCAGTTGCGCGCCGAGCGCGTCGAAGCCGATCTGCACGGGGTCGTAATGCACCAGCAGCGACCGGTAGGTCGGCACGGTCTCGGTGATGCCGGCGATCGGCTCGGCGGATATCACGCGGTCGAGCGCCAGCACCCGCCGGTTGGCGGCGTCATCGATGGTGCGGCTGAATTCCACCGTAATGGCGCTGTCGCCACTCGGCAAAAGGCGGGGAGGACTTAAGGGTTCGGCCATTGGGTCAAGCGCTGTCGTCAGCCATCAAGCTAGCGTGTTTCGAGACAAAACGGAATTCGCTTCGTGCAAAATGATGCAGCAACTTCAATAAATTAATCGGCATGCCGGCGATAAATTTGGATGATCGCAGCTTTTTCGCGCAGCCCTTGACGCAAGGCCTTTGCCCGGCAACATGCGCCGGTCTTTTCCTCCCATCGGAGCAAGCTTTCCAGATGTCACTGTCCGCCGAAGCGATCGCGACGCTGTCGCACGTGTCCACCGCCACCATCACCACCGTCCTGCTCAAGAAGGGCCTGCGCAACATCTGGATGCGCGGCACCAAGCCCTTGAAGCCGGAGCAGAAGCGGCTGGTCGGACCGGCCTTCACGCTGCGCTTCGTGCCCGCCCGTGAGGATCTGGCGACGCCGGAATCCTGGTCGTCGCCGATCTCGACCCGCACCGCGATCGAGGCGATGCCGGCGGGCTGCATTGCCGTGGTCGATGCCATGGGCATCACCGATGCCGGCATTTTCGGCGACATCCTCTGCGCCCGCATGGCCAAGCGCGGGGTGACGGCGCTGATCACCGACGGCGTGGTGCGCGACGTCGAGGGCGTGCTCGGCACCGGCCTGCCGGTGTGGTGCGACGGCTACGCGGCTCCGCCGTCGGTTGCAGGTCTGACCTTCGTCGGCTGGGGCGAACCGATCGGCTGTGGCGGCGTTGCCGTATTCCCGAACGACGTGGTGGTGGCCGACCAGGATGGCGCGGTGCTGATCCCGCAGGCGTTCCTCGATCACGTGCTGGCCGAGGGGCCGGAGCAGGAACGGATGGAAGCGTGGATCGTCAACGAGGTGAACAATGGCGCCCAGCTGCCCGGCCTGTATCCGATGAATGCCGAGACCAAGGCGCGCTACGCCGCGACCAAGAAATAACGTCAAGAAAGGGAGGTAACCCCATGGACATCCACGTTTCCGGCTCGCGGCCGACCCGCCGCGCGCCGAAGGAGAATTTTACCGGCACGGTGTTACAGGACCCGATCAACATGGCGCCTGCGCCGGCGCGGCTGAACGCCTCGCGCGTGTCGTTCGAGCCCGGCGCACGCACCGCCTGGCACACCCATCCGCTCGGACAGACGCTGTATGTGATCTCCGGCATCGGGCGCGTGCAGGCGAAGGGCGGCCCGATCAGGGAGATCCGCCCTGGCGACGTCGTCTGGATTCCGCCGAACGAGAAGCACTGGCACGGGGCCTCGCCGGACAACAGCATGACCCACATCGCCATGCAGGAAGCGCTCGATGGCGTCTATTCGACTTGGATGGAGCACGTCACCGACGAGGAATACAGCGGCAAGGTCGGCTGAAGCGTCGTAGCAGTTCGCAAGATGAAAGCCCCGCTATCAGGTGGGGCTTTTGATTTTATGAGACCGTAGCCCGGATGGAGCGAAGCGCAATCCGGGGCAGTCTCTCCCATGGTGAAAATCCCGGATTAAGCTTCGCTCCATCCGGGCTACGATTTGCAGGCAATCAATTCACCCGCGTCCAGGTCTGGCCGCCGCAGAACATGCCGCCGAACGCACAGCCCTGGACGCGTAGCGTGTCCGGGCTCCTCATCGCGATGGTGGAATCGTAGGTGCTGCCGCTGTTCGGATCGAAGATGCGGCCGCTCCACTTGTCCTTGCCCGGCTTCATGTTGACCAGCACCTGTTCGCCGTTGGCGTTCGATTTCTTGTCGACGGCGTAGCCGCAGAGATTGGCGCCACATTGCTCGATGCGGATTTTGCCTTCCTTTTCTTCGGTGAGCCAGACGCCGAGCGGCGAGTTCGCTGCTTGCACGGGATTGGCGAGGGGCTTGGGCACCGGAGCGCTCGGCGAGGCGGCGCCGACCGTTGGAGCGGTGGTGGGCTTTGCAGCCGGCGCAGTTTGCTGGACGGCTGGCGCCGCGGGCGGCGGCGGTGTGGTCGCGGCTGTAGCTGAAGGCGGCGTGGCCGCAACGCCCGTGCTGGGCGGCTCTGCCGTTGCGGCAGGCGCCGGCGGGACGGCGGCCTGATCGACGGCAGGCGGAGCAGCCGCTGCTGGCGCGCTGGGCGGCGCGGCCTGGGAATTCGTCTTAGCGTCCGTCTTAGTGTCCGACTTGGCGTCCGTGTTGGCTTCCTTCGGAGCCTTGCGCTTCTGCTCGGTGTCCTCGCTTTTGGCGCGTTTGGTGCGGCGGGGAGTATTGTCGTAGACGCCGGGGATCGAAACCGTGCCGCGATCGGGATCGATTCGAATCGTGCGGCCGCCGTAATCGAATGTGTACTGCGCCTGCGCTGCGGCCGTGCTCGCCAGTACGAGCGTGGCGATCGCCAGTAGTTTTCTCATCCCGACCTCCGGTGCAGGGAACCCGTTCGCAAGGCTATCCGGTGACCACCTCGCTGAACGTGTCCCAGATCACGGTCAGAACATGAGTCGTCTCCTCGCGGCCTAGGTTCAAATCGCTGGATTGCGGTCTGGTTTCAGGCCGTGCGCTTCAAATTATGCGCGCGGCGCGGGCTATTCGAACCACGCGGCGTAGATCCTCGCGTAGCTGCCATCTTCGCGCGCGATGTGAAGCCATTGGTCGACGAACGCCTTCAAGGCGACGTCGCGCTGCATCCAATAGGCCTTTTCCGCGAAGTCGAACGGCTTGTCGGGATGCACGGCGCACAGCACGCCGGGATGCAGCTTCTGCTGATAGCGCGTCTCGGACGCATCGGTCATCATCAGGTCGGCGTTGCCCTTGGCGATCTCGTCGAAGATCTTGGTGTTGTCGTTGAAGACGCGGATCTCGGCGGTTTTCACGTGGGCGCGCGCGAAGCGCTCGTTGGTGCCGCCGGGATTGACGATGACTCGGGTGCCGGGTTTGTCGATCTCGGCGATCGTCTCAAACTTGCCTTTGTCGGCGCAGCGCGCGATCGGCGTCTTGCCTTCGCGCATGATCGGCGTCGAGAACAGACCCTTCTTCTGCCGATCGAAGGTGATGGAGACGCCGCCCATTGCGATGTCGAAATCGTCGGCCTCGAAATCCTTGGTCATCTGCGGCCACGATGTCGGCACGAACTCGACCTTGACGCCGAGCGCCTTGCCGAGCGACTGCGCCATGTCGACATCGAAGCCGCGGAAGGCCTTGGTCTCCTTGTCGAGATAGGTGAAGGGCAAATAGTCGCCGGTCATGCCGACGCGCAGGATGCCGCGCTTGACGATCTCATCGAGCCGGGACGGCGCCTGCTGCGCGTGCGCGGCGGACAGGAGCAAAGCGAGAGCGAGGCCGGCCAGCGCGCGAAACATCGAGGTCTTCTCCATCCGCATTTGATTGCGATGCCCGAAGGGCACGTATCGCGTCTCAGGCCTCGTTGCTGTCCTTGCTCGCCTGAACGACGCTTGCAGTGCGGCTGAGCATCTCGTGCTTGAAATGCTCGAAGCGCCGCCGCGCTTGGGCCTCGCGATCGTCGACGAATTTGATCGCGGCGTCCCGCTCCATCGGGCCGTTGACGAGCGGGGTCGATGCCTCGCCGACGGTCTCGTCGACATAATATTGGGCGCCGTCCTGGCGCACCGTCCAGCGGAAGCGCAGCGCGGCCATTGGTCCTGGGCCGGACTTGGAATAGCCATTGGCCTCGATCGGTTGGGGCGGCGGCTGGATCGACTCCGGCTCCGCTTCCGGCTGGCTCGGCTCCGGTTCGGTTGGCTCCGGTTCACTTGCTTCAGCTTTACTTGCCTCGGGCTGTTCGACCGGTTCGGACGCCTCGACCGGCGGCGGCTCGCCCGCCGACGACTCGGCGGGCGCGGCCTCGACGGACACGGTCGTGATGGACACGGTCTCGACTGATACGACTTCGACTGACGACGGAAGGGGCGGCGGCATCGCGATGGAGACCGGAGGCTCCTTGGCGGGCTCGGCTTCCTTATCCGCCGTCTTGTCGGACGATTTGGCCTTCTCGGGAGGTGTCGTCGTCTGATCGAGGATGCTCGCGATTGCGGCGAGCGCATTGTCGGTCGGGTCACTCACGGTTCGGTCTCCCAGGCTCGGCGTTGGCGAAATCGCGCCGACGCCATTCCTATCTACCTGATCTGACTGGCCTTTGTCAGCCCGGGCGCTTCGGTGGGGCCTACGCGCAAACCGGCGGACGCCGGTCCTTCCAGGGGCGGACCTGTTCGAGCTGGCCGGCCAGGCGGAACAGCAGTCCTTCCTCGCCGAGCTTGGCCGCGAACATCACGCCGAGTGGCAGACCGGCCTTGTTCCAAGCCAGCGGCACCGACATCGCCGGCTGTCCGGACATGTTGAACATCGAGGTGCCCGGCATGTAGCGGCGCAGCACCGGCGCGATGTGGCCGAGGTCCTCGGACATCGTTTTCAGCTCGCCGAGGCGGAGCGGCGGCGCGCACAGCGTCGGGCTGAGGAAGATGTCGCAACCTTCGAAGAAGGTCGCAAGCGCGCGAGAGATCTGGAACGCTGCAAGCTGCGCGGCCACGTAGTCGGCCGGGTTCATCTTGGTCGCATTCTGGGCGCTGGCGAGCGTGAGCCGCTCGACATCGTCCGACGTCAGGGTGCGCCCGACGCGCTGCTCGAGCAGACGGATCGTCAGCGCCGTGTTGCCGCCGACGATGGTCGTCATGACTGCGGCGGGATCGGCCGCAAGCGGCGGCGCACGTTCCTCGACGTGATGGCCGAGGCCCGCCAGCAGCTTGGCTATGTCGCGCACCGCCGCAGCGATCTCGGGATCGATCGCATCGCCGTAGGGCGACTTGTCGGTGAAGCTGATGCGCAAATGGCCGGGATCGCGGCCGACTTCCTGCGAGAACGGTCGCTCCGGCGGCGGCGCCACGTAGAGGCTCGACGGCTCCGGACCGTGGATCGCATCCATCATCACCGCGCTGTCGCGGACGCTGATGCTGAGCACATGGCCGACGGAGAAGCCGCCCCAGCCTTCGCCGCGATCGGGACCCACCGGATTGCGGGCGCGCGTCGGCTTCATGCCGAACACCCCGGAAGCGGAGGCGGGGATCCGGATCGACCCGCCGCCGTCGCTGGCATGCGCGACGGGCAGGATGCGGGCCGCGACCGCAGCCCCAGCGCCGCCGGACGAGCCGCCGGAGGAATGGTCGAGATTCCAGGGATTGCGGGTCGGGCCGAACAGGCGGGATTCCGTCGTCGGCATCAGCCCGAATTCCGGGCTCGAGCTCTTGCCGAAGATCGCAAGCCCGGCATCGAGGAAGCGCTGGGTCAGGGTGCCGTTGTGATCGGCAACGAAGTCCTTCAGCAGGCTGGCGCCCGACGTGGTGCGTGTGCCCTCGAGCAGATCGAGGTCCTTCAGCAGGAACGGCACGCCGGTGAAGGGACCATCAGGCAGCCCTCTGGCGATCTGGCGCTCGGCATAGTCGTAATGCTTGACGACGACCGCGTTGATCTTCGGATCGACGGCGGCGGTGCGCGCGATCGCCTCGTCGAGCAGTTCCTTCGGCGTCACGTCCTTGTTGCGGACGAGTTCGGCGAGACCGACCGCATCGTAGTTGCCGAATTCCTTGAAGGCCATGTGGGTACTCCGCATCGCCGGGCCGATCCTTTCGGATCGGCCGCGGCGCAAACGAGGAAGGCTGAAAGCTCAGCCGAGGACGTCCTGGTTGATCACGTTCTGGCGCAGCGGATTGCCATCCAGCACGCTCAGGATATTGCGTGCGGTCTGCTCGCTCATGCGATCGACGGCCTCGACCGTGACGCCCGCGACGTGCGGCGCCATGATCACGTTGGGCAAAGCGTGCAGGGGCTGGCCGACCGGCGGCGGCTCGACCTCGAACACGTCGAGGCCGGCACCGGCGAGCTTGCCTGACACCAGCGCGTCGTGCAGCGCCGTCTCGTCGACGATGCCGCCGCGGGCGGTGTTGATGAGATAGGCGGTCGGCTTCATCAGCCTGATCCGCGCGGCGTTAAACAGCCCGACGGTTTCGGGATTCTTCGGGCAATGGATCGTGACGAAGTCCGCCCGCGGCAGCGCCGCTTCGAGGTTCGACACGGCCTCGCAGCCGGCAGCCGTGATCTCGCTGGCGGGCTTGTAGGGATCGTAGACCAGCACGTTCATTTCCATGGCGAGGCAGCGCTTGGCGGTGCGGGTGCCGATGCGGCCGAAGCCAACGATCAGGACGGTCTTGCCGTAGAGATCGAACGGCAGCACGCCGAGCCGGCTCGCCCAGGTGCCGTCCTTGACCATCGTGTGCATTTCCTGCGCGCGCTTGGCCAGCGTCAGCATCATGAACACAGCTTGTTCGGCGACCGACGGCGAGTTCGCCGTGCCTGCGACCATCAGCGGCACCTTGCGGCGCGACAGCGCCGGAACGTCGACGGCGTCATAGCCGACACCGATCCGGGTCACCACCATCATGCCCTTGGACGCCTCCAGCTCCGCCTCGCCGAAGCGGGTTGCGCCCAGCGCCACGCCATGGACCGGCGCATGCTGCTCGAGCATGGTCTGAAAGTCCTTGGCGGAGATCAGGTTGGGAAATTCGATGAGTTCTACGTCGTCCCGCTCGTTGAGGAGCACCCGTGCCCCCGGTGACAAAGTCTGGGTGACGAAAATCTTCTTCTTGTTGGTGGCCATTTCCTGCCCTTGAGGTTTCTTGTGCGCCGTCAAAGGACGACGCCGGTCACCTCGTTTAGCAAATGCATATTGTTGAGGTCCACAGCCAATCGGAGCGGGCTGCCATCCTGCGCACCGGCATTGGGATTGACCCGGCCGCAGACCTGGGTGCCCTCCAGCGTGAAATAGACCAGGGTCTCCATCCCCATCGGCTCGGTGACGTCGAGCGTCGCGTCGAACGGCTCGATGCCCGGTTCGGCATGCGGCCGCGCCTCCATGACGTGCTCGGGCCGGATGCCCAGCAACAGCTTGTCGGTGCGGGAGAGAGCCTGGTAGCGGGCGGCGCGTGCCGGCGGCAGCGTGAAAGCGAGGCGATCGGTCAGCCGCACGTTGAGCTTGCCGCCGGTGTCCTCGAGCCGACAGGGCACGAAATTCATCGCGGGCGAGCCGATGAAGCTTGCGACGAACCGGGTCGCCGGCTTGTGGTAGAGCTCGTTGGGCGTGCCGATCTGCTCGATCCTGCCGTGATTCATCACCACGACGCGGTCGGCAAGCGTCATCGCCTCGACCTGGTCGTGGGTGACGTAGACCGTCGTGGTGCGGACCTTCTGGTGCACCTTCTTGATCTCGATCCGCATCTGCACGCGCAGCTTGGCGTCGAGGTTGGACAGCGGCTCGTCAAACAGGAACACCTTCGGATTGCGCACGATTGCCCGTCCCATCGCGACGCGCTGGCGCTGGCCGCCGGAGAGCTGCTTCGGCTTGCGGTCGATCAGGTCGGTGATGTCGAGCATGCGGGCGGCCTCGGTGACCCGGCTCTTGATCTCGGCCTTGGGATAGTGCTTCAGCCGCAGGCCGAACGACATGTTCTCGGCAACGGTCATATGCGGATAGAGCGCATAGTTCTGGAACACCATCGCGATGTCGCGGTCCTTCGGCGGCACGTCGTTGACGACGTCGCCGCCGATCATGATGTCGCCGTCGGAAATGTCCTCGAGGCCGGCGATCATCCGCAGCGTCGTCGACTTGCCGCAGCCGCTCGGCCCGACCAGCACCACGAACTCATGGTCGGCGATATCAAGGTCGATGCCGCGCACCGCCTCGACCTCATCGTAACGCTTCACAACCTTCCGCAAACTGACATCAGCCATAAGTTCAACCCTTTGTCGCACCGGCGGTCAGGCCGGCAATGTAGTAGTCCATCAGGAAGGCATAGATGATCAGCGGCGGCGCGGCGCCGAGCAGGGCGCCGGTCATGATCTGTCCCCAGTTGAAGACGTCACCCTTGATCAGGGTCGTGATGATGCCGACCGGCAGCACCAGCTGATCGGTCGAGGTCGTGAACACCAGCGGATAGAGGAACTGAGCCCAGGAGACGGTGAAGGCGAAGATCGTGGCCGCGATCAGGCCGGGCAGCGCGACCGGGATGAAGATCCGGGTCAGCGTCTGGAACCAGCTCGCGCCGTCGATAATCGCCGCCTCGTCGAGCTCCTTCGGGATCGAGGCGAAATAGCCGATCATGATCCAGGTGCAGAACGGCACCGTCAGCGTCGGGTAGATGAACAGCAGCACGTACCAGCGATTGACCAGCTGGATGCCGGTCCAGTCGCCGAACACGGCGAACATCTTGAACAGCGGAATGAACAGCAGGCTGTCCGGAATGAGATAGGTGAGGAACACGCCGGTCGCGAGCGTCGCCGAACCCCAGAATTTCATCCGCGCCAGCGCAAAGGCCGCCGGCACGCTAATCAGCATCGTGATGGTGACCACGATGATCGAGACCCAGGCCGAGTTCCAGAAGAAGCGCAGGAACTGGTTCGAGGTCAGCAGCTCAATGTAGTTGCTGAGTGTCGGATGATAGACCCACCACGGATTGGTCGCGGCCGAGATCTCGGCGCTGCTCTTCAGCGAGGTGATCAGCATGTAGATCGGCGGCGTCAGCGAGAAGATCGCAAACAGCACCAGGAAGAAATAGGACCAGCGTAGCGCCCAGGCGCGGTCGCGGCTCATGCTGCCGTACTTGACCTTGCGGGTCGGTCCGGACTTGTCGATCGTCAGCGAGCTCATCAGGCTTCGTTCCCGCGTTTGGTGATGTCGCGCAGGATGAAGATCGCCGCGACCGCGAGGATCGGCACCATGAACAGCGAAACGCTGGCGCCGAGCGGCACATCACTGCCCTCGATGCCGACGCGGAACGCCCAGGTGGCGAAGATATGGGTATGGTCGAGCGGCCCGCCCGCGGTCAGGATGCGCACGATGTCGAAATTGGCGAAGGTCACGATCAGCGAGAACAGCGTCGTGATCGCGATGATGTTGCGCATCATCGGCAGGGTCACGTACCAGATGCGCTGCCACCAATTGGCGCCGTCGATCGCGGCCGCCTCATAAAGCTGGTCGGGTACCGATTTCAACGCCGCCAGATACATGATCATGAAGAACGGCGCGCCGTACCAGACGTTGACCAGGATCACCGAGAAGCGCGCCCACATCGCATCGCCGGTCCACGGGATCGGCCCGATGCCGAAGAAGGAAAGCGTGTAGTTGAAGGCGCTGTAGGAGGGGTCGAACAGCCAGAGCCACGCCAGCGTGCTCATCGCCGGCGGGATCACCCATGGCACCAGCAGCATGCCGCGCCACTTGCGCTGCTTGTTGGCGGGTACGTTGTGCACGAAATGCGCGACGATGAAGCCGATCAGGGCTTTGAAGATCACCGCCGAGATCGCGAAAATGCAGGATTGCTTGACCACCAGCCAGAAGGTGTCGCGCTTGAACAGGAACTCGAAATTGCCGAACCCGACGAACTTCGTCATCGCCTTGTTCAGCGTTGCGAGGTGCAAGGAGTAGAGGGCCGGGTAGAGCACCAGGATCGCGATCAGGAGGATCAGCGGCAAGGTCATCAGGAACGCGGCCATCGACTTGCGCCGCAGCGCGTTGCGCAGGCCGACGCGCCTTCGTCCCGTCTGGGCAGCGGCTGCGCGGTTGGATTGGAATGCGACGTCAACCATAACGCAGGTCCCTCGCGCGGGTTGGTTGCACAGCTCGCCAGTCCGGCGGCTGGGATGTGAAGACGGGACCTCGCGCGGCCAACATTACGGGTGGTCGCGCGAGACCTCGCTTGTCGTCAGCTTCGCATGAAGCCTTCGCACTCGCCCTCGGCCCAGGCGAGTGTCTTTTCCATGCTTTCACCCTGGTAGTACCGCAGGCACATCTTGGTCAGCGTGGCCTGGAAGTAGATCTGCTGCGCGATCTTGGGCGGCGCGGGCGAGGCCGCAATCGACAGCGTCTGGTGCTTATAGGGGTTCGGATAGTGGTAGAGCGTCCCCTTTGGCGGCGCTTGCTCCGCCCAGACCTTCAAGGTCGTGAGCTTTTCGTAGGCCGGCAGGTCATAGCCACCGCTGGCGACCACCATTTTCTCGATCGATGCAGGTTGCGACAGGTGCGTCAGCAGGCTCTTGGCCGCCTCCTTGTTCTTCGAGAACGACCAGATCGACCAGAAGAACGGCAGATAGGGCGCGAAGCGTCCCTTCGGCCCGGCCGGGAACCCGTGCGTCCAGCACTGCTCGGCGACTTGCGGAGCATCGCGCTTGGCGACCGCCCACGCGCTCGGCGGATTCAGGATCATCGCGCCCTTGCCGGCGACCAGCCACTTGTTGTTGGACGCGTCGTCCCATGCCGCCACATCGGGCGGCAGGAAGGCGAGCAGCTTCTTGTAGTAGTCGAGGGCCTGGCGCACCGCGTCGGTCTTGACGGTGAGATTGCCCTTGGCATCGACCAGCTGCGCGCCGAACGACTGGAAGATCGCGCCGGCGGTGTCGACGCTGTCGCTGGTTTCGCCAAGGCCGATACCGAACGGGAATCCGGCCTTGTGGCAGGCTTCAGCCGCCTTGAGGAACGTATCGAGGGTCCAGTTATCGGCTTTCGGCTCGCTTCCGACCGGATACATCTCCTGCACGTCGATGTTGGCGTGTTTCTTCATCAGGTCGATGCGCGAGCAAGGACCCTTGATCTGGCTGCCGACGCTGGCGGGAACGCCGAGCCATTTGCCGCCGGCCTGGCCGAGATATTTCACCGTGCCGTTGACATCGCCGTTCAGCTTGAGGAGCGGATCCATGATGTCGTTGACCGGCTCGAGCAACTCGGCGTTGGCCTGCGGCCACCATGTCGGCATCTGGAAAATATCGTGACCGGATTTCGCCTGCGCCTCGGCGGCGATGGTGACGATGTTCTTGTTGCCCTGGCTGGTGATGTAGTCGATCTGAACCTCGACCTTCTCCTTGGCAGCCCATTCATTGACCAGCTCGGTGGACGCACTGTTCGCGCCGGGCACCCAGTGATCCCAGAAGCCCATCGAGAGCTTTCCGGCTGCGTAGGCGCCACGCACGTAGGGGGCTGTAATCAGCGCGGCCGATGACAGCGCTGTCGCTGCGACGAATTCTCGGCGCGAGAGCTTCTTCCGTGACATGGCATTCCCTCCCTGGTAGCCGACGGACAAAAGACTTTTTGAATCCCGTTGTTCTTTTTTGTGCGTCGCGTTTGCGCGACGTCGCGGGATTTGCGTTGAAACCGATCAGAACAGAATTGCCGGCATCTGTCGAGAAACGAGATGCTGATGCCAACTAGAACTAACGTTGTGGTCAAATAGCAGGCAGTGCCGTTCGCATCACTGCAGTTGCCGGCGGTTTGCCGTGCGTCTTGCGATCATGCTGCGACGCACGCGGGCGGCGACGCAGACAAGGTCGCAGACGGTGCGCGGTTGAGCCGCAGCTTTCCGGTCAAGCCTCAGCGAACTCTGTTCCGCCATGTTGATGCCCGGCGCGGCCGATAGACTTGCTGAAGCCGGAAACGCTAAAGTCCGGATTTGTCGAACCTACTCCCGCATCAATTCCGCAATCCACCACCGATCACGGAGACCCGATCATGCTCATCCCGGTAGCGAAGCTGCGCGCACAATGGAGATTGTGCGCCGCGGTTGGGGCCGCCACCGTCACGTTGCTCGCAGTGCCTCATATGGTCGATGCGCAGATCGTGCAGGGCGTCGAAAAGGGGGCGCGCGAGGGCAACAAGGCTGCCGGGCCGGTCGGCGGCGTTCTCGGCGGAGCCATCGGCGGCGTTGTCGGGGTGGTGACCGGCGTGACCGGGGTGTTGACCGGCAACAATGGCAACAACCCCAATGCCGGCAGCGGGAAGAACGCACAGGGCGCGGCGGCCGGCGCCAAGGCCCCCAAGTCGGCCAAGGCCGCCGCAAAGGACAAGGGCGCGAAGCAAGCGCCGACCGTGCTGACCCAGGCCGGCGCGCCGCAGCTGACGGCCGAACAGATCGTCGCCAACAGCGACGCCAACATCGAACGGATCAAGAAGGAGCTCAACCTGACGCCGGAGCAGGAGAAGAATTGGGCCGGCTTCAACAGTGCGATGCACTATCTCGGCCACAACGGCGCCGACCGACTCAACCTGCGCATCGCGCGGGCGCAGCGCGATCCGCCGGATGACATCATCGAGCAGATGCGCAACGAGGCCCAGTTCCTCAATGACCGGGCGGTCGATCAGCGCGGCGTCGCCGACGCCGCCGAGCCGCTGTTTGCCAGCCTCGACGACAAGCAGAAACAAATCTTCATCAACGAAATGGTCCGCCTGAGCCACGAACGCGGGCTCGACTGAGGAAATCTCGCCGGCCAAGTGGGGACGAATAGCCGGGCCACCAAGCCCTGGGGTAGGTTAAAGGCGCAGCACCCGGCTATTCTGCCGCAGCGGCGCGGCCCGGTTAATTCGTCATTCAATGTTGAAGAAAAACGGACCGGATCACGCCCGAGTGATGGCCGAGTCAGGGCCTTGTCGGGAACCATCCACAGCGCCCGAGGCCAGCGCGGATTGAGCCGTCAATGACCGGGACATCGGCGCGGCAAAGCGACGATGTCCTTCGGACGGCTCTGCCCGGCAATCAGCGATCCGCAAAACGCTGGCGCTTAGCTCTTCGGGAAGTTCAGCTCCACACCGATGCCGTCCGGATCGTAGAGGAAGATCTGGGTGTCGCCGGTGCGCGGCACGATCTGCTCACGGAAGGTGACGTTCTTCGACTGCAGGCGCTTGCGCACGGCTTCGACGTCGCTGGCGGCAAAGGCGATATGGTCGAGGCGGCCGGTGTCCTCATATTTCTTCTCGGTGCCGCGCACCACGATGCCGTCGCGGGGCTTGCGGGTGCCCATCAGATGGACGGTGGCCTGACCGCCGGAATAGAGCCAGTAGCCGGGGAAATCGAGCGGCGGCCGTTCGCCGTTCTCGAGCCCGAGCACATCGCAATAGAACTCCCTGGTCTTCTCCAGATCCTGCGGCTCGATGGTGTAATGCTGTAGTCCACCCAATGGCATGGTTCTTCTCCTTGAGAAATCGGGTTAAACGAAGCTGAGGTCGGCATCGACGCCCAGCATCCAGGCGCCGACGGTCTCGAAATGACTGAAGCGGCCCTGCAATTGCTGGGTCACGGTGTGGATGTCGCGGAAGCGCCGCTCCAGCGGATGGCCGTCGAAGATCGCGGTGGCGCCGGCGGTGTTGTAGGCGAAATCGACGGCCTCCCGCGCCTTGTGGATGGCATGGGTGGCCGCCATCCGGATCGTCATGCGCTGTGCCACCGTGATGCTGTGGCCGGCAACCAGATCCTTCCAGATGTCGGCCATCGACTGCAGCAGGAAGGCGCGGGCGGCGCGCAGATTGACCTCGGCTTGGGCGAGGCCGGACTGCACCACCGCATTGTCCCGCAGTGTCTTCTTCATGCCGCGCGGCACCTTGTTGCGGGCGACGTCGACGAAATTGTCGAGCGCACTGCGGGCAATGCCGCAGGCGACTCCGGCAAAGCCGATCTGGTAGCAAGTATGGTTGCTCATCCGGTACAGCGGGCCATCCTCGCGACACTCGCGGTCGAATTCGCGGGTGATCGAATGGTCCGCGCGGACGAAGAAATCGTCGAGCGCGAACTGGTCGCTGGCGGTACCGCGCAATCCGACCGTGTTCCAGATGTCGGTCCATGCGACGTCTTCGGTCCGCACCAGCATGGTGCGCTCGACCTGCTCGCCATTGGCATCCCGGCGCGGCGAGCCGTCCGCGGCATAGACCGGGCAGTGCGCGCCGAGCCAGGTGGCGTGCCGCCCGCCCGAGGCAAACGACCAGACCCCGGTGACGCGGTAGCCGCCCTCGCACTCGATCGCCTTGACCTTCGGGCCGGGGCCCCAGGCCAGCACGGCACGCGGGTCGGCAAACACTTCCTGCGCGACCGGCAGGTCGAGATAGGCCGCCGACATCGCGCAGCCGCCGGCCTGGCTCAGGCACCACGCCGTCGAGGCATCCGCCTTGGCGATGGTCTCGATGGCATGGAAGAAGGTGACGGGATCGGTCTCGATCCCGTTGCTTGAACGCGGCAGCAGCAAGCGGAACAGCCGCGCCTCATGCAGCCGGTCGAGCAGGTCGGGCGGCAGGCGGCGCGTCGTTTCAATATCGTTGGAGGCGGCCGCCACCGCGTCCCTGATCGCCTCGGCGCGGGCGATCACGTCGCGATCACCGATAAGGTCCGCAGCAGTCACATTCATGTTCGCCCTCCCTCAGGCGCGCCGGATCGTTGCGGAGGCCGCGACATCGGCCGTCGCGTTGAGCTCCTTGTCGATCTGCTCGATCGATTTGCCCCGGGTCTCGAGCCCGAAGAACAAATAGACGGCCCCCGCCATCAGGAACCAGCAGCCGAGATAGACAAAGGCGGTCGGGATCTGGGTCAGTGGCACATCGGGCTTGAGGTAGTTGTTCGAACCGACGATCAGCGCAAGCCCGACCGGCCCGATGATCTTGCCAATGCCGCCGAAGCCATAGGCCGACCCCATCCCCGTGGTGCGCAGATGCGACGGCCAGACCTCAGCCGCGTAGGGACCGACGATCGCAAAGCCGCCGTCGGCGAAGAAGAAGGCGGCGGCCAGCAGCAGCCAGAACGCCGACATGCCGAACAAAGTCGCGTCGTAGTGGTAGCCGGCAATGATCGTCAGCGCGCCGGCGCCGAAGCCGAGCAGGCCGCCGGCAACACGCCGTCCGAGCAGCTCCGAGAACCAGGAGAACGAGATGCGGCCGAGGAAGCCGGTGATGCTGAGCAGGATCATCATCTTGGCGGCTTCCTGCGGCGTCACCTTCAGCAGCAGCACGAACAGTGCGGGCGCCCATAGCGTGATGCCGTAGACGCCGGTTTGCGCGCCTGCATTGCCGAGCCAGGAGACGATCAGGCTGCGCGGATATTTGAACAGATCGAACCAGCTCGTCGTGACGATCGGACCGGCGTCGGCCGCGCTCGGCAGCGGCAGCTCCGACGGCGGCACCTGCAGCGCCCAGGCGAGCGACTTGCGGGCTTCGTCATAGCGTCCTTGCCGGCACAGCCAGCGCGGCGACTCCGGAACCCAGATCCGAACCAGCAGCACCAGGACCGACGGCAGCACGCCGATCGCAAACAACAGCCGCCACTGATCGGTTCCCATGAAGGCTCCGAGCACCGCGCCGAGGCCGACGCCGAGCGGGATCACGCAGGTGACGAGGCCGCCGACCCAGCCGCGCTTGTGCGAGGGCATGAACTCCTGCACCAGCGGCAGGTCGACACAATAAAGACCGCCGACGCCGGTTCCGACGAAGAAGCGCAGGATCGCCAGATAGACCCAGCCGTTATCGGGTGTGAAATAGAGCAGGCCGGTCGCGATCGAGAAGTTCAGCACCGTGCCGATGAAGACGATACGTCGACCGACCCGGTCGGCGAGCCAGCCCCAGAGGTAGGCGCCGAGGATGGCGCCGATGCCGGAACTCATCAGCACGGTGGCCGACTGGCCGAAGGTGAGCTTCCACGGTCCGATCAGGAACGCGAGCACGAAGCCGATCAGGAAGTAGTCGAAGAATTCCAGCGCATCGCCGATGATGGCCGCCGCAAGGATCTTGATCTGGTTGCCGGTCAGAGTCGTCCGGCGATCGAGAATCTCGAACATGGCGCGTCTCCCCATGGCGCCTGTTCATTATTCCCCGGAGCGTGCGTCGCGCCAGCGCATCGCCCATAGGATGAGGCTATCCTCGCGCCAGCGCGAACGACAAGCCCGCGCCGACGCGGGGCTCATCTGCATTGTCGCGATAAGCGGTTCGGCGTACTGCTGCGCACAAATGGTGGTGCGAAAGCCCGATGCGAGCCGCCGGAGCCGTTGACTCCTGCAATGCCGATCGCCCACGTTTGCGTGAAGAACATTTGGGGAGGCCGGGTGGACGAAAAGCGTAAGCATCCGCGAACCGAGGTCAATGAACCCGGCTATGTCTCGTCGGGCGGTTCGGTCATGCATTGCACGATCGTGAACATCTCGCCGGAAGGGGCGGCCATCGAGGTCGAGAATCCGGCCTTCGTCCCGCACCGATTCCGCCTGGTGATGGCCCGCGACGCCTCGGTCGTCTACGAGTGCCAGGTGATCTGGAGTAAGAAGTCGCGAATTGGAGTGAGTTTCGTGGCAACCGCCTGAGCGCGGCTATCTCGATTGGGGACGCCCATGAACCTGCGTGCCAAGGCGGTCGGGTTTCGTTGCTGGAACAGCAGGTGATCCGCCGATGACTCCGGAACCTGCAACGATCTGCCTTGGCTGCTGGCAAAACCTGCATATGCCGATCCCGTTGCGCGGTCCATTGGCGGCGCCGTTGCGTCTGTTCGGCGTCCGGCCGAGCCGCATGAACCCGAACACATGCACGCTCTGCGAGATGGCCTTCTCGAAGATCATGAAGGCGCGCGCCGTGACCATCGACGCCACCATCCTGTTCGCCGATCTGCGCGGCTACACCACACTGACGCAGACCATCGCGCAGGACGGGCTGACCTCGCTGCTCGACGCGTTCTACGACGACTGTGCCGCCGCGATCTGGCGCTATGACGGCATCATCAACAAGACCAACGGCGACGCCGTGTTCGCGATCTTCAATTTTCCGGTGCGGCGCGACGATCATGCCGTGCAGGCCTTGCTCGCGGCGCGCCAGATCCAGCGCAGTTTTCGCGACAGGCACGATGCGCTGGTGCGGGCGATCGGCGCCGGCGACATCGAGATCGGCATCGGAATCGGAATGGACAGCGGTGACACCAATTTCGGTGAGTTCGGCCAAGCCCACCGCGACCTGACGGCAGTCGGCACGGTGGTCAATCGCGCGGCGCGCGCGCAGGCGGCCGCCAGGTCAGGCGAGATCCTTGTGACGACGGCCGTGCGGGATCGAACCCGCGACATGATCACGGCAGCCGGTGCCGATTACACCCTGAAGGGCTTCGACCAGCCCGTCACATTATTTCCTGCGTGAATTGGCTTTCGCGTGAATTGACGCGGCGCAAAAAAGACGGCTCCAGCGTGCAACTGCGCGCCGAAGCCGTCGGGGATGGTCGTTTGCCGATTACGAACGCCGCCTCAACGCAAGGTCGGCGGCTTGGTTCCAGCCCGTATGAAAATCTTCGAACCGGCGTCAGCGCCACATGCCGCGCATCCGGGCGCCGATGTCGATCGGCGGCGCGCGGTTGGCCGCGGAGGCCTGCGCGGCCGCGGCGCGCGGCCAGGTGGTCCGCTCGAACATCGGCAGCAGTCGTTCCGGGATGAAGCGGGTGCGCGAGGCATACATGTGGCGGTCGCCCTTGGCGGCCTGGCCGTGAACGAAGAAGCGCTGCGGCACCAGCAGATGCAGATCGTCCTTGGCGCGGGTCATCGCGACGTAGAGCAGGCGGCGCTCCTCCTCGAGTTCGGCCGACGTGCCGGCGCCGAGGTCGGAGGGCATGCAGCCGTCGACGACATTGAGCACATAGACGGATGTCCATTCCTGGCCCTTGGCGGAATGGACCGTCGACAGGATCAGATAATCCTCATCGAGCAACGGCACGCCAGCCTGGTCGCTGGTCGCATCGGGTGGATCGAGCGTAAGCTCGGTGAGAAAACGTTCGCGTGACGGGTAGCCGGCGGCGATCTGCTCGAGCTGAATGAGATCGGCGCGGCGTACCTCGCTGTCCTCGTGGATGCGATCGAGATGCGGTTCGTACCAGAGGCGGGCGCGTTCGATATCGACGGGCCATTCCGAGTAGCGAAGGTTCTCGATGGCCTCCACGAACAGCCGCCAGTCCGCACCGGCGCGGGGCGGAGCGGGCAGCGCGACGAGCGCAGCAATCGGATCGGCGGCCTCGGTCATGCGGTCGAGCACCCGCTGCGCCGAGGCCGGTCCGACGCCGGGCAACAGATGCAGGATGCGGAAACCTGCAACCCGGTCGCGTGGATTGGCGGCGAAGCGCAGCAGCGCCAGCATGTCCTTGACATGCGCGGCGTCGAGGAATTTGAGGCCGCCGAATTTCACGAACGGAATGTTGCGGCGGGTCAGTTCGACCTCCAGCGGTCCGCTGTGCGAGGAGGTGCGGAACAGCACCGCCTGGTGCTTCAACAGGGTGCCTTCCTCACGATTGGCCAGCACCTGCTCGACGATGTAACGGGCCTGATCGGCCTCGTCGCGGATCGTGACGAGCAGCGGCTTACGGGTCGAGGTCCGGTCGGTCCACAGGTTCTTGGTGAAGCGCTCCTTGGCGAGCGAGATCACGCCATTGGCCGCCGACAGGATCGGCTGCGTCGAGCGATAGTTGCGATCGAGCGTGACGATCTCGGCGGCCGGGCTGAACTGGGCCGGGAAGTCAAGGATGTTGCGCACGGTGGCGGCGCGGAACGAATAGATCGACTGTGCGTCGTCGCCGACCACGGTGAGCCCGCGGCCCGCGGGCTTGAGCGCGAGCAGGATGGAGGACTGCAGGCGGTTGGTGTCCTGATATTCGTCGACCATCACATGGTCGAAACGGCCGCCGATCTCCTCGGCCAGCGCGCTGTCCGTCACCATCTGCGCCCAGTAGAGCAGGAGGTCGTCGTAATCGAGCACGTTCTGCCGCTGCTTGGCTTCGACATAGGCCCCGAACAGCTGTTTCAATTCACTGGCCCAACCGGAGCACCACGGGAAGAACTGGCCGAGCACGGCCTCGATCGGCATCTCCGCGTTCACGCAGCGCGAATAGATCGCAACGCAGGTGCCCTTGGTGGGGAACCGGCTTTCGGTGCGGGAGAGCCCGAGATCGTGGCGGACCAGATTGATCAGGTCGGCGGAATCCTCGCGGTCATGGATCGTGAAGGCCGGGTCGAGGCCGATACGCTCGGCGAATTCGCGCAGCAGCCGCGCGCCGATGCCGTGGAACGTGCCGGCCCAACTCAGCGCGTCGGTCATGACCGAGGCGCGATCGCCGAGCACGCGGCGCGCAATGCGCTCGACGCGGCCGGCCATCTCGGCGGCGGCGCGCCGCGAAAAGGTCATCAACAGGATGCGGCGCGGATCGGCGCCAGCGACGATCAGATGCGCGACGCGATGGGCGAGGGTGTTGGTCTTGCCGGACCCCGCGCCCGCGATCACCAACAGCGGCGCGCCGACGATGCAATCCTTGCCGACCCCGTGCTCGACAGCGCGGCGCTGCTCGGCATTGAGCGCATCGAGATAGGCTGTGTTGGCAAGATCAGTCACGAATCACCCCCACGAAACGCTAACAGACATTGCGATTCATTGGGGCCGGCGCGCCGAGGCGGACGGAGAGAAATTAGATTGACATTAACGCGGCGCGGCGCACAACCCCGCCATGGGTGACGTATCCAAATCCGACACGCCGCTGAAGGCGACGTTCAAGGTGCGGCTGAACGGCGAGACGGTGACGCTCGCGACCGTCGGCCAGGCCTATAGCTTCATCAGCAATCTCAGCGCCGTCGAATGGATGGAGTTCCGCTCGCTGCATGACGAGGCATTGGTTGCACTCGAGAGAGCGGCCGGTAACGCCATGCTGACGGTGCAAGCGACCAACGCGTTGCGGATGCTGTTCGTCCGCGCGAAACTGCTTTGAAAAGAAAATGAGCCGCCTTGGTGTTCCATTGGCCCTCCAAGGCGGCCCGAGAGTGCGGCTGAAGCGCATTGCGCACCCGCCGTCGCGTGTACCGCCGTTACCTTGTTTGCGGCCATAACGAACAGCGCCTTACGCAACCACCGCCGATTCGGCTGTAGCCGCGGCACCACAATCACGGGCCAACGTCATCGACCAGGCGGTCATACACGAGCGCGGACCGGAGGTTCATGGTTGCGATCTTCAGATAGCTCGGCTCGCGCATGGCGTTGTTGAACATCATGATCGCCGTCTTCCAGTAGCCGCGCTCGCGCTGATCCAGGTTTAGCGCGGACAGGTAGTCCGCGGCGTCGCCGACCGTCGCGAGCGTTCGCCCGTCCTTCAGCGTAATCGGGAACGCAAGCGGCGACCGCTTCTCCAACTCCAGCACGTCAGGCTCCCCCAGGACCAAGCAGCAATAAGACAAAGCAGCAATAACAGGAACAGACCTAGCTGCGCCGCTATATCAAAGCCTTAAGGGGACGTCCGGCCTGGCTGGCGCGGACGGTCAGAACGAATCCGCCAGCGCGATCTCCGCCTTCAGCGCGTCGATCCGCCGTTCGGCTTCCTCGGACGTCAGGTCGCGTGCGTACTGGTTCGGCTGATAGGCCTCCTCGGCGAGGCTCCTCAACCGCAGCGCCTGGGCACGGGTCATCAGCCCGCCAAGCCGCTCCGCAACCCCACCATATCTTACCGCTGCCACGCTCATTGCTTGCCTCGCTTGCTGGATCGTGACTTGACAATATGTTCTATTTTTGTTCTAACAAGCTATGGACAACAAGATCAATGAAATTCGGCGCAAGATCAGCACGTTGCGAGCTGAGATGACCCTGATCGAGGCGTCGATCAGGGATCAGGTCAACCGCGACCTCGATTGCAGTGAAGCATCCTACCGGCTGATGGCGATGCGAGCCGAAGTGGCCCAACTGGTCGGCCGGTGGAAGGCCGCCGGCGGCGGCGAGCGTCTCCCCACGGTCCGGGAGCGGCTGAGCCGGAGCTTCGAGGACCGCGCCGGCGCGAAGGTCAAGGTGGACAAGGACAAGGCGAAGCCTACGCCCGGTCACAGCAACGCCCGGGTGTGATCCGGGGGTTTGTCCAAAGAAGGGAGCCTCGAACACCGGCTCAGGCCCAAATCAGGTTTCAAGGAAGGAACTGGGACCGCAGGATCTGCATTTTCTTGTGGTGAGAGCCAATACCATAGCATCGCCCAGCGCCATGATCGCCGATCCGACCGCGCCACCGCGGGCATCGATGAATGACGATCGCAGTCCACTGCTGACGCTGATCTCCTGCATCAGCTGCATCAGGACGATGCGGCTCGAGAGCAGCCATCCGGGCAGCGAGGGCAGGGATATTCTTCAGTACCGCTGCGAGCAATGCAGCCGCATCGAGCGGGTGCAATTGGTGCGGCGAAGCTGGCCGGCGGAACGCTAGCCTTTCGATTTTGAACTAGTGTCCCGAATCCGAAGTTCGCATCATTTGCCGCATCTTCGGAGCGAACTTCGAATTCGATAAGGACACTGGCAAACTTATGATTCTAGTGTGCTTTATGAATGCGAAGTTCGTGAAAGTGGCTGCCGCGAAATCGCACGGACTTCGCATTCAGCACACTAGGAGCGGGCTTTCGCCTTTGGTCTTGCCACGACGTCATGCGCGGTGGCATCGAACTCGCTCGAAGCGTTGCCGGATGGCCCGCTCGTCGCGCTGCCGACGCCGTGCCCCGTCAACTTTGCGAGTTCGCGGCTGAGGTCGTGGATGTGGTACGGCTTGCGTAACACCGGAAAGTCGGACCTCACGTCGCGTGCGCTCGCGCTGTAGCCTGTCGTCAGCAGGATCGGCAGCTCGGGCTTTCTGTCCCGGATCGTGCGCGCCAGCTTCAGTCCATCGATCCTGCCGGGCATGACGATGTCGCTGAACACCACATCGATCCCGTTGGCGTCGATTTCCGACAAGGCGGCCTCCGCGTTCGAGGCCCAGCGCACGGTGTAGCCGAGCTGTTCGAGCAGGCCCGTGCTCGCATCGGCGACGGCAGGATTGTCCTCGATCAGCAGGATCGTGGCCAAGCCGGGCGTGCTGTGCCCCGTAGCTGTGCGCTTTGCGGCCGCAGTCCCGCGCGGGAGATAGATGCTGACCGTCGTGCCCTTGCCGAGCGCGCTTGTAATCTCGACCCGGCCATCCGCCTGGTGCGCGAAACCGTGAACCTGGGACAGCCCAAGGCCGGTCCCTTTGCCGACCGGCTTGGTGGTGAAGAAGGGATCAAAGACCTTGTTCATGACATCGTCTGGAATGCCTTCGCCGGTGTCGGTAATGCTGACGACCACCTGGGCGGCTTCCGGGACATTGCGCGCCGCGACGGTCAGCGTGCCGCCGCCGGTCATCGCATCCCGGGCATTGACCACGAGGTTGATCAGCGCGGTCTCAAATTCCGTCGGATCGACGAAGATCGGCCAGAGATCCGGTCCGATCTCCATGTTCAGCTTGATCGCGCCGCCGAGCGCGCTGGTCAAAACCTCTCGCACCGCGGTGATCCTGTCAGCGACGTTGATGGTCTGCGGATTGACACTCTGCCGACGCGCGAAGGTGAGGAGCTGCCTGGTCAGGGACGCGGCACGCTCGGATGCGGTTTCGATCGCGCCGAGTGCAAGCATCCCCCGTTCGCTCATCACCTCGCGCTTGATCCGGTGCAGATTGCCGGAGATGATCATCAGCAGGTTGTTGAAGTCGTGCGCGACGCCGCCGGTCAGTTGGCCGAGCGCATCCATCTTTTGCGATTCCGCAAGCTGACGCTGCACCTGTTCGAGCTTCTGATGCGCGTCGCGCCGCTCGGAAATATCCCGGGTGATCTTGGCGAAGCCGACCAGGCTGCCGTCGGTATCGCGGATCGGATCGATCACGACGCTCGCCCGGAAGAACGAACCGTCCTTGCGGACCCGCCAGCCTTCCTCCACGTAATGCCCGGTCTCTTCCGCGATCTTGAGCGCATGGGCGGGCTTGCCGGCAGCCTGGTCGGCCGGCGTATAGAACCGCGAGAAGTGCTGTCCGATGATTTCGCCGGGCGAATAGCCCTTGATGCGCTCGCCGCCGGCGTTCCAATTGGCGACGATGCCGGCCGGCGTCAGCATATAGAGCGCATAGTCGGTGACATTGCTCACCAGCAGGCGGAACTGGCTTTCGCTGGCCTCGAGATCCGCGCGCGCCTGATGCCGCTCGGTGATGTCGCGGGTGACCATTGTGTAGCCGACGAGCTTGCGCTTCTCGTAGATCGGATCGATGACCACAGCGGCGTAGAATTGCGACCCGTCCTTGCGGACGGACCAGCCTTCGGCCGCTGAGTGCTTCTCCTTCCGCGCCATCTGCAGTGCTCTCGCCGGAACGCCGGATGCGCGGTCTTCGGCAGGATAGAAGACCGAGAAGTGCTTGCCGAGGATCGCCTTGGCCGGATAGCCCGTGATGCGCTCGGCGCCCTTGTTCCAGTTGATGACCCGGCCATCGGGGCCGAGCGTGCAAATGGCGTAGTCGACCACGCCGCCAGCCACCGGCCGACGATCGTGCCGGCTCTCGACGATGCCCCGTTTGAGTTGTTCTGATTTCTTAACCATCACCGATCCTGCCCCCGCCCGAAACGCGCGGGGATGGTCAATGTTCCATGCGAGCACGAGGACCGGGCGATCAGGGCCGGCTCCGTCGTTCCTCGTAAAAGTTCGGCCAACGGTCGGAACTTTTGGTTCCAATCGCGATTAAGGTACTCGGTTTGCGTCACAAATTGCGGCTTTGGCGTTTTCCCGCTTGAATAGATCAAGGGCAGTCATTCTTATGGTCACACTGGCTTTTCCGAGTCTCTGGATTCGCGGCCAGCGCGTAGGGGAAATTACATGACCGATCTCGGTTCGTCGCCTCGTCCCCGTGCTGATACGCGCCGCAGCCAACAATCAAACGGAAGCCTCGATTCCTCGCATGACCTACTGCAGTCGCTGCAGGCGATGCGCGCCGGCGACTTCTCGGTCCGGATGCGTGGCGACTATCTCGGCATCGACGGCAAGATCGCAGACGCCTTCAACGAAATCGCTGCCGCCAACGAACGCATGGCGCAGCAATTGGCGCGCGTCGGCCAGGTCGTCGGCCGCGAGGGACAGACCCGCCAGCGCGTCAATTTCGGCCTCGCCAGCGGCGCCTGGGCCGATATGGAGAGCTCGGTCAACACGCTGATCGACGATCTGCTGTGGCCGACCCGCGAGGTCACCCGCGCGGTCGCTGCGGTGGCGCAAGGCGACCTGCTGCAGACCGTGCAGCTCGACGTCGAGGGCCGGCCGTTGCGCGGCGAATTCCTGCAGTCGGCGAACATCGTCAACACGATGATCAAGCAGCTCTCGGTGTTCACCTCGGAGGTCACGCGCGTGGCGCGCGAAGTCGGCACCGAGGGCAAGCTCGGCGGCCAGGCCCAGGTGCCGGAAGTGACCGGCGTCTGGAAGGACCTGACCGAGAGCGTCAACTCGATGGCCAACAACCTGACCGGCCAGGTTCGCAACATCGCCGAGGTGACGATCGCGGTCGCCAACGGCGACTTGTCCAAGAAGATCACGGTCGACGTTCGCGGCGAGATCCTGCAACTGAAGGAAGCCATCAACACGATGGTCGATCAGCTGCGTTCGTTCGCCTCCGAAGTGACGCGCGTGGCGCGCGAGGTCGGCACCGACGGCAAGCTCGGCGGCCAGGCGATCGTGCCCGGCGTCGCCGGTACCTGGAAGGACCTCACCGACTCGGTGAACGCGATGTGCGGCAACCTGACCGCCCAGGTGCGCAACATCGCCAACGTGACCACGGCCGTGGCGCGCGGCGACCTGTCGCGCAAGATCACGGTCGACGTCAGCGGCGAGATTTTGGAGCTGAAGGACACCATCAACACGATGGTGGACCAGCTCAACTCGTTCGCGTCGGAAGTGACGCGTGTGGCGCGCGAGGTCGGCACCGAGGGCAAGCTCGGCGGCCAGGCCCAGGTGCCCGGCGTTGCCGGCACCTGGAAGGACCTGACCGACAACGTCAACTTCATGGCGTCGAACCTGACTGCGCAGGTCCGCAACATCGCCGACGTCGCGACCGCGATCGCCGGCGGCGACCTCTCGAAGAAGATCACGGTCAACGTGTCGGGCGAGATCCTTCAGCTGAAGGAAACGCTGAACACCATGGTCGACCAGCTCAACGCGTTCGCGTCGGAAGTGACGCGCGTGGCGCGCGAGGTCGGCACCGAAGGCAAGCTCGGCGGCCAGGCCAACGTGCTCGGCGTCGCCGGCACCTGGAAGGATCTGACCGACAACGTCAACTTCATGGCGTCGAACCTGACCGCGCAGGTGCGCAACATCGCCGCCGTGACGACCGCGGTCGCTGGCGGCGACCTCTCGAAGAAAATCACGGTGGACGTGCGCGGCGAAATCCTCGAGCTGAAGGACACCATCAACACGATGGTCGATCAGCTCAACGCCTTCGCCGGCGAAGTGACGCGCGTGGCGCGCGAGGTCGGCACCGAAGGCAAGCTCGGCGGCCAGGCCGAGGTGCGCGGCGTCGCCGGCACCTGGAAGGATTTGACTGACAGCGTCAACTCGATGGCCTCGAACCTGACCGCGCAGGTCCGCAACATCGCTGAGGTCGCGACCGCGGTGGCGAAGGGCGACCTGTCGAAGAAGATCACGGTGAACGTATCGGGCGAAATCCTTCAGCTGAAGGAAACGCTGAACACGATGGTGGACCAGCTCAACGCCTTCGCCGGCGAGGTGACTCGCGTGGCGCGCGAGGTCGGTACCGACGGCAAGCTCGGCGGCCAGGCCGAGGTGCCCGGCGTCGCCGGCACCTGGAAGGACCTGACGGACAGCGTCAACTCGATGGCCGGCAATCTCACGGCGCAGGTGCGTAACATCGCCGAGGTCGCGACCGCGATCGCCGGCGGCGACCTGTCGCGCAAGATCACCGTCGACGTGCGCGGCGAGATCCTTCAGCTGAAGCAAACGCTGAACACGATGGTCGACCAGCTCAACCGCTTCGCGGGCGAGGTGACGCGCGTGGCGCGCGAGGTCGGCACCGACGGCAGCCTCGGCGGCCAGGCCAACGTGCCCGGCGTCGCCGGCACCTGGAAAGACTTGACCGACAACGTCAACTCGATGGCCGGCAACCTGACCGCGCAGGTCCGCAACATCGCGGAGGTGACCACCGCCGTGGCGCGCGGCGACTTATCGCGCAAGATCACCGTCGACGTGAAGGGCGAAATCCTCGAGCTCAAGAACACCATCAACACGATGGTGGACCAGCTCAATGCGTTTGCGGGCGAGGTGACGCGCGTGGCGCGCGAGGTCGGCACCGAGGGCAAGCTCGGCGGCCAGGCCGAAGTGCCCGGCGTCGCCGGCACCTGGAAGGATTTGACCGACAACGTCAACTTCATGGCGTCGAACCTGACTGCGCAGGTCCGCAACATCGCCGAGGTCGCGAGCGCGATCGCCGGCGGCGACCTGTCGAAGAAGATCACCGTGGACGTGCGCGGCGAGATCCTGCTGCTCAAGGACACCCTGAACACGATGGTCGAGCAGCTGCGCTCGTTCGCCGCCGAAGTGACGCGCGTGGCGCGCGAGGTCGGCACCGAGGGACGGCTCGGTGGCCAGGCCGTGGTGCCCGGCGTCGGCGGCACCTGGAAGGACCTCACCGACAACGTCAACCTGCTGGCGGCGAACCTGACCACCCAGGTGCGCAACATCGCCGAAGTCACCACTGCGGTGGCGCGCGGCGACCTGTCGCGCAAGATCACGGTCGACGTGAAGGGCGAAATCCTCGAGCTCAAGAACACCATCAACACCATGGTCGACCAGCTCAACGCCTTCGCCGGCGAGGTGACGCGCGTGGCGCGCGAAGTCGGCACCGAGGGCAAGCTCGGCGGCCAGGCCGAGGTGCGCGGCGTTGCCGGCACCTGGAAGGACCTCACCGACACCGTCAACGTCATGGCGGTCAACCTGACCGAGCAGGTGCGCGGCATCGTCAAGGTGGTGACCGCGGTCGCCAACGGCGACCTGAAGCAGAACCTGACGGTGAAGTCGAAGGGCGAGGTGGCCGCGCTCGCCGACACCATCAACAACATGACCGAGACGCTTGCGACCTTCGCCGAACAGGTCACCAGCGTGGCGCGCGAGGTCGGCGTCGAGGGACGGCTCGGCGGTCAGGCCAACGTGCCTGGCGCGGCCGGCACCTGGAAGGATCTCACCGGCAACGTCAACCTGCTCGCGGCCAACCTGACCTCGCAGGTGCGCGCGATCGCGGAAGTGGCGACCGCCGTGACCAAGGGCGACCTGACGCGCTCGATCCAGGTCGACGTCCGCGGCGAGGTCGCCGAGCTCAAGGACAACATCAACACGATGATCGGCAACCTCCGTCTGACCACGGAGCGCAACACCGAACAGGACTGGCTGAAGACCAATCTGGCGCGCTTCACCAACATGCTGCAGGGCCAGCGCGATCTTGCGACCGTCGGCCGGCTGCTGCTGACCGAGCTTGCGCCGCTGATCAACGCGCATATGGGCGTGATCTACCAGGTCGACAATCCCGAGAATGCGCAGTTGCGCCTGTTGTCGGCCTATGCCAGCGACAGCAGCAATCCGCATCCGCAGATCGTCCAGTTCGGCGAGGGATTGATCGGCCAATGCGCGCTCGACAAGCGTCAGCGCCTCGTCTCCGAGATTCCCGGCGATGCGGTGCCGATCAATTCGGCCTTGATGCGGATCATGCCGAAAAACCTCGTCGTGTTTCCGGTGCAGTTCGAGAACCAGGTCAAGGCGGTGATCGAGCTGTCCTCGATCTCCTCGTTCACGACCTCGCAGATCACCTTCCTCGAACAGTTGACCGACAGCATCGGCATCGTGCTCAACAGCATCGAGGCGACGATGCAGACCGAGGCGCTGCTCAAGCAGTCGCAACAGCTCGCCGGCGAGTTGCAGACCCAGCAGAAGGAATTGCAGCAGACCAACGATCAGCTGGAGCAGAAGGCCCAGCAGCTGGCCGAACGCAATGTCGACGTCGAGCGCAAGAACCAGGAAATCGAGCAGGCGCGGCGCGCGCTGGAAGAAAAGGCGACCGAGCTGTCGCTGACTTCGAAGTACAAATCCGAATTCCTCGCCAACATGTCTCACGAGTTGCGGACACCGCTGAACTCGATCCTGATCCTGGGCCAGCAGCTCACCGAAAATCCCGACGGCAACCTGACTGGCAAGCAGGTCGAGTTTGCCCGCACCATTCACGGCGCCGGCACCGACCTGTTGAACCTGATCAGCGACATCCTCGATCTCTCCAAGATCGAGTCCGGCACGGTGACGGTCGACGCCGAGGAAATTCTGACATCGAGCCTGCTCGAGACCGTCGGACGGCCGTTCCGGCACGAGGCGGAGAACCGGCATCTCTCGTTCAGTATCGATGTCGACGCCAATCTTGCGCGCAGCATGGTCACCGACTCCAAGCGGCTGCAGCAGGTGCTCAAGAACCTGTTGTCGAATGCGTTCAAGTTCACCGCGGAAGGCGGCGTCAGCCTGACCGTGTCGGCCGCGCTCGGCGGCTGGAGTGTGGAGCATCCGATCCTCAATGCGGCGCCCGCGGTCGTTGCGTTCGAGGTGTCGGATACCGGCATCGGCATTCCGCAAGACAAGCAGAAGCTGATCTTCGAGGCGTTCCAGCAGGCCGACGCCGGCACCAGCCGCAAATATGGCGGCACCGGCCTTGGACTGGCCATCAGCCGTGAGCTCGCGGGTCTGCTCGGCGGCGAGATCCATCTGCGCAGTGCGACAGGCAAGGGCTCGACCTTCACGCTCTATCTGCCGCTGAAATATGCCGGCCCCTCGGTGGCACTGCGCCCGCAGGCTCGACCGATCGCGATGCCGCACCCACCGGCGCCGGCGCTGCAGGCGTCGGGCGCGCAGGAGCGTGTGATCGAGCAGCTTCCGGACGACCGGCTCAATCTCGAGCCCGGCGACACCATCCTGCTGATCGTCGAGGACGATCCGCATTATGCGCGGGTGCTGATCGATCTAGCGCGCGACAAGGGCTTCAAGGTGCTGGTCGCAAGCCGCGGTGCCGAAGCTCTGGATCTGGCCAAGCAGTTCCAGCCGAGCGCGGTGTCGCTCGACGTCTTCCTGCCCGACATGCTGGGTTGGACCGTGCTGAGCCAACTCAAGCACAATCCGCTGACCCGTCACATTCCGGTTCAGATCATCACGCTCGACGAGGACCGGCAGCACGCGCTGGCGCGCGGCGCGTTCTCCTTCGTCAACAAGCCGACGACGACGGAAGGCGTCAGCGCTGCGCTGTCGCAGATCAAGGAATACGCCAGACCACGCCGCAAGCGCCTGCTGATCGTGGAGGACAATGCGGCGGAGCAGCTCAGCATCACGGAACTGCTCGGGCACGAGGATATCGAGATCGTGACCACCGGCACCGGGGCAGGGGCGCTCTCGACGATGCGCGAAAATCCGTGCGACTGCGTCGTGCTCGACCTGCGCCTGCCCGACATGAGCGGTTTCGAAGTGCTGGATCAGATCCGCAAGGACGAGACGCTGTCCAATATACCCGTCGTCGTGTTTACGGGCCGGGAACTTTCAGCGGAAGAAGACGCGGAACTGCATACGATGGCGCGCAGCATCGTCGTCAAAGGCGTGGAATCGCCGGAGCGTCTGCTCGACGAAACGTCACTGTTCCTGCACCGTGTGATCACGGAATTGCCCGTCGAAAAACAGAGGATGCTGGAGAAGCTCAATAGTTCTGATGAGGATCTTATTGGCAAGACCGCACTGCTGGTCGACGACGATGCCCGCAACATCTTCGCGCTCTCGAGCGTGTTGGAGCGGCGAGGTATGAAGGTGTTGACTGCGACAACCGGTCACGAGGCCATCTCGCTGGTCGAATCCAATCCCAAGATTGCGATCGTGCTGATGGACATCATGATGCCGCAGATGGACGGTTACCAGACCATCGGCGCCATCCGGCAAAACTCCGCCTTCGCGCGGCTGCCGATCATCGCGCTGACCGCGAAGGCGATGAAAGGCGATCGAGAGAAATGCCTGGAGGCAGGCGCGTCCGACTATCTGGCGAAACCCGTGAACACCGAGCAACTGCTGCTGGCGATCCGCATGTGGCTGCACCGCTGATCGGCGATCGAACATGATGGACCACGAAAAGGTAAACATCCTTCTGGTCGATGACCAGCCGGCGAAGCTGCTGGCCTATGAGGTCATCCTGAAGGAGCTCGGCGAGACACTGGTCGCCGCGTCGTCGGGCCGCGAGGCGCTGGAGTTCCTGCTCAAGAACGAAGTCGCGGTCATCCTGGTCGACGTCTGCATGCCAGAGCTCGACGGCTTCGAGCTCGCGGCGATGATCCGCGACCATCCGCGCTTCCAGAAGACCGCGATGATCTTCATCTCGGCGATCCAGGTCAGCGATATCGATCGGCTCCGCGGCTACGAGATGGGCGCGGTCGATTACGTGCCGGTGCCCGTCGTGCCCGAGGTGCTGCGGGCAAAGATCCGCGTGTTCGCCGAGCTCTACCGCAAGACACGACAGCTCGAACGCCTCAACGCGGAGCTCGAGGACCGCGTGCGCGCACGCACCGCCGAGCTCGAGCAGTCGACCACGCGACTGGTCGAAAGCGAGGCACGCCGCAGCATGGCGATTGCGGCCGGCAAGATGGGCTCGTGGGACTGGGATTGGGTCAACGGCGACTGGATGTGGGACGAGGGGCAATACAAGATCTTCGGCGTCGACCCGAAATCCTTCAAGCTCACCTCCGACAATATACAGGCGCTGTTTCATCCCGACGATGTCGAGCACCTCCGGCAAGCCTGGACCGGCTTCGGCAAGGGCCAGACGTCCTATGAAACCGAATTCCGCGTCATGCGGCCGGACGGCGAAGTGCGCTGGTGCGTCGGTACAGCCGCGGCCACCAGCGACCGCAACGGCAAGGTGGTACGGGTGAGCGGCGTCACCGTCGACATCACCGATCGCAAGAAGGCCGAGGAGCGGCAGAGCCTGTTGACCCGCGAGGTGGACCATCGCGCCAAGAACGCGCTCGCGCTGGCACAATCGATCGTGCGGCTGACGCGCGCGCAGAACGTGACCGCCTATGTGCGGGCGGTCGAGGGCCGCATCACAGCGCTGGCACGCGTTCACACCGTGCTGTCGCTGTCGAGCTGGCAGGGCGCCGAAATCCGGCGGCTGGTCGCCGAGGAGATCGCGCCGTATTCGGAAGCCGGACAGATCCAGATCGATGGCGAAGAGGTGCAGTTGCAGCCCGCGACCGCGCAGACCTTGGCGCTGGCGCTGCATGAGCTCGTCACCAACTCCGCCAAATACGGTAGCCTGTCGGTGCTGTCGGGCCGGCTTGCGATCACCTGGGAACTGCACGACGAAACGTTGATCCTGGCCTGGGTGGAATCCGGCGGACCTCCCGTGACCAAGCCGAAGCAGAGAGGTTTCGGCACGAGAAGCGTCATCGCCAGCATCGAGACCCAGCTCGGCGGCCGCGCCGACTTCGATTGGCGCACCGAGGGCCTGGTGTGCCGGCTCACGGTTCCGCTCAAGGCGCTGGCTGGAGAGCCCGCGGCCTACCGCGATTTGTCGACGGCCGAGCAGCGCCAGCCCATGGTCAGTTCCAGGGCCGTGTAGCGCCTCCCATCGAACAGGAACCAAGCGCCGGACGCTGCGGTTAACGGGGCTTGATCGCTCCATTCGTGGCTTGAGGTGCTGCCTTGGATGCCCAAACCAGAGAGCGCGGGCCGTCCGGGGAGAAGCCGCGGCAGCCCGAGCGCAACCCCGAGCAAGGATCGCGACCCGACCGCGGATCCGCGCCACAGCAGGAAACCGAGCGCAAGCCATCGATGCGCGACCGGCTGCGCGAGCACTGGCTGCTTGCCACAGTCGGCGCCTGTCTGCTCCTGCTCGCGATCATGGGTGGCGTGAGCTATTGGCTCAACGTGCGTCACTATGAATCGACCGATGACGCGTTCGTGGCCGCACGCAGCTTTGCCGTGGCAGCAAAGGTCGGCGGCTATGTCGTCGAGGTCCCCGTCACCGACAACCAGCACGTCAATGCCGGCGATCTCCTCGCGAGGATCGACGAGCGCGACTACAAGATATCAGTCGATCAGGCCAGCGCACAGGTCGCGGTCGCAGAGGCCAATATCGCCAATGTCGAGGCCCAGATCGACAGCCAGCAGGAGCAGATCAAGGAAGCCAAGGCGCAGCAGCAACAGGCCGAGGCGCAATTGAAGTTCGCGCGGGAGGAGGCGGAGCGCGCCCAGAACCTCGTCGAAAAGGGCGCGGGCACGGTGCAGCGGCAGCAGCAGACCCGCTCGGATCTCGACGCCCAGCAGGCCAATGCCAGCCGCGCCAGAACGGCAGTGACTGCCGCTGAGCTCGGCGTCAAGACGCTCGAGGCTCAGCTCAAGAGCAGCAAGGCATCGCTGGAGCAGGCGCAGGCCCAGCTCGATCAGGCCAAATTGAACCTGCAATATACCCGCATCGTCGCGGCGCAATCCGGACGCGTCGTCAAGCTGAGCGGCGCGGTCGGCACCTATGTGGCGCCGGCCCAGAGCGTCATGATGTTCGTTCCTGACGAGGTCTGGATCACCGCCAACTACAAGGAAACGCAGCTGACGGACATGCGGCCGGGCCAGCCGGTCGAGATCAGGATCGATGCGTATCCGGGGCGCAAGCTCACTGGCCGCGTGGCTTCGGTTCAGCCGGGCTCGGGCACTGCGTTCAGCCTGCTGCCGGCGGAGAACGCGACCGGCAATTTCGTCAAGGTCGTGCAGCGCGTTCCCGTGAAGATCGTGATCGACAATTGGCCGAATGACGTTCCGATCGGGCCGGGCATGTCGGTCGTGCCCTGGACCAGGGTGCGATGAGCGACGTTGCGGCAGGCGGCGGCGCGGCCTGGTCGCCGGAGCGTTCGGCTGCCGGCGGACATAATCCTTATCTGATTGCCTTCGTCGTCTCGATCGCGACATTCATGGAGGTGCTGGACACCACGATCGCGAACGTGGCCTTGCGCCATATCGCGGGCGGCCTGGCCGTCGGCATCGACGAGAGCACCTATGTGATCACCAGCTATCTGGTCGCCAACGCGATCGTGCTGTCGATCTCGGGCTGGCTCTCGACCGTGATCGGCCGCAAGCGCTTCTACATGATCTGCGTCGGCACCTTCGCGTTCGCGTCCCTGCTGTGCGGGCTTGCCTGGAGCCTAGAGGCGCTGGTTCTGTTCCGGATCATCCAGGGCCTTGGCGGCGGCGGGATGGCGACGAGCGAGCAGGCGATCCTCGCCGACTCCTTTCCGCCGGCCAAGCGTGGCCAGGCGTTCGCGATCTACGGCGTCGCGGTGGTGGTTGCTCCCGTGGTCGGGCCAACGCTCGGCGGCTGGATCACCGATACCTATAGCTGGCACTGGATCTTTCTGATCAACGTGCCGATGGGCTTGCTCTCGCTGTTCCTGGTCGGGACGCTGGTCAAGGAGCCGTTCGGCGCCGAGCAGGAGCGCAAGGAGCTCCTCAAGGACGGCCTGCGCGTCGACTACATCGGCTTCGTACTGGTCGCGATCGGGCTCGGTTCGCTCGAATTCGTGCTCGACGAAGGCCAGCGCAAGGACTGGTTCGGGTCCAACATGATCGTCGGCTTCGCGCTGGCCTCTGCGATTTGCCTGATCGCGCTGATCCCCTGGGAGCTGACGCGCAAGGACCCGATCGTCGATCTCCGCCTGCTGGGACGTCGCCAGTTCGGATCGTGCTTCCTGGTGATGCTGTGCACCGGCGCGGTGCTGATCTCGTCGACGCAGCTCCTGCCGCAGCTGTTGCAGACCGAGCTGAACTATACTGCGCTGCTTGCCGGGCTCGCACTGTCGCCCGGCGGCGTCGTCACGCTGATCTTGATGCCGGTGGTCGGCCATCTGGTCAGCCGCGTCCAGCCGAAATATCTGATCGCGATCGGCGGCTGCATCGTCGCATTCTCGATGTGGCACCTGACGGGACTGAACGGCGACATCACCTATGGCTATGCTGCGCTCTCACGCATCTTTCTCTCCGCCGGGCTTCCGTTCCTGTTTCTCCCCGTCACGACGGCCTCATATGACGGCGTGCCGCCGGACAAGACCAACCAAGCCTCGGCGCTGATCAACGTCGCGCGCAACATCGGCGGGTCGATGGGCGTCGCACTCGCGCAGACCGCGCTGGCGCAACGCCAGCAATTCCACCAGAGCCGGCTGGTCGAACATGCCGCGCCGTCCGACATCGGGTATCAGCAGACCATCGACACGATGACGCGCTTCTTTGAGGCACAGGGGTCGAACGCATCGGACGCCGCGTCCCAGGCGGTCGCCTGGGTCGGCCAGACCTTGCAGCGGCAGGTCGACCTGCTCGCCTATATCGACGTGTTCTGGATGCTCTCGATCATCGGCCTCGTGATGATCCCGCTGGCGCTGATCATCAAACCGGTCGATCTGACGGCGCCACCCAAGGGACATTAGAGCAGACGACATTGTGAACGCGGGAGCGGCCGAACCACGCTATGAACGGCGTGGCCGAAGGGAAATCGCGCGAGGAGCATATGCCCAGGACGAGTCTTGTCGGTGCGGGTCTGTCGGTCGTCTTCCTCGCGGCGATCAGCATCACGCGGTCGGGCGCCGAGCCCGTGCTGAAAGGCGCGGAAGCCTTCGGCGACTGGCAACGCGACAAGCCGGGCACGGTGCGCCTGATCACGCCGCAGGACTTGCCCAAGCCCGGGGCAACGGCGTCGAGCAGCAAGTTTCCGCGCGTCATGCCGAGACCTGCATCGGCCACGCCGCAGGTGCCGGCAGGGTTCAAGGTCGAACTGTTTGCGAGCGGGCTCAGCGGCCCGCGGATCATCCGGACCGCGCCCAATGGCGATATCTACGTGGTGGAAACCGGCTCCGGCCGCATTCGTATCCTGCGCAGCGCCGAGGGCGCCACCAGGCCTGCGACCAATGAAGTCTACGCAACCGGCCTGAACCAGCCGTTCGGCATCGCGTTCTTTCCGAGCGGTGACAATCCGCAATGGCTCTATGTCGCCAACACCGACAGCGTCGTGCGCTTTGCCTACCGCAACGGCGATCTCAAGACGTCGGGAAAGCCCGAGACGATCGTCGCCCGGCTGCCGCCCGGCTACGGCCATTCCACGCGTGATATCGTGTTCACGCCGGACGACAAGCGGATGCTGGTGTCGGTCGGCTCCGCCGGCAACGCAGGCGAGGGGCTGGGTCGCCCGCCGAAGGGCATCGAGGCCTGGAGCCGCGACCATGCGCTCGGCGCGGCCTGGGGCGACGAGACCGATCGCGCCGCCGTGCTCGCCTTCGATCCTGATGGCAAGAACCAGAAGCTGTTTGCCACCGGGATCCGCAATTGCGTCGGGCTTGCGATCCAGCCGGGAAGCGGCACGCCGTGGTGCTCGACCAACGAGTGCGACGGCCGCGGCGACAACCTCGTGCCCGACTATGTGACGCGGGTCCGCGAAGGCGCGTTCTACGGCTGGCCCTGGTACTACATCGGCGGCAACGAAGACCCCGCGCATGCCGGCGCGCGGCCCGACCTGAAGGACAAGGTGACGGTCCCTGACGTGCTATTGCAGGCCCACTCGGCGTCGCTTGGCCTGACCTTCTACACCGGCAGCAGTTTTCCGCCGGAATATCGCGGCGATGCTTTTGCTGCCGAACACGGCTCGTGGAATCGGTCGAAGCGCACCGGCTACAAGGTCATCCGCATCAGGCTGAAGGACGGCGTGCCGACCGGCGAGTACGAGGATTTCGTCACCGGCTTCGTCATCGGCGACAATGAGGTCTGGGGCCGTCCGGTCGGTGTGACGGTCGCGCGCGACGGCGCACTGCTGGTCTCCGAAGACGGCAACGGCACGATCTGGCGCGTCAGCCGCGACTAGCGCTGCAGGCGGCGCGCGCTAGCCTAGCCCGTCCTTGAGGCCATACTCCTCGTAGATGGTCAGGGGATCGGTGTCGGGAAACAACCGGCACTTGGCCTGCGCAAGATGCAGCGTGACGGCGCCGGCCTCACATCTGGCGGTCAGGATTTTTCGGACATCCTCCATATGCGCGCGCGGCTGATGCTTTGACGGCAATTGTTCGAGCGCCACCAGCGCTGTGGCCAGGGCCTCCGTGACCACCCATTCGTCGTGTCCGGTAATTCCCTTTCGCGGCATCGCCACAACCTCCGTAGCACCGGCTGCGACATTGTAGCGCGAGATGGGTGGGGGCTGTCATCAGCCAACATGGCCAGGGCAGCGGGGAACCGGTTCGCGTGGCCCTGCCACGATGCGCCGCAGGGAACCGGCGTGGCAGCGCGCGGAAGCAATGATTAGAACCACGAGGCTCGCTTCTTCGTCTCGGGTCAGTCCACCCAAATGTTCGCTCCCTATCTCTTGGCCTGGAGTCTTGTCCCCGACGGCGCCCCGATCGTGACGCATGCCGCACGGTTGCTGCCGGTGCGCCGGCATGGGGAGCCGGCCATGCTCAAGCTCTCGCACGAGCCGGACGAGCGCCTCGGTGCCATCGTGATGGAGTGGTGGGACGGCGAAGGTGCGGCGCGGGTTCTTGCCCGTGACGGCGACGCCCTTCTGCTCGAGAGGGCGACGGGATCGGCTTCGCTCAGCGAAATGGCGCGAACCGGCCGGGACGACGAGGCCTGCAGGATTCTCTGCGCAACGGCTGATCGGCTTCACGCCGAGCGAGCGAAGCCGCGGCCGGATCTGACGCCGCTGACGCACTGGTTTCGTGAGTTGTGGCCCGCGGCGAGGGCGCATGGCGGCATTCTGAACCGATCGGCGGAAGTTGCCGAAGCTCTGCTGGGCAGTCAGCGCGAGATCGTGGTCCTGCATGGCGACCTGCACCATGACAACGTGCTCGACTTCGGCGCGCGCGGCTGGCTTGCGATCGATCCGAAGCATCTCGTCGGCGAGCGCGGCTTCGACTTCGCCAACATCTTCACCAATCCGGATCTTGCGGATCCGACACGGCCGGTCGCGACCGAACCCGGACGCTTTGCGCGGCGGCTCGACATCGTCGTTGAAGCCGCGCGGCTGGATCGCCGGCGCCTGCTGTCATGGATCGTAGCCTGGACCGGCTTGTCGGCCGCATGGTTTCTGGGGGATGACGATCCGCTCGCCGAAATCGACCTTACGATTGCACAGTTCGCCGCCAATGAACTCGACCGGATGGCGTAGGGCGCGCAGCGACTACGCCGCCGCGGCGCTGGCTCCACTCAGCGACACGCTCAAAATCCGCCACTTCGAGATATCGAAGAAATAGGCGGCCTTGATGCGCGCGGAAGCGGGGTCCGGCGCCTGAATCGCGGTGTGGAATTGCCGCGTCCCATCGCTCAGCGAAATCCGGAATGTCTGCATTGGTCGAACCTCCACGCGCGGATGCTGCGGCACGGAGAGTTAACATCCGGTTGCCGTTGACGGCGCGCGCGACACGCTTGCTTCACTCACTCAGGTGAAGCCGGCGGAAGCCGCACCATCGTGTCCTCCGCGCCAACGACGCGTCCATCTTGCGCGCGCAATTCGAGCCGTCGCACCGGCAGCCCGTTCTTGCGGTCGACCAGCAGCACATGCGCCTCATCGGGCTCAAAGAAGAAATCCTCACCCCACTGCCGGAGCGCGACAAGAAGAGGGAAGAGCCCGCGTCCCTTTTCGGTCAGCACATATTCCTGGTAGGGGCTGCCGTCGCTTGCGGGCATCGTCTCCATGATGCCGTGCGCCAGAAGATTGCGGAGCCGGGCCGAGAGAATGTTCTTGGCAAGCCCGAGGCTCTTCTGAAACTCGCCGAAGCGGCGCAGCCCGTCGAACGCATCGCGGACAATCAGCAGCGACCACCAGTCGCCGATCGCATCCAGCGGCCGGGCGACGCCGCACATCGAGTCCCTGTGGCTCACTCGCTTGGCCATCGTGATCCTCAACACTCATTCCCTGGGGATGATCGGCGCTCAGAGCGCGGCCGGAAAACCACCCGATCGTGGGTTCGATATATTGGTTGCAAAGTAAAACCTCAAGCGATACACGATGGTTGCAAATTAAAACCTCCTGAGGTGCGCCATGATCCAAGCCGACGCCGCGTTCGACGGCACTTTTCCTTTCGCACCGCATTTCAGCGCGGCGCCGGGCTTTCAGATGCATTATGTCGACGAAGGTCCGCGGGACGGCGAGGTGGTGCTTTGCCTGCACGGCGAACCAAGCTGGGGCTATCTGTTCCGCCACCTCGTGCCGAGCCTCAGTGCGACGCACCGGGTGGTCGTTCCGGATCACATGGGTTTTGGCAAGAGCGCGACGCCGGCGCATCGCAGCTATTGGCTGCAGGACCATGTCGACAATCTCGAAGCGCTGGTCCGCGCGCTCGATCTCACCGACATCACGCTGGTCATGCATGATTTCGGCGGCCCGGTCGGCATGGGGCTGGCGGCCCGGCATCCGGGCCGGATTCGTCGCATCGTCTCCGCCAACGGGCCAACGCCGTTCGGGCAGAGCGATCTGTTCGATCGCGTCGCCGCCAACGCGCAGGTCTCGCCGTGGTTTCAATGGATCGCAAAGGCCGAGGCGAGCGGCGACCTTGAGCCGGTTCTCGGACAGCTCGGCTTCAACATTTTGAGCACGCTGAAGCTCAACGGATTCGAGAACAACGCCGTCATCACGGACGCCTGGCTCGCCGCCTACGGCGCGCATTTCGCCCGTCCGGCGGACTGCCTCGGTGCGATCGGCTGGGCCAAGGGTTTTGCGATCGGCGCGCATCAATTCCAGGCGCCCGATCCCGCCGCCGACCGCTTGATCCGCAGCAAGCCTGCGCTCGCGATCTGGGGCGAGGCGGATCGCACGCTGCGCGCAGAGCATTTCCTGCCGCTGTTCTCCGCAATCTTCCCGGCGGCACCCGTCCGGCGCCTTGCCGGTGTCGGGCATTACTGCTTCGAGGATGCGCCTGAGGAAATTGCCGGCCTGATTGCGGAGTTCATCCGGCAAACCTGACTGCGCGTCACATCGTGCATTCCGCCGAGATCGCCGCCTCAAGTGCCGGCACCCAGGCCTTGTAGGCGGCGGCGGTGAAGTGAATGCCGTCGGCCATCTTCGCGCCCGGCGGCAGATGCGGGTCGATAAACCGAACACCACGCGCAACTGCGGCGGCTTCGATCGCCCGGTTGGTCGATTCGTCAGCTGCGACGGCGATGGCCACCAATGGCCGCGTCGAGAGCGACTTGACGGTCTCGATGAGGTCGGTGAAGTCGCGTTGCGCCGTTGGCGATCCGGCGTCGTTGGCGCCGACCGCGAGCACGAGCAAGAACGCGCCCTGGTCCTGCAGCACGCGCCGGGCGAGTTGCTTTGCCTCCGCGATGGTCTGACCGCCAACGCCGGCATTGACGACCGGACGTCCGCAGAGCTGCCGGGGCAGCGGAGCCATTTCGGTGATGCTATCGCCAAGCACGACGATCGGCGCCGGCGCGTCGGCGAGCGCAGCGCGTATCATGAATTCGCGCACCGCGGCATGATCGTGAAAGGCGTGCTGAGACACTTCGCCGAAACGGTTGCGCATCCTCTGCAGCTCCGCAAAGGAAGCGACAAAACCAATCAGAAAAGTAACGGCCAAAACCCAAGGTAGTGCGCGACGCATTGCTCCTCAGAGCTATCATCACGGCTCCAGCCCGAGCAATATTCGGAAACAACCGCACAACGCCGAAGCGATCACTTTCTGCGGATCACGTCCTGCGGGAGGTGGCTGGATACGGCGGCGCACAACCCGTTACCTTCGTTGCGGCCATCTGGTGGTTGGCTATCGCGGCCGCCTTGGTCTCAGCTCCGAGCCCCGGCCGGACAGTCGCCCAATCGATGAGCGGCCCGAGACATAGGTGACATTTCGTACCGGACACATGGGTTACACTTTCCGCTTTTGTTCTGCGGGAGGTGTGGATGCCGTGGAAAGCGAGTTCGGTGATGGAAGAGCGCCTTCGCTTTGTCGCCCGTCTGCTGGACGGGGAGGCCATGACGGACGTCTGCCGGGAGTTCGGCGTGTCCCGCAAGACCGGCTACAAGATTTTCGATCGCTACAGGGAACAGGGCGCGGCGGCGCTATGCGATCGGTCGCGGCGACCGGTGCGCTATGCCAATCAGCTCCCCGAGCCAATCGAGGGCCTGATTGTTCGTCTCAAAGCCGAGAAACCGCACTGGGGTGCGCGCAAGATCCGTGAGCTCTTGGTCCGGCGGCTCGACGGCGATATCCGGGTTCCGGCCAAGAGCACCATCCATGCGGTTCTCGATCGCCATGGCCTGGTCAAGCGCGCAGGCGTGCCGCGCCACCGCGCGCGCGGCACGCCTCTGTCCGCGGGGGCCGGACCCAATGATCTGTGGTGCGCCGACTTCAAGGGCGAATTCAAGCCCGGCAATGGCCGTTATTGCTACCCGCTGACCGTCACCGACCATGCCTCGCGCTTCCTGCTGTTGTGCGAAGCGCTCGATTCCACCCGCGAGGAGCCGGCCATTGCGGCCTTCGAGCGGTTGTTCCGTGAGCGCGGCATGCCGCGCGCCATTCGCTCCGACAATGGCGTGCCGTTTGCCAGTCCCAACGCCTTGTTCAATCTCTCAAAGCTCTCGGTGTGGTGGCTGCGGCTTGGCATTGCCATCGAACGCATCAAGCCCGGCCATCCGCAGCAGAACGGCCGTCACGAGCGCATGCACCTCACGCTCAAGCAGGAGACCACTCCACGATCGCGAGGTGCTCGTCACCGCCTGTGGACGGCTCTGCCTGCACCGCAAGCGCATCAACCTCTCCACCGTGCTGGCTGGACAAAAACTCGGCATCAAGGAGGTCGACGACGGCATTTGGCTCGTCAGCTTCATGCACTATGATTTGGGATACTTCGACCTGGAGCAGAAAACCCTGCAACCCCTCGACAACCCGTTCGGCACGAGGCTGTCACCATGTCTTAGGTACGACCTGTTACCCATGTCTCCGGGCTGGACATCGAAAGCAGTGGCGGAAGGGGTGTCCGTCCCGTTTGAATTCGTCAACATCCGAAGACGTTCAAATATCCTTCTAAAATAGATACTTCCTGCATTTCTACGGTCTGGCAACATCCGAAGATTTCCGGTATGTTCCACGCAGGATTTGTGCGTAGAATTGTCCAGCGAGAGAACCCCAATGGGTCGCGCCTCCAACAAGCTCTCCGTAAACTTCACGAAAAAGAATGACTTAGAGCCGGGCCTCTACGGCGACGGCAATGGCCTCTATCTGCAAGTCAGCAAATCGCAAACCAAGGCCTGGGTGTTCAGATTTATGATTGCGGGTGTAGCCCGCAAGATGGGGCTTGGCGACTACGACAGGGTGACGCTGGCAGAAGCCCGCAAGAAGGCCAGCGCGGCCCACCTGCTGGTAGTTGATGGCATCGACCCCATCGCAGACCGCGACGCCAGGAAGGCCGCCCAGGCGGCCGAGAAGGCCAAGGCGCTCACATTCAAGGAATGCGCTGAGGGGTACATAGCGGCCCATAGATCGGGTTGGAAGAACGCGAAGCACGCTGCCCAGTGGACGTCCACTCTAGAGACCTACGCATATCCGGTCATCGGCAAGCTTCCCGTTCAGATGGTCGAGACGGCGCATATCACGAAGATCCTGCAGCCGATCTGGACCGAGAAGACAGAGACCGCCAATCGCGTGCGAGGTCGAATCGAAAAGGTGCTCGATCGCGCCAAGGTCCTGGAGCTCCGAACAGGAGAAAATCCGGCGAGGTGGCGGGGCCATCTGGACCAGTTACTGCCAGCCAAGTCTCAGGTCGCACCCGTCGAACACCACCCGGCATTGCCCTATGCTGAAATCCCGGAATTCATGGCAAAGCTTCGCGCCAACGAAAGCATCAGCGCCAGGGCTCTCGAGTTCACAATCCTGACGGCAGCGCGCACGGCCGACACGATCGGTGGCAAGCTGGCTGAGATCGATGAGGTGGCGACGCTCTGGACCGTTCCCAAGGAACGAATGAAGGGGAAGAGAGGGGCTCGCAAGCGAGATCACGTCGTTCCGCTCTCAAAACAAGCCATGGCCGTTTTGGAGGCCACGCCACGCGAAGGCGAATTCTTGTTTCCGGGCGGCGAGAAGGGCGCCGGGCTCTCCAACGCAGCCATGTCCGAGTTGCTGAAGGGCATGGGTTACAAACCCGACTACGCCACCGTTCATGGCTTCAGGTCTTCGTTTCGGGATTGGTGTGGCGATATGACCAGCTATCCAAACGAGATGGCCGAGATCGCGCTTTCGCACACCGTCAGCGACAAGGTCGAGGCGGCCTACAGGCGGTCCAATATGCTTGAGCGGCGTCGGCGACTGATGCAGGACTGGGCAAACTACTGCGCTTCAAAACCGCGGGCTGTCTCAGCAGCCATCGTTCCTCTAAGGGGCGCCAAATGAACGAAGATTTGGTGAGCGCCGCAGTTCTCTCAATTGGCCAGAAGAAAGATGCCAATGGAAAGGCGAAAGCGAAGCAGGGGCTGATCGACCTTCTGCGCTCCGACTATAAGCTGACCCGACAAGACCAACTGGCGTTGGCGGACCTATTGGATGAACGAAAGCGCGGCCGGCCGGCGAAGAATCCCTTCAGCCCGGTTAGCCGCGCCGTGCGGGCAATACGCGCTTATCAGTCAAGCGGCTCCAAGCGGTCGCAGGCCATTGCGAGGTACCGGCTCGATCTTCAGTCGAGGATGGGGCTCAATGAAGGCGAAAAGCACTTTCAGAAATACTGGCTCGAGATCGAACAAGAATTGCGCAGGGCAAAACCGCGCGAAAAAGACACCTGAATTGTTGCTGACGAAACAATGCTCATTCACCGGCATCCTAGCTCGTGTTTCGGGACTTCCTCGAAACATCCGGCAAAGGAACGGTGAGCAATGGCGAAACGGTTTCTGCGTCTTGAAGATGTAAGGGCTGCTAGCGGCCTCAGCAGGTCGGCGATCTACGAGGGAATGGCGGACGGGACTTTCCCGAAGTCCTTCGCTATCGGCCGGCGATCGGTCGCTTGGGCGAGCGACGATATCGAGGCTTGGCAGACTGCTAAGCTGATAGCCGCTGGTAAGATCCAGGAGGCCGCGTAGATGGCATCTCCTAATCAGGCGCGGCTCGTTGCCTCAGTTCGCAAGTCTAGCGGAAGGGAAGAATTCAGGATCACCTTGCGCGACTACAGCGATGGCGACAGGAAGTGCGAAATCGCCGTTTTCGAGCGTCACCGAGACCACGACTGGGAGCGGACACCGCGTCACATCGTCGTCGGCGGCAGCTATCTCCTCGAGCTGATCGAGGGCCTCCTGGAGGCGAGCGCACTCCTGAAGTCATCGGAGGCCGCGTAATCCATATGGCTGAAAATGAAAAGGGCCGCCGAGAGGGCGACCCGATTCCGAATGATGGTGTCTGGCGAGACACTGCGGAATCTAAAGCACCTCTCACCAAACTTCAAGCGTCACGTCTGACGCGGCGTTGTGCGATCAGTCTGGCGATGGCTTCGATCATTGCGCCACTCTTGCATGGAGAGGTGACGCGATGAGCGATTTCGATTGGGACAGCTCCGATGTTGTCCTAGAGCACCAGCCGCGAACAGCGGTCTTTACGAACGCCCGCGGCCAGGTGGTTATTCGGCAAGAGGCGGGGTCCTTAGATCCTGAAGATGTTTGGGTCTACTTCGACGCGGCGAACGCGCTCGGCCTGTGCAAGGCGATCCTGGTGGCAGCGGGGCACGAGGATATCGAGTTCGTCCGCAACTGTGGCGGGCTCTCATACGAGGACGTCGAGATAGCGGAGCGGCCGGTTCGTCGTTCTCCGGCCGAGCAGATCGAGCAAATAAAGGCGAGCCGACCGGACATCAATTGGGCAAGCGTCGAAGCAGAGTTCGACAAGGTCGAGGCGAAGTTCGAAGCCGGACCGAAGGACAAAACCGCGGCCGAGCGGCAACGGCGCAGGCGGGAAAGGCTCCGTGACAGTCACGGCAACGGCGTGACAGCCGAGCGTGACAGGGTTGAGGAAACCCTGGAATTGGCGCTCGCTGGGCGCTCAGGGGAAGGCTAGTCCTTGGGCAAAAGGCGCAACAATCAGATAGACGGGCAGTTCTCTGCCCGGACTATCGAGATGCTGGCTAGCCCAGCATGGCGAGCCCTGAGCTTGTCAGCACATCGCGTGTTCGATCGGATCTGCATCGAGCTCGCTCACCACGGCGGCAACGATAACGGCCGGCTTCCGGTTACCTACGATCAGTTCATGGAATACGGGATCGATCGGCAGGCAATCGCGCCCGCAATCCGCGAACTGGAAGCCTTGGGATTTGTTGAGATCACTCAGCGCGGGAAACCAAGCGCCGGGGAATTTCGGTGGCCCAACTACTTCCGGCTGACATGCGTTAATTGCAAGAGCTCCCCTAATCCCTCACACGAATGGCGAAACGTCCGAACTGCTGAGGTGGCCGTTCAACTCGCCCGATTGGCACGCATGGCGAAAAATAAATCCCCAGGGTGGAAAACCCACACTGTCACAGTAGGGGAAACCCACACTGTAGAGGGCAATTCCCAGGGTGGAGTTTCCACACTACTGTCCCAGTAGGGAAAACCCACACTACCTCTATATCTCGGGGGGATACCCCGCAGGGAGCAGGTACATGAGAAGGCCGGCAGCGGTGGGGTACCAGACCCCTCAGGTAAGTTGGAAGTTCGGCGCTTGAAGTGACCCAAACATGCGTCGCGGGCAGGCAGGTCCGCTGCAGGAGCAAACCCGTGCGCTACCTAGTTTTGGTTCTTTTGCTGTCCGCAATGCCCGCGAATGCGGCGGACCGCAACGTAGTGGTTCAGGGCTATCATTGCGAGACCACCTACCGCGGGACGCGGATCATTCGTGATACTTGCAGGATAAACGCCGTCTTGCGGCGGATGCATCCTCACGATCAGAAAGAATTCAGGCGGCTACTCAAACAGTACGAGCGGGAGCATCGTTAAGCTTGCGCTCGCCGCCTGCAGATCAATCGCGCTAGTGCGGACTTTTTCCTGGGCTCCTTCCGGCCGAACATTCTCCGCCGATTACGCAAGCCGACTGCGCGCCGCGACGCTAGTCAGCACCTGTCGCGTGGCTTGGGGTAAACTAGGCGGATGCTATTTCCGCCCGCACTTCACAAAACTCCTGTGAAACGGACGTCTTCGGATGTCACGTGCACCTAAGCACAGCGCTACGCACAAATAGGCCTTTGAGCGCGACGGCTTATCGCGTATATTCGCTGCATCGGGTTCGCCCGATGTGCCCATGGCCGCGCAAGCGGAGCGGGCTTTCCACGGATGTACTGGAAAGTCACGCTACCCATGGGCGTCACAACGCGCTCCCAACGTTGCCAAGTCTGTCGCCACCCCGAGCGGTGGCGCATTGAGCTATTGAAGGCCGGCGGCGCTTCCCTCGATAGCCTGGCTCAGAAGTTCGATCTCGAGCGCGACAGCATCCACCGGCACTGGCACAACCACGTCTCGGATGAGGCGAAGGCGTCCTACCTCTGCGGTCCGGCTCAACTAGCCGAGCTGGCAGAGAAGGCGGCCACCGAGGGCGACAGCGTCCTGGACCATCTCCGCATGGTCCGCACCGTCCTGTCGGGCCAACTCGCGACCATGAACGAAGCTGGCGACGGCCGCGGCGCTGCACTTGTTGCCGGCCGGCTGGTGTCGGTGCTCGAGGTGATCGCCCGCGTCACGGGCGAACTGGGCTCGATGGCCCAGAGCATCAATATCACGAACAACGTGGCCATTCTGGCTGAGCACCCGGCTTTCCTGCGGATGCAGGCAACCATGCTCAAAGCCCTTGCGCCGTTCCCTGATGCACGCGCGTCGGTGGTGGCCGCACTTCGCGACCTGGACGGACAGGACTCACCAGCGGCCTTGCCAAGCCCGTCTGCGAGTCAGGTAGTCGAACATGCAGCCTAGCCTCGCATCAACCCTGGCGGACGCGCTGGCCGATGGCGGTTGGCGCGCGAAGGCTCGCCCGAACCAACTCCCGCCGGAGGGCGATTGGCTAGGCTGGCTGCTCATGGCAGGCCGCGGTTTCGGCAAGACGTTCACTGGCGGCGGGTGGGTGAACGAACTGGTTGAGACCGGGGCTGCTGGCAGGATTGCTCTGGTGGCACCCACGGCCGCCGACGCCCGCGACACGATGATCGAGGGTGTTTCCGGTTTGCTTAGACTGGCTCCCTCGTGGAATAGGCCAATTTATGAGCCTTCCAAACGTCGATTGACCTGGCCGAACGGCGCCACCGCCACGACGTTTTCCAGTGAGGAAGCCGACCGGCTCCGTGGCCCGGAGCACGATGCGGCGTGGGCGGACGAATTGGCCGCTTGGACGGATGCCCAAGCGTCGTGGGATATGCTGATGTTCGGACTTCGGCTCGGCAAACATCCTCGTTGGCTCGTAACGACCACGCCTAAGCCAATCAAGCTGCTGAAGGAGTTGCTAGCCCGCGAGGGAAGGGACGTCGTAGTCACCCGCGGCTCGACGCTTGATAACGCGGCGAACCTTCCGCCGAGCTTCCTCAAGGCGATCCAGGACAGATACGGCGGCACCCGCTTAGGCCGCCAAGAAATCAACGCTGAGCTTCTTGAGGATGTGCAGGGGGCGTTGTGGCCCCGCGATCTGCTAGAGAAGGCGCGCTTCACTGGCGCCGTTCCCGATCTAAAGCGGGTGGTCGTCGCGATCGATCCATCGGGTACCGCGGGCCAAGATGACGGCGGCGATGCTGTCGGCATTGTCGTTGCTGGCCTCGGTGTTGATGGCTTCGGCTATGTGTTGGCCGATCGCACCATCAAGGCATCGCCTGGCATTTGGGGCGCGCGGGCCGTGGCTGCCTTCCATGAGTTTAAGGCCGACCGCATCATTGGTGAGCGCAATTTTGGCGGCGCGATGATTGAACATGTCGTCCGCACAGTCGATGCGAGCGTGCCTTACCGTGAGGTGACTGCATCGCGCGGCAAGATCCAGCGCGCCGAACCGATCGCGGCCTTGTACGAGCAGCGCAGGGTTCGTCACGCCGGCAATTTCACTGAGATGGAAGACCAGCTCGCTGCGATGACGGGCGAGGGATACCTCGGCGAAGGATCGCCCGATCGGGCTGACGCGCTCGTGTGGGCTTTGACTGAGCTGATGACGAAGCCGCAGCCAGTCGGCGCAGTCATGGGCTCTTGGAGCATGGGCTGTTCAATAAAGCTCGACGGCACCAAGCGAAGCAAATTCGACGGTCAGATCACCGAAGGCCCCTTGGCCGGCGGCTTTGCCGTTTCACGATAGGAGAACAGGCGAATGAGTTCGATTGGCGAGAAGTTCGGCGTCAAAGGTCGCCGCAAGATCTTGCAGGCAAACGGTGGGCCCGCGTCGAGGGCGGAAGGACGGCCGAAATTCTTGCCTTCCCTTCGTACCAACCATGCAATTCGGATGTGGGACCTAAAAGCCAAGCCGGGCTCCACTGTTGAACGCTTGGAAAAGGCCTATCTCGCCGCATTGTCCGCCGTCGACCTTGCGGAAAGCATTGGCCGCCAGCTCGCTGCCGACGCCCGATACACGGAACAGGGCCGCCAGGATCAGCACCGGAATCACGTCCTGCATCAGGGTGTGCCGGTGTTTCACCAAGGACGCCGCACGATCTCGAAGGCCAAGCAGGAGCTGGACGACATGCGCCGACGCCTTCAGCTGCCAAAGGCCGATCCGACCGACGCAGCCGGGGCCATTGCGCGGATGGAGATCAGGACTTGGCTCCGCGGTCTACCGCAGAGCGAGCGCGACAAGATCACGAGAGCGGATGACATTGACCCGCAGATCCGCGCCGCGATCATTGAAGCGCCATCGGCGATGACCGGGGTGGCTGACAGCCACCTGAACCTCCTCAAAGAGAATGTGCTGCGCGCGGTGCACGGCTCACTGATCGACGAAATCGCGGAGTTGTCGGCCGCCATCGATATTGCCGCATCTGCCGTAGAGGCGGGCCGCGATAGCGCGCGCATCGACACTGGAATGTCGGCCGAGCAGTTTGAGGCCGCTGCCCAGCCAATCGAAGCGAGGGAGCAGGTGCCGTGGCTGCGCAAAGGTCGTGTGATCGATCTCGATCGCGGCTTGGCTCGTGAGCCGACCGCAGACGAACTCGCCAGCGGCATCGAGGCGGAAACGCTCGATGAATTCAACCGCCTCAAGGCGGCATAACCACACACAATCCTCGAAAGGGAATCGAAATGACTGCACTTCCTCCGGGAACGAACCATCGAGCCGCAACGGACGCGCTCGCCAATGCTACCGAGGCCAATGTCAAGGCGGGCATCGCGCAGCAAACTGCACCGCGCCCTGCGGGACCGAAAGCCACCATCACCGTCGAACTGCCGGCAAAGAATCTTCGATCGTCTGGCGCGGCCTAATCCCACCGCACCGGCGAAAGCCGGGCTCTGGTGGGATGCCAGAGCCCGGTGCAGCACTAGGAGAAATTTAGCAAATGCCAACCCTCGATAACTGCATCAATTCGATCTTTGAGCCGGGCAACATCGGCTCGAGCAGTGGTCAGCCGCCGACAACTATTCGGGTCGGAACGATCTACACGCCCGGTAACTATGATCCGGATGCCGTCACGTACTCCCACGACTTCGGAAAATTCTACAATAGCTTTGTTCATCACCACAGGGTTCGATAATGAGCGGCGCTGCAACCACGAAGCCATATAAAGACGGAAACGCTGGCTCCTTCAGCGGCCGAGAATGGGACGAGAGCGGGACTGGGACCGGGCCGTTCTCTGCAATGCCGGTGCTGAGCGACGGAGCTGGTGGGACACTTGCAAAGGCGGAGGACGCCCCAGCGGCGTCCGGCGACCCCGGCCTGCTTATCTTGGGCGTAAGGCGCGACACCGCGGCGTCAAGCTCTGGCACGGATGGTGATTATTCAACGTTCAATTTCGATTCAAGCGGGAAGCTTTGGGTTCATGCTGATGCGACCGTAACCGGCGGAATCGGTGGCGATACTGCCAACGATGCGGTCGATAGCGGCAACCCCGTCAAGACGGGATCGAAGGCCATTGCCGGCCAGTCGACCGCGACGCTTGTTTCGGCCGGGGACCGGGTCGAGAACTATGCTGGGCTGGATGGCGTCAAGCTGATGCGTCCGCACTGCGGGCTCGAGGACATCGTCACCGGCAACGCGACGGATACCTCTGGTGGTTCGGTGTCGTGTATCTCGGCGCAGGGCTCCGGCATCCGGACTTACCTAACGTCGGTCGTGCTTTGCAACACGTCAGCCACGGCCATCACGGTCGATATCAAGGACGGCTCGACTGTGAAGGTATCGCTCCCGGTCCCGGCCGGAGGCGGATGCATTTTCAATCCTCCGGTTCCTATCCCAGGCTCCGCCAACACAGCCTGGAATTTCGACGGATCAGCCGCGGCGACGACCGTGACCTGCTCGATGGTTGGCTTCAAGTCAAAGGTCTGACATGGCCCTTCAGTCACTTCCCGGCGCCAGGAATTTGCTCGGCCCGCTTCCTTATGTCGTGCCATCGTCTGGCTTCCAGGCCAACTTCATGACGGGCAATGGGAACGAAACCTACATCATCGGACGGATGCGGACGTCGGACGGCAATTCGCATACGATCGACACCACGGGTTCGTCGGCGATCGGCTGGCGCAATAACGGTGTGGTCTTTGCGAGCGGCACGACGGTTCTCAATGTCGGCCTCGCCGCGGTCGATACGACGAATGGTGGTCCGGGTCGTCCAGTTAATAGCGGGGGCTCGACGACGTTCGATGTCAAATGCGCGCACACGGCGGCGACCACAACCCCACCCAACAATGCCTGGACCACGAGTGTCCCGACGACGGGATCGAAGACGATTGCCGACGGCGATCTCGTCGCGTTCGCAGTGCAGTACTCGGCACTGGGCGGATCGGACTTCTGCCAAGTCTCGTTTGGCCGCGCTGCGAGCAACAACAGCGTGCTCTTTCCGTTTGTCGGCACGTACCAAGGATCATTTTCCGGTGTTCAGGGCAGCGTCCCCGGAATCACCGTCGTATTCAACGACGGTGCGATCGGCTATTTCGATGCCAGCGATGTTGTTTCGGTCTACAATAACCAGAACTGGAACAACACGTCCGGCACCAAAGAGTTCGGCCAGCTCTTTCAGATGCCGTTCCCGATGAAGGTGTGCGGCATGTACGCATACATGTCGGGCAGCGGCGATCTGAATTTCAACCTCTATAGCGATCCGCTCGGGACGCCTGTCGCCCAGGTTGCTCACGCCTACACGAACAAGATTTCAGTGACGACCGGCAACCCGGCGTGGCTCTACGATTATTTTCCAACTCCCTACAACGTGGCCGCGAACCAGCCGATCGGAGCGGTAATCCAACCGAGCACGTCGACTAACGTGCAACTTTATTACAAGACCATCGCCAATGCCGCGCATCGTGCGGCCGATCCCTGGGGCACCAGTGGATACGGCATCAGCAGATCATCCGGCGCGTTCGCAAACACTAACTCGAGCCTCGATCATTACTACGTCGGGCTGCTCGTCAGCGCATTTGACGATGCGGCCGGCGGAGGTGGCGGCGGCGGTTCAGGCAGCGGCTACGTGATCGGATCCTAATGCCCGAGATCTATTTGGCCAGCCCAACAGTCGGCGACCAACCTAACCGATTACCTCGGGCACCCGTGTTTTTACGTTAGTTGTGGCGCTTGCCGATTTGAATCTATGGTTGTATGCTCCCTTTTTTCAAGGGGCATTTTCATGAGATTCATTGTTGTTCTGGCATTGCTGGCGTTTGGTTCAGTCGCCAGCGCACAAGACGCGCGCGAATACGCCAAACCGAACCTCGGCGAGACCAACCTGAGAGAGCCGCCGAAGACGCCAAATTCGTCGGCGGGCAACGCCTCGGATTATCTGCTGATCTCCTCGGATTTCATTGGCGCCGATCGCTACCTCCGCTTCGACATTCCGGTAAGGGAAGTGAAGGTCGATGACCCAACCGTGCTCATGGCATCGGTTGGCCCGACAGACGAATTCACGTTGATCCTGCGGCCGAAGAGCGTCGGTCAAACCAGGGTGCTCGTATTCGGGGCCGCGGGGTCAGAATTCGCGACCCTGAAGCGGCTGATCTATGACGCAAACATCGCCGTTGGTTCTCGGATCGTGACGTATCGGGACAAGGGCGTTAGGGAGGTGATGGACTGCGCGCCGGCCTGCTATCCGTCGCCAACGGATAAGCCGCGGGAGCCGGACCAAATCATTGAGTACAGGAGCGGCGGCGGCAGTGTGGTTGTCGGTGGGGCTACGGCTCCACGATGATGCGCACGGGAGAGCCGAGATCTAATCGGGGTCGGTCTCTTCTTTGTGCCCTCGCCACGGCTTCTGAACGGCCTCACGGGGCCTTTTACTTCTTCTGCGGCTGGCGTAGCTCTTCAATCTTGGCGCCGTGACCGGCCGCCTCGGTTGCGCTCGGGGCCACAGCCTCAGGCTTGCATCGCGTGTTGGGCGGAGTGCCGCATACGCGGCCTATCTCAGTCCACCCGACGCATTTGCCATTCGGACCACGATAACCAGGGCCGCCTCGTTCTCCGCATGCGGCGGCTGCCGGCGTTGCGAGACAAAGCAATATGGCGATCGCGGGGAGGAGCGTATCCGTCATCGTGCGACGTTCAACCCCGCGTCAAAGTTATGTTCGAGGTTTGACGCAAGGATCGACGGCATACGCGCATTGTTCGCCCGCAGTGATGAGGCCGCCTGTCGGTCCTTGGTAGTTGACTGCTGAGACTGCACCGCCGGACATCACGACATTGATCTGGCAAAACCGCCGAGATGCGACGCCGGAATAATTTCCGTAGGACGTCGAGCCGCTGGCAACTACTGTGCCGTCGCCAGAATTATAAGACCAAACCTCAGTCTGGCCTTCGGCGGCTTTATTGGCGGGCGGGCCCATGCAGGTGAGTACCTGCTCTTTGGACATGCCGACCATCTGTACGCGCGCATCTTGGGCAACTTGCGCTCGTTGGATCGCACATCCACACAACATGGCGGCAAGCGCCACCATCCCAATATATTTCATGAAAAAGCCCCCCAGTTGCCCGGTACTACGCGCAACCACCGGTGGAGCGCAATCCCGTAGCCGCCCGGATAGTCGAAAGTAGAATGTCGGGACGCAAGGAGTCCGTCCGGTAACATCGTCTTTTCGGATCGGTAAAAGCGCAGGCCGCCAGCGATACACTGGGCCGGGGACGCTGACTATTTTGAGACAGACGACGTACTCAGCGCGAGTTATCGCGATCGCGTCTGCTGAACATGCTTCGAAACCCTCGCGGCAGCCGCGGAAATTTGTCGTCTGGCTTCGGCCTATTGCACTTCGGGCAGGGCGCGCCAGCGCCGCCGCACCTGCACGCGTGATTTCCGGTCCATGGCTGGTCAGGATGGTTCTCGCAAACCCATCCGGCGTCGTCGCAGAGGATGCATGCCGGCTCAGTCATCGCATCAACTCGAATAGGTCGAGGACATCTGCCAACCACCCTTCGGCATGTGCTGGAGGAGCAGGTGCCTGATGTCCGCGGCGATCTCGTCCCGCTTGAGCGGGCTGCACTCGGCATGGAACGCCTGCATCTTCGCGGCGAACTGCCGGGCGACCTCAAGCGGGATTTCGAGCGGCTTTCGGGTTATCGGCATGCCCCGAAGGTAGGTATCATGAGCCGGATTTGCGAGTCGCCAGCCGCTCCGCCAGAATCTCAGCTTGTTCTCTTGTCAGCTTCTCGGCGAATGCCCCGTTCTTTTCTATCTGGGCTGGTCCTTTGAGCTCGCTGTCGTAGACCATCCAACCATTGCCACCTTGCCGAACGAGGAAGCGGCCTCGCATCGGGCGTCCAATAAATTCCATTTGCAACCACCATCTGCGAATTCCAATCGAGCAATAGACTTACAGGATAGCATCGCCAAGCATTGAACATGTGAATCGGCTCCATCAACTTTAGTCGAGCAGATTCTCGCCGGCCTTGGTCGATTGGGTGCCGTCCTGCTGTTCCCAGTTTGGGAACAAAAGGGTAGTTTGCGGCGTTGGCAGGCTTGCTCCCGGTTGAAGAGTAGAAAAATCGGTCTCAGCGTTCTCCTCCGGGCGCGGGGGCCGTTGCTTTTCTAGGCGGACCCATGACGGAAGAACGCCGAGGCGATTGGTTTCTCATCATCGTAATTCTGAGCGTCGTCGGCGCGGTGCTGGTGCTTGATTTTGTCTTCTAAGCTCTAGTGATTTAATGAGGCCCGAATGGAGCTGGCAGAAGGGATCGTCGCAATCGTCGGAGCGCTCAGTGCGGCCGCCGCGGTTGGGACCGGATATTGGTACATCGTGTCAGAACGGCAGAGGCGATAGGCTCAACTGAGAAAGACCTGGCGGCCCTCGGTCAGACGAGCAGGTCTTTGCCCGGTTGAAGCATTCTCACGAACATCCTGCTCTCGTGGTACTCGAGCCAGCCCTGATCCTTGGCGTACTCCAAGCAAAATCCTGACGAGTTGAAAACTGCGGTGGGGATAATCTCTGGGCTTGACCGACGCCTTGGGTCGAAGCTGGCACTGAAGCGCTAGCCGTCGTGGGATTGAAGGTCGGCGCCGCGAGCGCTGTAATGGCTCGCATGACGGACTATCCCACCAAGATCACGTTCGGCGAAATGCGCGAGACCGGCGCAACGCGGATCATCGTCTTTTGCAAGGACTACAGGTGCTCTCACAATGTCCAGATGGACGCGTCGCGATGGCCTGACGAGGTGCGCATTTCCGACGTCGAGCCGCGGTTCGTCTGCACGGTTTGCGGGAAGCGCGGATCGAACATTCGCTCGGTGGACGTGCCAGTGAGAATGGGGACCGGGTAGGTCTGCCAGCGAGCCGGCCAGCCGTGCCGGAATTCCTTATGGCGGGTTCGCCGGGGTTGTGTCCCCCTGGGGCCTAATTCCAACGAGAGTAAAAAAAGCGCGGGTATCACCCGTTATCGTTTCGTCGATCTCAACTTTCTCAAGAGTCGCAATACACTGCCGACCGAAAAATTCTCGGAGCTTGAACTTAACGTCTCGCGCAAGCTTACCTTCGATGATATCGCGCTGCGCATCCATCAATTCAAACCTATCGCGGAGCAGGCTGGCGCCCAGCAATACAGCTGGTATCGAAATCTCGATGCTCCTTTTTGTCCGATATCTTGCGACATTTCTTTGAAGCGCGGGGATAGTCTCGTTATCGGCGGACCAGCTAAACTTACTACCTGCCATGTCTGTCCAATCGAGCGAGAACCCCGCGTGCGAGCGTGACAGATCATCTAGTACATGCCGCAAATGACCAACTGCGCGTTGACCGAGCTCCCCAGATAGGCGCGAAATTTCTCCCTCTTGATTGGTCGCTCGCAGAAGGGCGAAAAGCGTCTGAAGGGTGCTTGCAGCAATGCTCTCGCCGAACACGTCGAATCGAGGACGGATGAAGATTTCCATGCCGAAAGACGACGGAAAGACATCCGCGAATCTCATCGCCGTGGAATTTATGATGTCGTGAGATAGTGGTCCCCTACGACTTGGTCCAGTCGTTATCGCTTGCGCGATGCTCGAGTAGAGCTTCTGTAGCCGAATGAGAAAAACGCCCAATTCACCGACGCCCGCCGAGTGATCAGCATAAGAATGACCGGATAGCGAAATGGTTAGTCTCTCGCGGGTTCGGTACTTTACCAGTTCAAGTCGCTCTTGCTCTAGCCGCTGCTGTAAATGCGAAAGGCTCGATAGGCTCAACTCCGCCGAGAAGCTATCGGGATGCAGCGCGCGAATATGTTGTGCAGACTTGAGCGCTTCATCAAGCTCCGATAAGCGCCGCGATAGACCGCGCATGCGGGACTCGGCTTCGCTGGGATCTATGCCTTCCCATAGGTTCATGGCGCGGGTACCGCTGGTGGTGTGATCGGCGTCGGACCGGGCAGCGCGACATGCACAATGCCTTTGGGGACGTCGTTCCTGTCGAATCCAAACTCTCCTAGCCAGTACTTGCGCTGCTGCCGCGCGTGGTCGCTCATCGCATGACCCACTGGATAGACCGGACAAAAGTAGGCATCACACATATAAGCCGCTTTTGTAACGGGGCCAGAGACGAGAGCCCTCAATTCGGCCTGCTTGTTGGGTGGCAGGGCATCGACGACGGTGGCATCCAGAAGCATTACCAGATCTACGTCGCCGGGATCGTTCTTACTTGTAGTGAAGCTTCCGTCGATCAATTCAGCGCAGTTTCCGACTATGCTGACGATGTCTTCGCAATGCTTCTTATATCCAGCAAGGATTGTGGCCCTCGTGGATGAATGAGGGAAGCTTGTGACGAATAGGGCCTCAATGTCGTTCTTTGTCAGATGGTGAATTCCGGCGTCCAAATAACCGTGCGAATTAAACTTGGCAGTCAAACGATCCCCCCGAAGTATGACGCTGACTCAACTTAGGTAAAGTAACGCAACCTGGAGGCGTGCGGAAGGTGGGTGCGGGCCGCGATTTGAGATCAAGAGTTCGTCATCTCTTCGACTTTAGGCCTAACTCCACCAGCCGACGGATAGCCTCAGGGCGGCCGGGTAGGTCTTCCTGCTGGCGGCGAAAATCATCAATCTTCTTAGCCATTTCGGGTTGAACGCGGACCAGAACCGGCTCGCCGGTTGCCTCGGCACGCTTCTTTGGTGATTTCGTGATTTCACGACTTGATTTGCTCATGCGCCCATGATATCACGAAATCAAGCCGGGGCAAGGCGGCAACCTCGCTCCCGGCTCTAACCAAGCGAGAAAGGATCTTCTTCGCCATGGCTACCAATCATTCTAACACAAAACCGCTTTCCCAGCTCTTCCGCGACCCCTTCCTGCGTGCCGCGTTCGCTGCGGCTGAGAACGATGGCCTGAACGGCGAACCGGTCGAGACCGACCGTCCGCGCACCCTCGACGGTGGCGCCGCAGAGCGCATCCTCGAGACGGCTTGACGGAGGGCTCAACCATGAAGGCACTGAGCAACAGCGCCGCGGGCGCTGAACAATTGTCGTCGCCGAAATTGATTCCCGATAGCCGCGCGACCGCAGGGCAGGGAGTCAAAAACGAGGGCGAACCTTCCGGCGCGTCGCAGATTCCCTCCGGCGGGACTGGGATGAACCGGAGGACACTCATGAATTCGCTAGTTGCGCTTCCTATCGCCGCCGCAACCCCTGTTGCCGCACCCAACCTCTTGGCCGCTCCGACGCCCGAACGCCGGGCCATGGAGGCGTATGCTTCGTGGCTGTTCATGGAGCGTCGGCTCCTGTGCCGTGAGCTCTACCCGCACCTGGATGCCCGCATTGAAGCGTTCGATTTCGCGGACAACGCCGGCTGGGGCTGGCACACGCGCGGCGAAGGGGACTGGCGCGACCTGCCGCAACCCTCGACGCGAGCGGCTGGCGTCCTTGACCTAGTCGGCGTTGATTGGAGACGAGAGCCGGAGCCGGACGCGTGGAATGCGGATCTTATGGGCCCGGTCAATCTAAAGCTGATGCCGGCAAATTGGCCGGAGCGGGACGGCGATTTGCGCCAGGCGTGCGACGATATGCTGGCGGTCGATCGGAGCCTTGCCCAACTCCACAATGAGCACGGAGACGACGCGGATAGCCGCGAGGACTACGTGGAGCTTGAAAACCAACGGGACGTTTACATCGCGACATTGGGGGAAACAGCATCGTCGTCGATGGCGGGCATCGTCGCCAAGGCCAAGGCGCTCCAGCAGCAGACACTCATTGAGGACTATGAGGGCCATCAACTGATCGCAATATCCCTCGCTGAGGATTTGGTTCGCCCATCCCAGGCAGGCCATGAGGTGGGCTCACGCGCTATAACTGCGGCATCGGCAAATCCAGATCGCGAGCTGATCGAGCTGGGGGAACAGTTTATCCTCATATCGCAGCGCAGGGATGCAGCCATCGCCGAATCCAGCCGCCTTGTGGCGATCGGCGCTGACAATGCGGCGGCGGAAGAGGCGTTTGATGACGCCATGGATCAGCTGCGAACAATCTACGCTCGAATGATCACCATACGCCCCAGCACTACCCAGGGAATGCGGGCTATCGCCTCGGCGGTGTTGCATTTCGAATGGGACGGTAACGTGAAGTACGACGAAGGCAGCATCGAAGGCGCGGCGCTTGCCGCGCTGGTTGCCGGCCTGCTCGATAAGCCGCTTCCGGATCGTTTGCCCGACTGGGCAGCAGCCTGGGTCTGATCCCAAGAAAATACGCCGCCGGTCTCAGAAATATGCGCCCGGCGGCGTTTCCGTTCTGAACTGGGACACTGAAATCCCCAGCGTCAATCAAACTGCATGGCTTATGCCAGGCCTTGTCATCGTCAGGACAGCGGACGGCATGTCGTTACAAAAACGGCTTTGCTGCATTGCCACTCGCTACCGAGCGCAACGCTGGAGACAGGACGGGGCGCAAGTATCACCGACAGGATAGCGGCGATGGCCAGCAAATTTGCGATCACCAGCAAGCGTACTTTGCGATTCTGCAGGGAGCCTGTCATAGCCGTCGCCTCCTTCTGGAGTTTAGGGAGGCTGCGCCGGGTTTGTTTCAAGACTGCTTCACCGAGTCGGGAAAATGGTTTCTTCGAGCCCACAATATCATTGTGCAGTCGTTTGTGCGCAGATTTCGCAATCAACGAAATAATCGTTATATTTCAATAAGTTATGGCGGAAGGGGTGGGATTCGAACCCACGGTACCCTTGCGGGCACGCCGGTTTTCAAGACCGGTGCCTTAAACCACTCGGCCACCCTTCCGGATCAAGGATCAGGCCCTTAGCGTAGGGCGGCGCCGAACGCAACGCGAACTTGGCAGCGAAACCCGGGCGGGCCCGTCATTCGCCGGTCCGTGAACTCAAAGGGCCCACGCTTGCAACGCCGTTGACCGCGAGGGCCCACGTTGGCCATGATGAGGCCCATGAAGCGTGTCCTCTTTCTCTGCACCGGCAACTACTATCGCAGTCGATACGCCGAGGAACTGTTCAATCATCTTGCAAGAGCCGAACAACTGGCGTGGCGCGCGTCCTCCAGAGGCGCGGCCGAGCGGGGATCGCCCGACAATGTCGGGCCGATGTCAGTCTTCACCGACGATCGTCTCCGCGCGAGCGGCATCGTTCCGGAAGGCGCGACGCGCTTCCCGCAGCCCTGTTCATTGGCCGACTTCGACGATGCCGACCTCGTGATCGCGCTCAAGGAGACCGAGCACCGTCCGCTGATCGAGCGCCGGTTCCGAGAGGTCGCCGACAGGGTGACTTACTGGCACGTTGACGATATCGACTTTGCTCATCCGTCAGTCGCGTTGGCCATGATCGACGATCACATCCGCGCACTGGTTTCGGCGCTTAGGTCATCGGTTTGCGCTTCAGGAAGATCTCCAGCGCAAACGTAGCCGGTCGCGCGAGCACGTCGCTGATGCGTTCGAGATCGTCGATGGCGACGATCTCGAGGCGGCCTTCGGTCACCGTCAATTGGTCGATGGGCACATCGCGCGCGAGGAACACCTCGCCGCGAAGCGTGCCGTTTGGCGTTGCATGATCGGGACCGGAATAGCGGCCGATCAACTCGAAACGCTCGGGCGGCAGGTAGTAGCCGATCTCCTCGTGGATCTCGCGAACGACGCATTCGAGGAAGGTCTCGGCGCCCTCCCGCCGTCCGCCAAACAGGCTGATCTTTCCGCGATCGGTAACATGCGGGAGGTCGTCGCGCAGTTGCATCAGCAGCCGGCCATCTGTGCTGACGAGAAGGGCGGACGTTCCCTCCCTGACACTGCCGGTCATCCGTACATCCTCTTCGGGAAACGGCGAGGATGCGTCACGAGTGGGGCGGGGAGAAGACAGCGCGTCTGCCGCAACCCGTTTGGCGGGGAATGAGTAGGGGTAACCGATGCCCGTCGCACGGGCGCCGGTAGAATCTCAAAAATGTTCAGCCGAAAGCGAACGCCAGCAGGCTCGAGCACAGCAGCACGAGGCTTGCTGCGGTCAGGGTCAGAAACCCGTCGGAGACCAAATCGTGATTACGCATGATACACCTGCCTTCAATCGATGCTCATCCGAATTGATTAAAGCTTTCCGAACATTCACTCCTGGAAAGAGGTGACGCGTCTTTCCGCCTTCAACGGACTGTCAGGCCCGGTACCGATAGCCTTCCACGGCGTGCGCCAAGAAGATCGCCGCACTCACCAGGCCCATCACCGCTGTAACCGTCTCGATCATCGCAAACTTCCTTTGCGCCCCACACGGAGGAGAGAACGATTGCAGGCTTGCACAGTCAAAAAGATTCAATTGTTGGAATCCAAGATGCGCCCGGACTGATGATTTGCTGCAACAGTGTGTCTGATCGCGGGACAGGCGAGGGCGTTTGGCGGGGGCGAAGGTCAGTAGAACGACGGAGGAGGCGCAACAGACCATTCACCAAGACGCCACCGCCCGCCGGCTCTCCCCATTTCCGCCGTGTTCCGGTTGCGATATCGTCACGCTCTGGTGCGGAGGTGGGCCGCACAGCGACGGCAAGGGACTTCGACGCCTCGGAGTGGGCGCAGGTCCGGCAGAATGGTACTTGGGGCAGATGGGGATTAGACGGCCAGATTCGATGATCCGGACGGCGCGCGGCGCCGTTGCGGTGGCGACGTGCCTCGTCCTCGCCAATTGTGCCTCCTCGAACAAGTTCGCCAGCCGGGTCGACCCCAAATACGGGGTGTCGTCGAGCCCGCGCGTGGTGGCGCTGGGTGATCCCGTGCCGAAAGGCGGCGGCACCTATCGCATCGGCAAGCCGTACGTTGTTGCCGGCCGCACCTATGTGCCGGAGGAAAACGAGAACTACCGCGCCGAGGGCATGGCGTCCTGGTACGGCGACGATTTCCATGGCCGCCTGACCGCCAATGGCGAGGTGTTCGACATGGGCTCGCTCACCGCCGCCCATCCGACCTTGCCGATGCCGAGCTACGCCCGCGTCACCAATCTGAGCAATGGCCGATCGCTCGTCGTTCGGGTCAATGACCGCGGCCCGTACCACGGCAATCGCCTCATAGACGTCTCGAACAAAGCCGCAGAACTGCTTGAATTCAAAGGCAATGGCGTGGCGCGCGTCCGCGTCGAATATGTCGGCCGGGCGCCGCTCGAGGGGTCCGACGACCGCCAGCTGATGGCGACCTTGCGCACCGGTACTCCAGCGCCGTCCCCGTCGATGGTCCGCGTCGCCTCCGCACGGCCGTTCGTGCCGGAGATGTCGTCCTCCTCGGGCCGGGTCCGTGGCGACGTTCCGTTGCCTGAGGGGCGGCCCTACAGCCTCGGCAACACCCAGGCCGACTACGCCTCGGTGAGCGCCACCTCGGAAATGTCGGCCTCGAGCCGGTCACACCGCCGCGCCCTGAACAATCCGCGCGAAGTCTCCTATGAGGGCGACGCGCGCTACGCCGCAAGCCCGAGCCCGGCGGCCGCCTATGTCCCGATCGACGCGCGCGGACCGGCCGAAGTCCTGAGCGGGCGCGGGCTCTACTGAGCCATGCGTTTACAGATCAGGCTGTTGGCCTGATCACTTCAGAAACGCGATCAGCGCCGCGTTGACCTCGTCGGGACGCTCCTGCTGGATCCAGTGGCCGGCGCCCTCGATGATCAGCTTCTGCTTGAGGTTCGGCAGCACGCGCTCCATGTCCGCGACCCGCTTGGCGCCGATCAGCCCGGTGATCACCGAATCATTCGAGCCGGCGATGAACAGCGACGGCTGATGGATCTGCGCGTCCTGCCAGGGCGCGGTCAGCTCCCAGTTGCGGTCGAGATTGCGGTACCAGTTGAGGCCGCCGCGGAAGCCGGATTGCTGATAGCCTTCGGCGAATTCGGCAATGTCGGCCTCGGTCAGCCAGGCCGGCAATGGCATTCCGGCCGGCAGCTTGCCGAGGAAACCCTTGGCCTCGTCGACGAACATCGAGCTTGGATCGGAGACGCCACGCCCGAGCACCAGGCGCATGGTGTGGGCGATGTCGCGCTCGAACTCGGCCTCGGCCACGCCGGGCGGCTGGAAGTACTGCCAATAGAAATTGGTGATGCCGCTGTCGCGCAGGGTCTCGAGCGGGCGACCGCGGCCGCGGAACGGCGGCGGCACGCTGAGGCCGGCGACTTTCGTGAAGATGTCGGGACGGAACAGGGCCGCGTGCCAGGCCACCGGCGCGCCCCAGTCATGGCCGACGATCATCGCGCGGGTCTCGCCGAGCGCGGCAACCAGCGCCACCATGTCTCCGACCGTATCGAAGATCGTGTAGGCGCCGACCTCGGCCGGCGCGCCGGTGCGGCCGAAGCCGCGCATGTCAGGCGCGACGACCCGAAAGCCTGCCGCGGCCAGCGCCGCGATCTGGTGCCGCCATGAATAGGACAGTTCCGGCCAGCCATGGCAGAGCACGACCAGCGGGCCTTGCCCGGCCTCGCGCACGAACATGTCGATGCCGTTGGCGGAGATGGTGCGGGAGGATGACATTCGCGTTTCCGCCTTGTTTGCCGGTTCTGCTGACGTTAGCTGGTTCCAAGGATAGGGACGTTCAACGCAACCGGCAATCCGGCCGGCCGTGCACAAGCGCAGAAACCTCAGTTGTTTGCGATACTTCCAGCTGTTAGAACGCAGTCTCTCAGGACATCGCCGATGGCAGCCCAGACCGCAGTTCCCCGCACGTTGTCAGCTCGCGCCGGGCGTTGCTGGCGCGGCCTGGTCGCGGCCGCGGTCGCGCTGGCGATCGGTTTCGGCGGAATGGTCTATGCCGCCAACAACAGCGTCCAGGGCGCCAAGAAGGAAGAGGGCGGGTTCGACGGCGATGCGCCGACCGCGATCCTGGTCGAGGCCAGTAGCGGCAGCGTGCTGTTCGAGAAGAACGCCGACGAGCTCCGCGCGCCCTCCAGCATGATGAAGCTGATGACGGCCGAGGTGGTGTTCGACGCCATCAAGAAGGGCGACGTCAAGCTCACGGACGAGTACCGGATCAGCGAGAACGCCTGGCGGCGGGGCGGGGCGCCGTCCGGCACCTCGACGATGTTCGCGGCGATCAACAGCAAGGTCTCGGTCGACGATCTCCTGCATGGCGCGATCATCCCGAGCGGCAACGATGCCTGCATCGCGCTCGCCGAAGGCATTGCCGGCAACGAGCATAGCTTTGCGACCGACGTCATGACCAAGCGCGCCCGCGAGCTCGGCATGACCAAGTCGACCTTCGGCAATTCCAACGGGCTGCCCGACCCGGCCAACAAGATGACGGTGCGGGAGCTCGCAACGCTGGCGCGCCACATCATCCTGACCTACCCGGACCGGTACAAGCTGTTCGGCGAGAAGGAATTCACCTGGAACAAGATCCGCCAGCAGAACCGCAATCCGCTGCTGAACGCGTTGCCCGGTGCCGACGGCTTGAAGACCGGCTACACCAAGGAAGGCGGCTACGGCATGGTCGGCTCGGCGGTGCAGAACGACACGCGGCTGATCGTCGTGGTCAATGGCCTCGAGGATTCCGAGGACCGCGCGACCGAAGCCAAGAAGATGCTGGAATGGGGGTTCCGCAGCTTCGAGACCCGGACCCTGATCGCGGCCAACCAGCCGGTCGGCTACGCACGGGTGTTCGGCGGCGAGAGCCGCTCGGTCAAGCTCGTCAGCCCCGATCCGATCAAGGTGATGGTGTCGAAGAACGGCAACGACAAGCTGCTCGCGCGCATCATCTATAGCGGCCCGGTCAAGGCGCCGATCACCGCCGGCCAGAAGATCGGGGTGGTGCGGGTGTGGCGCGGCGCCAATGTCGCGATGGAGGCTCCGGTCTTCGCAGCGGACGCGGTCGGCACCGGATCGACGATGCGTCGCGCGCTCGATGGCGCCCAGGAGCTGGTCATCGGCATGTTCCGCGCAGGGGTCGAGAAGCTCTGACATGGCGGAAGCAGCAGTCCAATGGCCGAGCTTGCGCGGTCGCTTCATCACCTTTGAGGGCGGCGAGGGGTCGGGCAAATCGACCCAGATCCGCAAGCTCGCCGAACGGCTCGATGCCGCCAAGCTGCGCGCGATCGTGACCCGCGAGCCGGGCGGCTCACCGGGGGCGGAGATCATCCGTCACCTCGTGCTGTCGGGGATGGGCAAGCTGCTGGGGCCGGAGGCCGAGACGCTGCTGTTTGCCGCTGCGCGCGACGACCATGTCCGCACCGTGATTCTGCCGGCGCTCAATCAGGGCATCTGGGTGCTGTGCGATCGCTTCTTCGATTCCACGCGTGCCTATCAGGGCCAGCTCGGGCAGGTGTCGCCCGAACTCGTCAACGCCATGCAGCGCGTGACCATCGGCGATCTCAAGCCCGATCTGACCTTCATCCTCGATGTGCCGGTCGAGGTCGGACTGCAACGCGCCGCCGCGCGCCGCGGCACCGCTACGGCCGATCGCTTCGAAGCCGAAGGCATCAAGTTCCATCAGGATTTGCGTGACGCGTACCGCCGGATCGCGGCCGAAGATCCGGAGCGCTGCGTGCTGATCGACGCTACGGCCGATCCGGACACGGTCACGGCCAGGATATGGACCGCGCTGCGCGAACATCTGCGCGCAACGCTTGCGGCGGACAGCATCGCATGAGCGCGCGCAAGGTCGAACAGGAGAGCGCCGCCCGCCATCCGCGCGAAACGCCGGATTTATTCGGGCATCGCGAGGCGGAGACCGCCTTGCTCGATGCCTATCGCAGCGGACGAATTCCGCACGCCTGGCTGATCGGCGGGGCGCAGGGCATCGGCAAGGCGACGCTAGCCTACCGCATGGCGCGGTTCGTGCTGGCGTTTCGCAATCCGAAATCGTCCCAGGTGCAGCAGGCGCCGACGCTGCTGGTCGATCCGGCCGACCCCGTGGCGCGGCAGGTCGCGGCAGGCGCTCATGGCGGGCTGCTGGTGCTGGAGCGCGGCCTCAACGATCGCGGCGTGATGCGGACCGTCATCACGGTCGACGAGACGCGCGAGACCATCTCGTTCTTCGGCTCGACCGCTGCGGTCGACGGCTGGCGCGTCTGCATCGTCGACACCGTCGACGAGCTCAATCCCAACGCCGCGAACGCGCTGCTGAAGATTCTCGAGGAGCCGCCCCAGCAATCGCTGTTCCTCCTGGTCAGCCACGCACCGTCACGGGTGCTGCCGACCATTCTGTCCCGCTGCCGCAAGTTGCTGCTGCGGCCGCTGGAGACGGACGATGTGGTGCGCGCGGCCGCGGCTGCAACCGATATCGAAGCCGACGATCCCGCGCTGGCGGAAGCCGCCGCAGCATCCGAAGGCAGCGTCGGGCGGGCGCTGTCGCTGCTCGGCGGCGATGCGCTGAAACTGCAGCAACGCACGGCCGCGCTGCTCGCGACGCTTCCGAGTGTCGATCCGCGTGAGCTGCATGCGCTGGGCGAAGCGCTCGGCACCAGCGACCGCGTCGCGCTCGCCGCCTTCATCGACGGCATCGATCGCTGGATGAGCGAGCGCATGCGCACGGGCGATGCCAATGCCAATCTGCCGCGCCTTGCACGGCTGGCGGAGGTATGGGAAAAGATCGTCCGCGCCGCGCGCGATACCGAAGCCTACAATCTGGAGCGCAAGCCGCTGGTTTTCTCGGTGTTTTCGATGCTCGCGGATGCGACCCGATAGACACCGCGTCTTAAACGCATCTGCTGAAAACACATCCGTCTGACAACACTCCCGACAATCTCGTTTCGATCTGCAAAGGATTCCGTGGTGGCGACCGCTAAGAAGAAATCGTCGAAAAAAGCCAAGAAGACGAAGAAGGCATCGCCCGCTCGCGCGACCAGCAAAGCAACGGCGAAGGCGCGCGCAGCCAAGAAGGCCGGGCGCGTCGCCAAGAAAGCGAAGAAGGCCGCCAAGTCCAAATCCAAGACCGGAGCCAAGGGCGCCAGGAAATCGGCGGCAAAGAAGGTCGTCAAAAAGGCCGTCAAGAAGGCTGCGAAGCAGACGGCCAAGAGCACGGCCAAGAAGGCTGCTGCGAAGGCCACCAAGGCTGCGCCGAAGAAAGCAGCCGCAGCCGCCGCCGCACCGGCGGCAAAGAAGCCCGCTCCGCCGATGGCTCCCGTTACCGAGAAGGCGCAGAGACCGGCAAAGGTTCGCGCGCCGAAGCAGCCCAAACCCGCGGCGGTGGCTCCTGCGGCCGCTTCCGTTCCGGTGCCCGCCGCGGACCGCGGCAACGTCTTCTACATCACGACCGCGATCGCCTATCCGAACGGGCAGCCGCATATCGGCCACGCCTATGAGGCGATCGCGACCGACGCATTGGCGCGCTTCCAGCGGCTCGACGGCAAGGACGTATTCTTCCTGACCGGCACCGACGAGCACGGACAGAAGATGATCCAGACCGCGGCCGGCGAGGGCATGACGCCGTTCGATCTCGCGACCCGCAACGCCGCGCGGTTCAAAGAGATGGACGAGCGGCTCAACGTCTCGTTCGACCGCTTCATCCGCACCTCGGAGCCTGCTCACCACAAGTCGGTGCAAGAGATCTGGCGCCGCATGCAGGACAATGGCGACATCTATATCGACACCTATGCCGGCTGGTACTCGGTGCGCGACGAGGCCTATTACGCCGAGGAAGAGACCGTCGTCGGCGAGGACAATGTCCGCCGCGGCCCGCAGGGCACGCCGGTCGAATGGGTCGAGGAGAAGAGCTATTTCTTCAAGCTGTCGGCCTACCAGGACAAGCTGCTGCACCTTTATGAGAGTCAGCCCGATTTCATCGGCCCGGATTCGCGCCGCAACGAGGTGATGAGTTTCGTGCGCGGCGGGCTCAAGGACCTCTCGATCTCGCGCACCACGTTCGACTGGGGCGTCAAGGTCCCGGACGATCCCGAGCACGTGATGTATGTCTGGGTCGACGCGCTGACCAACTACATCACCGGCGTCGGCTATCCCGATGAGAACGACAAGCATTGGCGCTACTGGCCGGCCGACGTGCACATCATCGGCAAGGACATCATCCGCTTCCACGCCGTGTACTGGCCGGCCTTCCTGATGTCGGCAGGCATTCCCGTGCAGAAGCGGGTCTATGCACACGGCTTCCTGTTCAACAGGGGCGAGAAGATGTCGAAGTCGGTCGGCAACGTGGTCGACCCCTTCAATCTCGCCGAGCAGTACGGCGTCGACCAGATGCGCTACTTCTTTCTGCGCGAAGTGCCGTTCGGCCAGGACGGCAACTACAACCACGAGGCCATCGTCGCGCGTATCAACGCCGACCTCGCCAATGATTTCGGCAATCTGGCGCAGCGCTCGCTGTCGATGATCGCCAAACAACTCGGCGGCGTGCTGCCGGAGCCCGGCGAATTCAGCGACAACGACAAGGCGATTCTGGCGCAGGCCGACGCCATGCTGGAGACGTCGCGGACCGCGATGGCGACGCAGCAGATCCATCAATGGCTCAACACGGTCTGGGCCGTGGTCGCCGAGGCCAACCGCTATTTTGCCGGCGAGGCGCCGTGGGCGCTGGCGAAGACTGATCCCGCGCGCCAGAAGACGGTGCTGTATGTCACCGCCGAAGTCGTGCGCCAGATCGCGATCATGGCGCAGGCCGTGATGCCGGAGTCCTGCGGCAAGATGCTCGACAGCCTCGGTATCGCTGCTGACGCGCGCAGCTTTGCCGCGGTCGCCGAACGGATCAAGCCGGGTACGGTTTTGCCGGCGCCTGTCGGCGTCTTCCCGCGCTATGTGGAACCGAAGACCGAGTGAGCGGTTCGAAATTCATGCTGGTCGACAGTCATTGCCATCTCGATTTCCCTGATTTCGCCGACGATCTCGACGGGATCGTCGGGCGCGCCGAGGCGGCCGGCATTGGCCGTATGGTCACGATCTCGACCCGGGTGAGAGGGCTCGGCGGTCTGCTCGCGATCACGGAGCGCTTTCCCGACGTCTACTGCTCGGTCGGCACCCATCCGCATCATGCCGATGAAGAGGACGGCATCCCGGCCAGCGAACTGATCGAGCTGACGAAGCATCCGAAGGTCGTGGCGCTCGGCGAGGCGGGGCTCGACTATTTCTACGAGCACGGGTCGCGCGAGGCGCAGGAGCGCGGCTTTCGCGCGCACATCGCCGCGGCGCGCGAGACCGGCCTGCCGCTCGTCATCCATACCAGGGAGGCCGATGAGGATTGCGGCCGCATCCTGGAGGACGAGGTCGCGAAGGGCCCGTTCAAGGCGGTTCTGCATTGCTACACCGGCGGGCGCGAACTCGCGACGAAGGCGATCGCGCTTGGGCTGTCGATCTCGTTCACGGGCATCCTGACCTTCAAGAAGTCCGACGCGCTGCGGGCCCTGGCAGCCGAGCTGCCGGCCGACCGCATCATGGTCGAGACCGACGCGCCATATCTTGCGCCCGGCAAATTCCGCGGCAAGCGCAACGAGCCTTCCTATGTCGTCGAGGTCGCCAGGGTGCTCGCGGAAACCCGCGGCGTCTCCCTGGAGGAGATCTCGCGGCAGACCACCGAAAACTTTTTCCGGCTGTTCTCCAAGGTGCCGGCGCCGAAGGTTGCTGCATGACGCTGACACTGACCATTCTGGGCTGCGGCTCGTCCGCCGGCGTGCCGCGCCCGGCACTCGGCTGGGGCGCCTGCGACCCCAGCAATCCCAAGAACCGCCGCCGCCGCTGCTCGATCATGGCCGAGCGCACCATGGAGCACGGCACCACGCGGGTCGTGATCGACACTTCGCCCGATCTGCGCGAGCAGCTGATCGACAGCAATGTCGAGCACATCGACGCGGTGTTCCTGACGCATGAGCATGCCGACCAGACCCACGGCATCGACGATTTGCGCTCGGTCGTGCTGCATCAGCGCCGCCGCATCCCGGTCTACTTCAACCAGTCGACCGCCAAGGACATGATGGCGCGGTTCTCCTATTGCTTCATCTCGCCGGAAGGGAGCGACTATCCGCCGATCCTGACGCGGCATTCGATCGAGGCCGGCGAGAGCCATACGGTCCAGGGGAAGGGCGGTCCGCTGAAGCTCGCGGCCTTCCTGGTGCATCATGGCAAGATCCCGGCGCTCGGCTACCGCATCGGCGGCGCCGCCTACACGCCCGATCTGCACGACATCCCCCAGGAAAGCTGGCCGGCGCTCGAAGGTCTCGATCTCTGGATCGTCGACGGCTTGCGCTATGCGCAGCATCCCAGCCATTTCAGCGTTGCGGACGCGCTGTCGTGGATCGAGCGCTTCAAGCCGAAGCGCGCGGTCATCACCAACATGCATTCCGACCTCGACTACGAGGTGCTGCGGCAGAGTTTGCCGGCCGACGTCATCCCGGCCCATGACGGCATGCGGCTGACGCTCGACCGGGCAGGCTGAAGACTCAGGCCGAGATCGCCTTGGCGGATCCGACCTGGTTGCGCAGCAGGAATTTCTGGATCTTGCCGGTCGAGGTCTTCGGGATCACGCCGAACACCACGGATTTCGGCGTCTTGAACCCCGACATGTGCTCGCGGCAATAGGCGATGATCTCGGCCTCGGTCGCCTTGGCGCCGTCCTTCAGCTCGATGAAGGCACAGGGCACTTCACCCCATTTCGGGTCGGGCTTGGCCACGACTGCCGCAAACAGCACGGCCGGGTGCTTGTAGAGGATGTCCTCGACCTCGACGGAGGAGACGTTCTCGCCGCCGGAGATGATGATGTCCTTGGAGCGGTCCTTGATGATGACGTAGCCGTGCTCGTCGAGCACGCCGAGATCGCCGGTGTGAAACCAGCCGCCGGCAAAGGCTTCCTGCGTCGCCGTCGCGTTCTTCAGGTAACCCTTCATCACGATGTTGCCGCGGAACATGACCTCGCCGATGGTCTCGCCGTCGCGCGGCACCTCGCGCATGGTCTCGGGATCGAGCACCGTGACGCCTTCCTGCAGCGGATAGGACACGCCCTGGCGCCGCTTCAGCTGCGCGCGCGCATCAGCCGACAGCTCGTCCCAGCCCGGCTGCTCGGCGCAGACGGAGGCGGGGCCATAGACCTCGGTCAGCCCGTAGACGTGGGTCAGCTTGATGCCGATGCGCTCGCCACCCTCGAGCACCGCAACCGGCGGCGCCGCGCCGGCGATCAGGCCGACGACGGGCTTTGCCTTGCCACCCTTTGGCGCATCGGGCGCGTTGATCAGCGTGTTGTAGACGATCGGCGCGCCGCACATGTGGGTGACGCCGTGCCTCGGGATCAGTTCGAAGATCTTGGCCGGGTCGACCTTGCGCAGGCAGACATTGACGCCGGCGGCCGCCGCGATCGTCCAGGGGAAGCACCAGCCGTTGCAATGAAACATCGGCAGCGTCCAGAGATAGACCGGATGCTGGCCGAGATTGCCGGCGAGGATGTTGCTGACCGCGTTGAGATAGGCGCCGCGGTGATGCGTCACGACGCCCTTGGGATTGCCCGTCGTGCCCGACGTATAGCTCAGCGCGATCGCGTCCCATTCGTCGGCCGGCGGCCGTTCCACGAAGCCGGGATCGCCCGCCGCGACGGCTGCCTCATACTCGATCTCGCCGATCCGCTTGCCGCCGCCAAAGGCCGCGTCATCGACGTCGATCACGAACGGCTTTGCGCCCTTCATCAGGGTCAGGGCCTCCGCGATCACGCCGGAGAATTCGGGATCGACCAGAATGATCTTTGCGCCGCCATGCTCGAGCTGGAACGCGATCGATGCCGCGTCGAGGCGGATGTTGAGCGCGTTGAGCACCGCGCCGGTCATCGGCACCGCGAAGTGCAATTCGTTCATCGCCGGGATGTTCGGCAGCATCGCCGCGACCGTGTCGCCATGGCCGATGCCACGGCCCGCGAGATAGGACGCAAAGCGCCTGCAGCGCTCGTAGGTCTCTTTCCAGGTGAAGCTGCGGCCCTCATAGACCGCGCTGAGATGGTCGGGATAGACGGCGGCCGACCGCGCCAGGAAGCTCAGCGGCGAGAGCGGCACGTAGTTGGCCGGCGTCTTGTCCAACCCGATCGAGTACTGGTTCTGAGCTGCACTCATGGCTCTATCCCATCCGCAAGGTGCTTTACAGGAAACCGATCGATATCCAGGGGAAGATGGCGACGATGATCAGGCCGATCAACAGCGCCAGCATGTAACCCCAGATCGGCCGGATACCCTCGGCCGGATCGACGCGCCCGATGGCGCAGGCGGCATAATAGCCGACCCCGAACGGCGGCGCGAACAGCCCGATGCCCATCGCCAGGATGATGATCATGGCGTAGTGCACCTCGTGGACGCCGACCTGGTGCGCAATCGGAAACAGCAGCGGCCCGAACAGCACGATCGCCGGGATGCCCTCGAGCACGCTGCCGAGGATCACGAAGGCCAGGATCGAGACCGCAATGAAGGTCGCTGAACCGCCCGGCAGCCCGGTCATCGCCGCCGCCAGCGCCCGCGAGAAGCCGGACTGGGTCAGGCCCCAGGCCATGCCGGTCGCGGTACCGATGATGAACAGGATCGCCCCCGACAGGCATGCCGTGTCGATCAGCATCGGCAACAGACGTCGCCAGTTGAACTGGCGGTAGATCAAGAGGCCGATGACGAAGGCGTAGACGATGCCGATGGTCGACACTTCGGTGGCGGTGGCGATGCCTTCGACCACGGCGTAGCGGATCACGAAGGGCAGGGCCAATGCGGGCAGGGCGAACACCAACGCCTTGCCGATCTCGCTGCCGGTGGCGCGCTGGACGTGGCTGCGGTCTTCGCCGCGGTAGCGCCACCACACCAGCCCCGACAGCGTGATCGCCAGCACCACGCCGGGCAGCAGGCCGCCGGTGAACAGCGCCGAGATCGAGACGCCGGTCACCGAGCCGATCGTGATCAGCACGAGGCTCGGCGGAATGGTTTCGGTCTGCGCGCCGGTGGCGGCGAGCAGGGCGACCAGATCGCCCGGCTTGGCGCCGCGCTGCTTCATCTCCGGGAACAGCACGGGCGCGACCGCGGCCATGTCGGCGGCCTTCGATCCGGAGATGCCGGAGACCAGATACATGGCGCCGACCAGCACGTAATGCAGGCCGCCGCGGACATGGCCGAGCAGGCTCGCCAGGAACGCCACCATGGCCCGCGCCATGCCGGTCATCTCGATCAGGAGACCGAGGAAGACGAACAGCGGCACCGACAGCAGGATCAGATGGCTCATGCCCTCGTCCATCCGGCCGACCAGTACCATCAGCGGCGTTCGGGTCGTCAGCGCCAGATAGCCGAAGATCGCCATGCCGAAGGCAAAGCCGATCGGCACGCCGGCGAACACGCAGAAGCCGACCACGCCGACGAAGAAGATGATCAGGTTGAGATTGCCGAGCGGCCGCAGCATCGGCTGTGCCAGCCAGAACAGCCCGATCAGCGCAGCTACGGTCAGCGCGGCCAGCAGGAAGGTCCTGAAATCGCCGACCCGCGCCAGCCGCAGCAGCGCGAACAGCGCCATCAGGCAGGTGCCGACCGGCAGCGCCGCCGCGCGCCAGGTGTTGGATATCTGCAGCGCCGGCGTGGTGATGAAGCTTTCCTCGTAGGCATATTCATAGGCCGGCCGCACGATCAGGATCAGGAACGCCAGCGCGGCGCAGGTCGCGATCACATCGAGATAGGCCCAGAGCCGCGGTCCCGCGCTTGCGACCAGCGCCGTCATCCGCATGTGCTCGCCGCGGCGGAACGCAACTGCCGAGCCGAGCATCGCGAGCCACAGGAACAGGATCGACGCCAGTTCGTCGGACCAGATCAGCGGCGCATGGAGCACGTAGCGCGACACCACGCCGGCGAACAGAATCACGACCTCGGCGACGACAAGGATCGCCGCCGGGATTTCCACCAGCATTCCGAGCGCCGCGTCGATGGAACCGAGAACGGAGCGGCGGCGAGGGGGCTGCGACGCCGCCTCGCCGGCCACGGCCGGCGTCATCTCGACATGAGCCATGGCAAGCCTCCTGCTTTGATCGATCAGGACAGTTTGCCGACGGACTTCTCGAGCAGATCCCAGGCCTTCTCGCCGTACTTGCCCTTCCACTCGGCGTAGAAGCCGGCGGCGCGGAGCTTGTCGCGGAACGGCCCGACCTCGGGCTGGTTGAAGACGAGCCCCTTGCCCGTGAGCTCCTGCTTCACGGTGGCGTTCAGCTTCTCGGTGTCCTCACGCTCCTTGACGGCCGCCGCGTTGACGTTCTTGGCGACGATGGTCTTGATATCGTCCGGCAGCGCCGCCCAGGCCCGGCGGTTCATCAGGAACCAGAAGCCGTCCCACATGTGGTTGGTCATCGAGCAGTATTTCTGCACCTCGTAGAGCTTCGCCGCCGAGATCAGCGCCAGCGGGTTTTCCTGGCCTTCGACGATCTTGGTCTGCAGCGCCGAATAGACCTCGCTGAAATTGATCGAGGCGGGCGATGCATCGAACGCCTTGAACATCGAGGTCCACAGCGGCGACACCGGCACGCGGATCTTGAAGCCCTTGAGGTCGTCGGGACCGGTGATCGGCTTGGTCGACGATGTGGTCTGCCGGAAGCCGTTGTCCCAGATCTTCTCCATGACCTCGAGGCCGGCCTTGTTGATCTCGCCGCGCACATAGGCGCCGAGCTCGCCGTCCATGGCCTTCCAGACCGTGGGATAGTCCGGGAATGCGAAGCCGATGCCGTTGATCGAGGCGGCCGGCACCAGGGTTGCCAGGATCAGGCCGGACAGCGTGAAGAACTCGACGCCGCCGGAGCGCACCTGGCTCAGCATGTCGGTATCGGAACCGAGCTGGCTGTTCGGGAACACCTGCAGGTCAAACCGGCCGTTGGTCTCGGTCTTGATCGCCGCGGCCATCTCCCGGGCGCGCGCCACGAACGGATGCGACTCCGGCAGGTTGTTGGCGAACTTGTAAGAGAATTCGGCCGACTGGGCGCGCGCGACATAGGGCGCGCCGATCCCGCCGAGGACGGCGGAAGCGGCGGAAACCTTCAGCAGCGTGCGTCGTGAAAAGCTCATTGGTTGCTCCCTCAAGAGGCTTGTTGTTGTTCTGAGATGCCATCCTATACGGACCTGATGCCGCGGGGTCACCAGCGATCTCTGCACAGCTGGGGCTTATTGCAGCGTCCGTACGCGGCGGCAATATCGGCTTTCAGACGAGATGCGCGCGCGTGCATCGCTGCGGCACCAGCACCGGCTAGGCGACCGTTCAGGACACATCAGCATACACGCCAACTTGCGGACCAGTGCGAAGATTTCCCACTAAATATCTGATCTAATTGTAGATATAAATATTCCATAATATACCTTATGCGAATTATGGATATGGGCGTGGCTACGATCACCGGCAGCTATCCCATAGCTCCGCTCACCTTCGCCGTGACGCCGAGAATCAGGAACCTTGGCTCCGTCTGACAGATCGACGGCCCAGTCCTACCTTCCAGCGGTTGAGCGATGAGCCGGCACGCCTGCCTCGCAGCTACGCATCGCCAGCGTCAGCTCAGCCCCAGGAAGTAGGTATTGCCACCCCTGCTCCGATTGCCCTGATACCGGTACCTCGTTTCGGCCCGTTGTCGCTTCAGTCGTCGAGGGTCCACATCCGGAGGATATCGGCCGTGGATGCCACCTCGATCTGGATGCTGAAGCGTTCGGCATAGAGCTGCAGCAGCGCGTCATGGCTTTGATCGGAAGAGCTGCACAAGGCGTCCTCGGCCACGATCACCCGGTAGCCGATATCGATCGCGGCCAGCACGGTGGCGAGCACGCACACGTCGGTCTCGCCGCCCGACACGATCACCGTATCGATCCCATGCGCATCCAGATGAGCTTGCAGGCGCCCGTTGCCGAACGCGTTGTAGATCGGCCGGTCGACGATGGCGGCCGGCGGCACACAGGCGGCGAGCGCCGGCACGAGCTCGATCAACTCCGGATCGAGCCGCTCGCGGGTCACGCATTCCCATTTCTCATAATAAGCCCGCCAAATCCCTCGCGCGTCGTGCTTCGAGCGCGGCGGAATGAAGCGGGTGAACACGGTACGTTCAGGCGCATGCCGTGCCAGCTCGATGATGCGCGGCAGCACGCGGTCCATCCAGGGCGTCGCCCAGGGCGCTCCGGGCTCGAACAGCCGCTGCATATCGATGCAAAGGTGCGCCGCGCGCGGACCTGGCGGGCTCAGAAGCTGTCCCATCGCTCACTCCTGCGCGCGCCGACCGGATGCCGTCACACGCAAGCTCAGCCGCCCAGGCCGCGAAAGGCCCCGCCGAAGCGGGGCCCGGAACGCGGTCCCGTTCACCATTTCTGGCGGCCGTACCAGTCGTTCACTTCCTTGGCGGCTTGATCCTTGGCATAGCCGTAGCGCTGCTGCAGACGGCCCTCGAGCTGGTCCTGCTTGCCGTCGATCACATCGAGATCGTCATCGGTGAGCTTGCCCCACTGCTCCTTGACCTTGCCCTTGACCTGCTTCCAGTTGCCTTCGACACGATTCCAATCCATTGCGGTTCTCCCTTGAACGATGAGACCGACCAACGGGCCGGCCGAGGCTTCGTTCCGAAGGCACGTTGCGGCAAGACTTCGCAATCCAGACTTCGCAATCCGACCAAGCTCCATCGTGACCCGCTCGAATGTGCGACGGCCGACGAGGCGCTTTGCCACGCATCGATCAAGGATAGGAACTTGCTTTCCGCACTCGTGTTGGCACTCCGGACTATTCACCCAACACACGGAGCGACCAATGCCGGACAAGGATCTCAGCGCCCTCTTCCTCGATACCCTCAAGGACATTTATTACGCGGAAAAGCAGATACTGAAGGCGTTGCCGCGGATGGCCAAGGCCGCCGAGTCCGACGATCTGCGTGCGGCGTTCGAGAAGCATCATGACGAGACCGAAGGACAGATCGAGCGGCTCGAGCAGATCTTCGACCTGATGGGCAAGCCGGCGCGCGGCAAGAAGTGCGACGCCATCGAGGGGATCATCGACGAGGGTAAGGAGATCATGGAGGAGTATGCCGACACGCCGGCGCTCGACGCGGGCCTGCTCTCGGCAGCCCAGGCGGTCGAACATTACGAGATCGCCCGCTACGGCACCTTGAAGGCTTGGGCCAACCGGCTCAGCATGAAGGATGCGGTCAAGCTCATCGACCAGACCCTGGCCGAGGAAAAGAAGACGGATGAAGCGCTCACCAAGCTTGCCGTCAGCGGCATCAACGCCGAAGCCGCCTGACCAGACGCGCGATGAAGCGACGTCCGCTTTGTACACATGCTCGCATTTGCTGGTAGATTGGACGCCGATTCAGCAATCTGGGAGCCCGATGGCCCGACGCACCGGCAGCGCCGATCTTCCGCTCCATGGCGGCCGCGTGCCGCCATGGCTGGCGGCGCGCATGGCGACGCTGGGTGGCATCATCACGCAGGCCGTCGTCCACCATTACGGCCGCGATGCCTTTTTGCAGCGACTGTCGCATCCGTTCTGGTTCCAGTCGTTCGGCGCCGTGATGGGCATGGACTGGCACTCGTCCGGCATCACCACCAGCGTCATCGGTGCGCTGAAGCGAGGTCTGGCGCCGCTGCAGGGCGAGCTCGGAATCCACGTCTGCGGCGGGCGCGGCAAGCACTCGCGCCGCACGCCCGATGAACTGTCCGCCCTCGGCGACCGCGTCGGATTCGACGGTGCCGCCCTAACCCGCGCGAGCCGGCTGGTGGCCAAGGTCGACAGCGCCGCGGTGCAGGACGGATTCGAGCTCTACCTGCATGGTTTCTTCGTCACCGACGACGGCAAATGGACCGTCGTCCAGCAAGGCATGAACGGCGACAAGCGGCAGGCCCGCCGCTATCACTGGCACTCCGAAGGCCTGCGTAGCTTCGTCGACGAGCCGCACAGCGCGATCGACGGCCCGACGCAGGGCGAGATCGTCAATCTCACCGATCACCGCGCCGAAGGCTCGCGCCAGGCGCAGCTCGATCTGCTCGCTGCGCTGGGGCCGGACGGCATCACGCGCGAATATGCCGAGCTGACGGAGAGCGCGACCGCGCAACCGGATCTCCTCCACCTGATCATGCCCGCGCATCACGACGTGCGCTCGAGCGACGTGTTCGTGCGCCGCCTGCACGGCACCCTGGCCGCGGCTGCCGATCGCGGGCCGCTGGATTTTCCCGAGCTGCTGCTGACGCCCGGCGTCGGCGCCCGCACGGTGCAGTCGCTCGCGATGGTCGCCGAGGTCGTTCACGGGACGCCCTATCGCTTCCGCGACCCGGCGCGCTTCTCGCTCGCCCATGGCGGCAAGGACCGTCATCCCTTCCCGGTGCCGATCAAGGTCTATGACGAGACCATCCGCGTGCTGAAGTCGGCCGTGCAGCAGGCAAAGCTCGGCCGCGATGAGGAGATGCAGGCGCTGAAGCGGCTCGACGATCAGGCCCGCAGATTGGAACGAACCGCCACCGGCCCCTCCTTCGAGGCGTTTGTCGCGAACGAGCGGGCCCGTTCTCCTTCGCTCGACGGCCGCTCGGTGTTCGGTTGGGAAGCCGACCTTGCCGAGCGCGACGGGATCACCAAGCCTTAAAGCGAAGGCTTGATCCACCGCTTGGACCATCGCATGGCGCTCGTATTGATTGGCACCTCCGGCTGGCACTATTCGTCCTGGCGCGGTCCGTTCTTTCCCAAGGGCTTGCCGCTCAAGCGGCAACTCGACTACTACGCGACGCAGTTTCCGACGACTGAGCTGAACGGCGTCTTCTACCGCACGCCGACCGAACAGGCGGTGACAGGCTGGCGCGATGCGACCGATGCGGATTTCGTCTTCGCCTGGAAGGCGTCGAAATTCATCACGCACTGGAAGCGCCTCTCCGCGAACTCGGTCAACAGTCTCCAATTGCTGGAAGAGCGTCTGTCGTTGCTGCGCAACAAGGCCGGCCCGGTCCTGTTTCAGCTGCCGCCGAACTTCACGATCGATGCCGATCGGCTAGCCTCGTTCCTGAAGCTGTTGAAGCGGCGGCGGCGCTATGCGTTCGAATTCCGCCACCCCAGCTGGTACGAGCCGCATATCCTGAAGCTGCTGGCGGATCGCAATATCGCGCTCTGCATTTCCGATCACCACGACGCGCCGGCGCCGTGGAAACGGACCGCGGATTTCGTCTACGTCCGCGGCCACGGCCCGGGCGGCCGATATCGCGGGCACTACAAGCCGGCCGAGCTTTCCGACTGGGCCAAACGCATCCGCGGCTGGAAGCGGCAGGGATGCGACATCTATGTCTATTTCGACAACGACCAGAAGAGCGCAGCGCCGGCGGATGCCAAACGGCTTTGCGCGCTACTCGGCGCCACCGTTCCTCGGCGGCGTTCGCAATAGGAACGAACGGTTCCAGCCTGCATTGGCTGCCAAAGAGACGAGCCGACGCGATGCCATCCGATCGTTGAAAGCCATTGCGCTGAACTACACGCTGAAGCGGGGCAAGGATCCCTCCCCGACCCACTACAAGGACCTCAAAAAGCCCTACGACAAGACTGTGCAGACCACCACCATGCTTGCGGCCAACGCGGCACATCCTGCACGCCTGCTGAAGTCGGCGACCTATCCCGGCGTAGCCTAGGCACGGAGCGGGACATGCCGCTTCATCCGACCTGGACCAACATTGCCATCCGCCTCGCCTTGTTAGGAACGCCGTTCCGGGCGGCATCGTTAGGCCGTTGACGCAACCAGCCAAATGGAGAGGCTATCATGAAGGTTTGCGACGCGATGACACCTGACGTCCAGCTGTGCACCCCCGACGATACGCTCCGCGATGCTGCAGAAGCGATGGCAGCGCTTGGCGTCGGCCTGCTGCCGGTTACCGATAGCGAGCGCCTGGTCGGCATGATCACGGACCGCGAGATCGCGCTTCGCGGCATCGGAATGGGGCGCGGCCCCGACTCGCGGGTCGGCGACGCCATGACGGCCGAGGTGAAGTATTGTTTCGAGGATCAGGAGCTCGACGACATCGCGCAGAACATGGGTGCGATCCAGGTTCGGCGCCTGCCGGTGCTGAGCCGGGACAAGCGCCTGGTCGGAATCATCGCCCTCGGGGATATCGCCCTGATCCAGGCCAGCGATGGTACGGGCATGGCGCTCAGCCAGACCTCACGCCCGACCACCCAACACGCGCAACTCTAGACTTACACGGCTCCGCTTCGCGGCCCTGGCTCGCAAAGGCCCGGCTCGCGAAGCGGAGCGTCAGGTGCGCCAATGGCCGACTATGTACCGTGGATCGTGATTGCCGCCGGGGTCATCGCCCTGATCGTCACGGCGCTGCTCTGGCGCGCCCATTACGTCAGCTCCGATTGACCGAACGGGGAGCTCGCGCCGTCAGGCCGCCATCTTGCGGCAGGATTCCGCGCACGCACGGCACATCGCCACGCATTCGTCCATGCCGGCGACGCGCTCGCAATCCTCGGCGCATTCACCACAGATCTCCGCGCATTCCCGGCAGGTGTGCTTGTGGTGCGGGGTGTTGATCAGCATGAAATGGGCCGCCGTCCGGCACATTTCCGCACAAGCCATCATCAATCGGAAATGCGCCGGCTCGACATGCTTGCCGCCGGTGACGAGACAATGGTTCATGGCCGTGCCGAGGCAGGTCCTATAGCAGGACAGACAGGTCTCGACGCATCGGTTCATTTCCTCAGAGAATGCCATGTCGATACCTCACGCCTGCGCCAGCAGCTGGCGCAGGTAGCAAAGTCCATCAAGGGTCAGCTTCGACTCGCGGACTTCGCCCTGCGCGATCTCGGCTTCGAGGAAGGTCTCGAGTTCGGGAAGCGCGCGGTCGAACCTGTCCGCGATGCCCATCAGCTCGCAGGTTTGCTTGATCCGCTCGATCGGTTTTTCCAGCACGTTGATCTCAACCATTTTGGCATAAGCGCGGGTCATGCCGTTGGTTCCTATGCTCATTGCCGGGTGCGCTGCTGCGGGGTCTGCGCCGGCTAAGACGCCCTGCCGACCGTGTCGGCCATGGTTGCGCCACGCGCTCCGAGCGGCTTGCGGCGGCCCTCGGTCGAATCGAGCATGGTCTGATGCTCGATCTCTGAATTCAGCTCTGCCCCGCACAGCACGATGATGGCGGACATCCACATCCACGTCATCAGACCGATGGCCGCCCCCAGCGAGCCATAGGTCGCGTTGTAATCGCCGAAGTTCGCCAGATACCAGGAGAGCAGCACCGAACCGGCCAGCCACAGCACGGCCGCTGCGACGGCGCCGACGCTGAGCCACTGCCAGCGCGGCCTGGTTCGGCTCGGACCATAGCGGTACAGCACCGCGAGCGCGGTGAGGAGCAGGAGCACCAGGATCGGCCACCGTCCGAACCGGATGACGAGCTCGGCGGTCGTGCCCAGTCCGACCTGCTGTAGCAGAAGCGGGACGACGACCACCGCTCCGACCATCAGCATGATGGAAATCAGCCCGGCGATCGTGAACGAGAGGGACATCAGATTCAGTTTGACGAAGCTGCGCTTTTCCTTCTCGTCATAGACGACGTTGAGCGCATCGAAGATCGCCTTCATGCCGGCATTGGCGCTCCAGATCGCGATCAGCAGGCCGGCGGCAAAGGTCAGGCCGAGCGTCGAGGTCCCCTTCGCGAGCACGCGCGCGATCTGGTCCTGGACGATCGCAAACGAGCCTTCCGGCAGCATCAGCGCCAGGCTCTGCAGGTTCGATGAGATCGTGGACGGATCGGCGAACAGGCCGTAGCTCGAGACCAGCGCGGTGATCGCCGGGAAGATCGCGAGCAGGCCATAGAACACGACGCCGGCCGCGGTTGCCAGCAGACGGTCCTCGTCGATCTGCTGATAGGTGCGCAGCAGAATGTCCTTCCAGCCGGCAGTCGGAATCTCGAGCGGCGTGTCGGCGAGCCGTCCACGATCTTGCGTTTCGGCCAGCGCGGGTTCGACGCCCTGCTCCCGAGCGGACGGCCGCTCCGATCGGGACAGCTGGCGAGCGATCGCCAACGTCGCCAGAGCCGTTGCACCGGCGAGCATCAGGTCGTTCGGCCAATTGCGCAGCGTACCCATCGCTAGTCCTGGATCGCATCGCGCTGACGCCGGGCGCGCGATGCAGCAAACCAGCCGACAAGCATGATTGCAGCTCCGGCGGCCAGTGCGCGGGTGGTGGGATCTACGCTCGCCCCTGCTCCCGTCCGCGTGGTGGCGATCAGCCGCGCGGCGACGGGCACTGCGATCGCGCGCTTGAGCATGTCGGCCTGTCGGCCCGGGCGCGGCACGGCCGGCGCAGGACGCGCGAGCAGCACGCGGCCCATGACGAGCCCCAGGATCCCGAGGAGGACAAAGGCGCCGCCGATCGCGGCATATGCGATCCAGATGCCGTAATGCATTTCAAGGGCGTGGAAAGCCGCGCCAACCCCGATCCCGGTCGCGATCAGAAGCGAGACCGCACCCGCCAGCATGAAGCTGCACGCAAATGCGTAGCCGGTCACGAGGCGCGTCATCCATTGTCGCAAGTCCGCAAGGTAGGAGCGGAAGATCAGGCTCAGCGAAGACGACGTGTTGACGCGCATGACGAGGTCCATTGCAAGTCGGCATCCGACAACCCGGCGGGAAGATCGACGTTCCTCCCCGGCAACGCGCAACAGTTTGCGCCATGCGGGACAGCGCGAACCGAGCGCTAACTGACCGGAGGGAGATTTGCGCGTGGCGGCATGGAGCTCGGGAATGGCTTCGCGACCATGAGCGTCCCGCGCTCGTCGGTTTCGAGCGCGATCTTCTGGGCAAGCATCACGTCGCCCGCCGCCAGCGCGCCGACGGGCCGGAAGCACCAGCCCAGCACGATACGATCGCCGCCGTCCATCTCATAGACGTTGGTCGAGGTGCCGTAGCAAATCCGGTATCGCTTGCCGGAGTCCGAGCCGATGACGTCGAAGCGCTTATACTTTTCGAACTGCGCCCGCTGCTCGGGTGACAGCCACGCGGACAGCAGCGCAAGTCCGCGCGCCTCAATTCGCTCATAGGCCTGCCAGCGATCCCAGATCGCGGCCAGCGTCGCACCCAGCGTGCCGGCGGCGCGCCGGAGCACGGACCGCAGGGACATCTCGCGCAGACGGGCGAGCATTGGCGTCAGCCGCCGACCAGCCTCGGATAGAACAGGGTTTCCTCGGCGGTCGGATCGAGCGCGCGGACCAACTTCGCCTCTCCGGTCGCTTGCCGGATTGCGGCGGTGTAGCCGTCCGACGTGAGCTGGGTGAAGCGAGCATTCGCCCAGGCCAGCTGCTCACTGTTGTCGGGGTCGAACTGCTGTCTCGTGTCGCCGGAGTGGTCCATCACCAAGATCGTTGCCATCATCGTCTCCCTTGAAGGACATTCACAACTGCATCAGACAATCGGCACGGCCGTCGTCGGCCTGCCGCCCATCCACTCCGGCAGCGCGGCGCCGTCGCGGTGACGGCCACCCGCGCCGGCCGCGGCCCACGCGGCGACCGCACCGAACAGCAACGCCGCCGCAACCGAGAAAGCCAAGATCACTGCGCTGCGTCGCGACCGCTGGATGGCGGTCCTGGCATCGCCCATCACGCTGTCGACGCGTTTCTCCGCCTCCGCAGCAGGCAGACCGGTCGCGGCCGCCACCTGCTGGATCAGATAGCTGCGATCGTCGGAGCTGACGCCACTGCGGCTGGAGCTCGTCAGCAGGATGCGACCGGCCTCTGCCCGCTCATAGCCGATATCGAGATTGGCCGGACGCCGCACTGACCGGTACAGGCGGTCGAGCTCGGCGCTCAGCAGCGGCTCCGCGGCCGTCGCAGATGGCCGGTTCTGAACCACCGGACGCGCGGTTGACAGGCCAACCAGCGCGACGATCGTAGCACCGAGGATGACGGCGAGCGCCCAGGCGGTCAGGCCGTGAAGCCCGTCGCGGCTGTCGATCTCGTCGGATGGCGTCGCGCCGATCACGCGCTGGGCCCGGCCGGCGATGTAGCCGCCGACGCCGAAGCTCACCAATGCCTGCAGGATCAGATACAGCCCCGACAGCAACGCGAGCGCGGCTGATGCGTCGCGCCATGACGGCGAGCTTGAACTGACACCCAACCCGACCGCCGCGCCGAAGCCGATCAGGATCACCGACAGCGCCGCCGCAGCCAGCGCGCCGGCGATGACCGGACTCCATTGCAGCCGAAGCCCGGTCCTGTTGGCGGCGGACACGGCAAGCCCTCGCTCGTTATCCATGACGCGCCTACCGCAGCCCGAAGAACGACAATATCGCCAAAATGACCACGATCAGTCCGACCAGATAAATCAACTGGTTCATGAAAACCTCCTCCGTCCTTCCCGTCCTGACAATCTGGTGGAGAAGCCAAGGTTCCTACGCGGACGAACCGGCGCGATGCGGCAGGCCAATAAAAAGGGCCCCGCCGAAGCGAGGCCCTCATTGGTCGTCGCGATCTGCTGATCGCGACGTGCGACCAACACCGTTAGTCGTCGTCCCAGTCATGACCACGGATCACGAAGCCGCGGTCGCGGTAGTAGTCGCGATGATGGTTGTACCAGCCGTGGTGCCAGCCCCGGTCATGCCGGTATACGTCGACGCGCGGACCACCATAATATCGATCGCTGTAGTAGCCGTGGTCCCCGCCGACATAGATGCCCACACCCTGCGCGCTCGCAACGGTCGGTGCCGCTATCGAGAGTGCCGCAACCGCGGCAAGAGCGTAAGTAAGCTTCGTCATGGCATCCTCCTTTCTAGTACGCCGTGATAACGACTGGCGTCCGCGCATGTTGCAGGAACAGGACCGGAACTTTCCTGAACGTTCCTTCACCATCATGGCGGCTGGACGTGACCGGAGGACGAGATCGAGGAGCCCTCGACGCTCTACTCGATCGCTGTGGCTCCACTCCCTGTTCGACACAAGTGACCCCAGCTCAGGGATGGAGAGCTGGGGTCGTAGCGGGGTTCTCCTGGTTGCGCTGACGGCCGGTCGGCGCGTCAGCTCGCGAGAGCATGCGCGTCGAAGTCAGTTCCGGCACTAACGTCTGCAAATGTGCGACGCACAATCGTGCCGCTGCGATTGCCCGATCAGACCGCCTAGCGCCACATGCTCGGGGCGGTGCGCAACGCGGCCTGGCCTGCGATGCGCAGCTCATCGATTGACGAGCGTCCCTCGCGAATGGCCTGCAGCAATCCAGAGGCGACGTTGGTCCGCTTCGTCGTATCCGAGCGCGGCACGCCTCCGCAGACCTCGTCGAGCACCGCGCGAAGCACTGCGGCCGTCTCTCCATCGAGCATGATTGCCTCCCTGCCCTCGTGGATCGAACTGCATCGTAGCGCGACACCGCGCGAGAGGAGTTCAAGTATGTTAACAGCCGTATCCAAATCTTGCGCGGCCGACCGTCGCGCTGTCTTCGTCGCGACAAATCACTGTCATGTTCAGATCGTCAGTGCGCTCTGCAAAATGACGCGCCTCCGCGTCAGTCCCGCTGCGACATTTCAAGGATCGCATCAGCGAACGCCTGCGGCGCCTCGCGCGCCCGCCGCACCGGCATCCGTCGCGATTTCAGGGGGAGCAGCATAGAGCCGCCTTGCCGCGTCTCAGCCGCGCCGCTTGGTGTGCAGATAGTCGGCCGAAAACAACGCCGTGTCCTTGAGCAGCTTCAGGTCGTTGATCGTCAGCATGCGGTCGCGCAGCACGATCAGGCCGGAGCCGCGCAGCTCCTGCAGCGTCCTGTTGACGTGGACCACCGACAGGCCGGTGGCATCGGCGAGATCCATCTGCGTGACCGGGAACAGGCAGGAATCGCCGTCGATCATTCCAACCGGCAGCAGGCGCTCATGGAGTTCGCACAACAGATGCGCGACCCGCTCCAGCGCCACGCGCCGTCCGATATTGACCGTCCATTCCCGCTGGATCGCGCTGTTCACCATGGTTTCGCACCACAGCGCCTCCTCCAGCGAACGGTCGCTCGCCAGCAGTTGCTCGAACGCTGGCCGCTTGATGTCGGCATAAGTGACCGGGGTCAGCGCGCCGATCGAATGATCCATCACCGACAAAAGATAAACGCAGGCGTCGCAGCTGTCGCCCGGCAGGATGAAATTGACGATCTGGCGGCGGCCGTCCGGCAGCGTCTTGTAGCGGCAGAGCCAGCCCGACAGGATGATCCTGACGCTCTCGACCGGATCGCCCTCGGTGGCGAGGTCTTCGCCCGGGCGGGCCCGATGCAGCCCTTCCTGGATCGCCTGTTGCAGCAACGCGATCCCGCGTTCGGACAATTGCCGCAGGGCATTGAGCCGCCGGATCACCGGCTGCGCCAGATTTCCCTCGAGGATCGGGGGATGCATCTAGCTCCCCATGCTCGGCGTATGGATGGCTTGCGGGTTCATCGGTATGGCGATCGTGCAGTGCAGTCCCGACGGATTGAACTCGAGCGTGCTCTTGCCCTTGAACTCGAACGCCAGCGTCCGCTCCAGGAGATCGGATCCAAATCCCCTGCGGCGCGGCGGCGCCACCGCGGGCCCGTTGCGCTCGCGCCAGTCGAACAGCAGTTGCCGCGGATCGGCCGCATCATCGATGCGCCATGAGACGTCGATGCGCCCGGCCGTATCGCTCAGCGCGCCATACTTCAAGGCATTGGTTGCGAGCTCGTGGAGTGCCAGCGCGAAGGTCTCCGCGGCCTTGGGCTGGAGCCGGATCCCGGGACCTGCGACCTTCAGTTGCTCGCCTTCCTTCGCGTTGTACGCAAGCAATTCCTCGACCACGAGATATTCGAGGTCGACGCCGCCTTCCGGATCGCGGGTCACCAGCGACTGGGTCCGCGCGAAGGCGTTGAGCCGGCCGTCGAGATGCGATGCGTAGTCCTCGACGTTCGCGCTGGTCTCGGCCGAGCGGCGCGCGATCGAGCGGACCACGCCGAGCGTGTTGCGCACGCGATGCTGCAGCTCGGCAAGTAGCAGCCGCTGCCGCTCCTCGGCCCGCGTGATCGCGGTGACGTCGATGAAGGTGATCACGACGCCGGCGATGAAATTGTCGATGCTGCGGTACGGCAGGATGCGCACGATATAGCGCGTGCCGCTGTCGGGCGCGGTCAGCTCGCGCTCGGCGCTGGCCAGCGTCCGCAGCACGCGCCGCACATCGTCGTAGAGCTCCTCGATCGGGATGCGCGCCTTGATATGCGCGATCGGGCGGCCGACATCGGTCTCGACCAGATGCAGCAAATGCGTGATCGCCGGCGTGAAGTTCATCACCTTCAGATCGTTGTCCAGGAACACGGTCGCGATCTGCGTGCTCTCGAGGAAATTCTTCAGGTCGCTGGTGGCGCGGGTCAATTCCTGCACGCGATGCGCCAGCTCGCCGTTGACGGTCGTCAGCTCCTCGTTGACCGACTGCAATTCCTCGCGCGAGGTCTCCAGTTCCTCGTTGGCGGATTGCAGCTCCTCATTGAGCGATTGATACTCCTCGTTGGAGGATTTCAGTTCCTCATTGGTGCTTTCGAGCTCCTCGATCGTGGCCTGCAACCGCTCGCGGGTGGCGCGCAGCTCGCTTTCCAGCCGCTCGACATGCTCGGTCCTGACCAGAACGTTGGGATTGGTTTCGGCGCGATCCACAGGGCGGATCGGCCCATCCTTGAACAGCACGACGAAATTGCGGTGACCCGCAGGGCCGTCGAGAATTGGTTCGGCCGTGATGTCGACCAGCACGCGATGCCCGTTGACGCCGAGTTGCACCTGCTCGGCATGCGCGGCCTCGTTGGTTTCCGCGGCACGGCTGAGCGCCGTGCGCAGCTCAAGTCTGAGGTCGCGGTGCACGAGTTGCAGCAGGTCGAGGGTCGCCGTGCCTGCGGTCGGCTCGATATAGCGGCCGGTGCGGCCGGAGAAATGCAGGATGTGAAAGTGGTCGTCGGTGATCACATAGGCCGGCGCATAGCGCTCGGCGATGCGCTGGGCGCGGCGCTCGAGGCCGACATCGGGGCCGATGGAGCGGACCGGTGGTATGTCGATCGCGGCTCGCCCGGCCGCCGTCGTGATCGGGAATTCCGGCGGCAGCCGCGTCCCGGTCTCGAGCTTCTTGAAGATGCGTGCGCGCCGGTCGACCGGCGCGAACAGCTTCGGATGCCGGGTGACGTTCTCGGAATTGCCGAGAAACAGGTACCGGTCCGGCAGCAGCGCAAAATGGAACAGCGGGATGACGCGGTTCTGCAGCTCGGCATTGAGATAGATCAGCAGGTTGCGGCACGAGATCAAATCGAGCTTGGAGAACGGCGCGTCCTTGATGACGTTGTGCTGCGAGAAAATGCACATCTCGCGCAGCTCCTTGACGACGCAGTAGGTGTCGCCTTCGCGTACGAACCAGCGCGCCAGCCGTTCCGGCGTCATATCGTTCTCGATGCTGGTGCGATAGCGCCCGACGCGCGCGGCGGCGAGCGCGCGCCCGTCGATGTCAGTCGCGAAGATCTGCACCTGCGGCACCGAGTCGAGACCGGCCATATGCTCGCGCAGCAGAATGCCGATCGAATAGGCCTCTTCGCCGGTCGCGCAGCCAAGCACCCAGACACGCACCTGCTGGCCGACGCCCTTCCCTTCGAATATCTTCGGAATGATCTGGGTTTCCAGGACATCGAACTCCTTCTTGTCGCGGAAGAATTCCGTGACGCCGATCAGGAGGTCGTTGAACAGATGTTGCGCCTCGTCCTTGTCGTTTCTCAGGAAATCGACATAGGCAGAGATATCGTCGATCTGCACCACCTGCATGCGGCGCTGGACGCGGCGCAGGAAGGTGTTCTGCTTGTAGCCGTGGAAATCGTTGCCGGTCTTGTTGCGAAGGATATCCGCAATGCGCGCAAGCGAGGTTGCCGCCGCGGCCAGCACCTCGTCGAACCCCTGCTTCTCCTCGAGCCGGCGCAGGTGGCGGGCATAGACGTCGATATGCTCGGGAATGGCCTCGGGCGGCAGCACAAAATCCGCGATCGCGACGGCCGAATTGCCTTCGGCGTGCGGATCGGGTTCGCCATCCCCGATGCGCTCGGCGATCGCCAGGCCGCCATGATCCTTCAGGGTCGCGACCCCGAGCGTGCCGTCGCCACCGGTGCCGGCCAGCACCACGCCGATCGATTCCTCGGCGCGCTCCTCCGCCAGCGACACCAGGAAACTGTCGATGGTGGCCCGCTCGGCGCGCGCCTGCTCGGCGCGCCGGACCGCGAAACGGTCGCCATGAACGGTGGTGATCATGTCGGACGGACACAGATGGATCGTGCCACCCTCGACGAGCTGTCCGTCGCTGATCTCGGACAGCCGGGCGCCTTCCGATCGCTGCAACGCTTCGCGCAACCGGGTGTCCTCGATGGCATCCCGGTACTGCAACACGAGCACGACGGCCTGGTCCGGATTGAGCCTCAGCTTCGAGAAGAACCGCTCGATGCTGTCGAGGGTGCCGGCGGACGCGCCCACACCTATGATCAGCGGCGCCTTGGACTGGCGCTCTTCGTCTCCGCTCTGGGATTGGCCAACATCATCCATGATTGCAGCGGCTCTCATTCTCCTGCTGGCGTCTCGCCCGCGTCTTTTGATAGCAGAGTTTAGTCCTATCCCAACGGGATAGGTAGGAATTCTCCAACCTCCCGGGAACCTCGACTCCGGGATCGATTGCCCTCCAAAACCGGAAGGGTCATAGTTAGGTGATGGAAGGCGACCCGACGATAGATGGATCCGGAGAGCTCACAGCCCTGATCAGGCGTGCGGAACGGGCGACTGCAGAAGCCCATCGCCTCATCGACGAGAACGACCTCTGGCGCCAGCGCGTCCTGCAGCAGTTTGACCACATGTTCGAACTTGGAGCGGAGTTCAGGGCACTGAGGCGCATCCCCGATCCTCCTCCCAGGCGCTAGTGCGATGTCACCCGCTCCTCGAGATATGCGACCCGCTGCACGATCAGGGTTCGATGCCGCTCCCACTCGATCAAGGTCTGCTTGAGCAAGCCGACCAGCCGCTCGGCTTGCACAGTGTCGTGACCGGCCCGTTGCAGCCAATCCAGCAGATCCTGCTGGCTGCGCAGCCGCCTCCAGCCCTCCTCGATATCGACGTCCGCCTTGACCAGCAGCGCACGTTCGGACCGCAGCTGTTCGGCCCAGTTCGCATGCTCAGCGCTGGCCATCACGGTTCCTTCCGCGCCGGTCGCTTCGGATCGAGCGATTGTAGCATGACTCGCCGGATCATATCGGCGTATTCGCGATATTCAGCGGCGCGCGCGTCATACATTTGCGCGACCGCCGGGCGACCGCTCTGGCGGCCGTCCTCGGCCATCCGGTGCACCAGTTCGGCGCGCTCCTCGATGATGCGGAGTGCGACCCGGAGCGCCTCGTCAACCCGGCCCTCCTGCTCCTTGGCAAGCGCGTCGGCCGTATAGGCGTGACCGACCTGACAGCGAAATCGCAGCGGGTGCCCGACCTTGAGCTCGGAAAGGACGCCACCGCATCCCGGACAAGTCAGCGGTGCCGGATCGGCAATCTCGACCAGCGTATCGCTGCCGACGCGCTCGCCCGCCGCAATTTTCACCTCCAGCACGATCTCCGGCGGAATCGGCAGGATCGCGCCGGGCCGCTCCCGAACCAGATCGGACAGCACATCGCCAAGCCGTGCGCCCGGGATACAGAGATCGACGGTGGTCGCTTCCAATGCCCTGAGCGGCATTTCATCGGACATCGCGTCCTGGGGCTCCTGAACCAGCGCGACCCCACCGCACCGCTTGATCGCGTTCAGGCCTGCCGCGCCGTCGGACAGCAGGCCGCTGAGCACAACGCCAATCACGCGCGGTCCATAGTGCAGTGCGGCCGAGCGAAACAGCGCGTCGATCGCCGGCCGCACCAGATTTTCGCGTGGCCCGCGGCCGAGCATCAGGTGGCCATCCTGGATCAGCAGATGGTGGTCCGGCGCCGCCAGATAGACGTGACCATTTTCGATGACCATGCCGCTTTCCGCCTGCCGGACCGGCAGCTTGCCGGCGGCGTTCGCGACCGTGGAGAGAATGCCGATGCCGTGAGACGGTATGTGCAATACGATGAAGACCGCGGCCGGCAGATCCACCGGCAGCCGGCCCAGAATCTCCTTCAACGGTGCAGTCGCCCCAGCCGAACCGCCGATGACGATGATGTCCCGATTGGACATGGAACCTGCCTTTTCCGATATTGTTTACAACAAGGCGAGCATTCGGCTTATGTTCCAATTTTGCGACGACATCACACCGGGTACGGCCCGAATCGACATGTCTGAATTTGCACCTTTGCGCGAACGCCCTCTCCTGACCGGACGGCGCGTCCTGATTGTCGAAGACGAATATTTCCTTGCCGACGACATGCGCAGCGCGCTGCGTGCGCTCGGTGCCGATATCGCCGGGCCGGCCGGTGACATCGACGATGCGCTTCGTATCCTTCAAGACGGCGGCGTGATCGATGGAGCGGTGCTCGATGTAAACATCCGCAAGCAGATGATCTATCCGGTCGCGCGCGAGCTGCAGGCGCGCGGCGTGCCGATGGTGTTCACCTCGGGATACGACAAGATCGTGCTGAGCAGCGAATTCGCGGACGTTCCGTTGTGGGAGAAGCCGTTCGATCATCGCGCCATGGCGCACGGGCTCGCCGGCATGATCCTGCGCGGCAATGACGCTGCCGGACACGAATAATCCGCTCGAGCATTTGCAAATGTTAGTGCGGAGGTTTGCAGACGGCCTCACGATACTCCGGTCACGATATCGGACCGGGGGTGTGTAATGACCGAGATCGAAAGACGTATCGAGCTGCTGGAGCAGACGGCCGCAGAACGCGCGCTGGTCGCCGACCTCTCAACCGTCACGGAAACCCGCATCCGTAACGCCCAATTGGCAAACGAGTTGCGCCTCGTCGTCGCGCAGCTCAGGACCTTGAGGCCGGGTGACGCTCATACTGTCTGATTGTCTCGGTCCACGATCTCGGGTGAACCGGCGGCGCGATACATCCTCCCATCGTTTTCAGGAAGGACAACGACACTGCACGATTCAACGGATCGGATCGCGGAATGCCGGCAACTGGCCGACGAGGCCGACCGTCTGGCCGCGACGTCCGGCGTCGAAAGGACGCGCAAGGATTACGAGTTGCTGGCCAGGTCCTGGCGACAATTGGCGCTGAGCTACGAATTCTCCATGCATCTCGAACGCTTCATCAACGCCCGCTAGTCGGCCTGCCGACCGATAGGGATATTGCCCGCCCCCACCAGCGAAAGCCTTACGTACTGTTGTCGCGGTGGGCTTTGATCTCCATGCGCGTGCTCGCGGAATTACGCACCGATTGCCGCAACTCGGCGAGCTGATCGTCTCGCTGATCCGCGAGCGATCGCTTCTGTGCGCGCAAAGTGAGACTTTCTTCGATGGCAAGCTGAGCGCGGGCGAACAGGGGATCGATCATCGACGAAACATGTCACCCGATCGCTGCCGCCGCCCTGTCATGTGATAAGTCCGAAGCGGGTTTGCTCCGAGGCATCGCGACAAACGTATCTCATGAGACATCGAAGATTGTTCGAACGCGGTCGTCGCCAGCGTCGGTGCGCCGCTTCATGCTCTGCTCCCTGGCGGGGGTGACACAGTAATCACCCCAACCAGCATGGTTCCGCCTCCGCAGGGTGCGAAAGCTCAACACAGGTCAGGATTCAGGATTCCATATTGGCTTTCCGCCTGCGGGAAGGGTTCCTGCGTCTTGCGGCCCAGAAACGTGCTGGCGCGGCTTTCGGCGAGGAGCTTGCGCGCGTGCTCGACGACCCGGATCATCCGCTCGGTATCGTTGAGATCACGGTAATTGGAAAGACGATAGATTTGCCGCTCGATGGGCATGGTGTACTCCCTGTTATGCAGGCGGGAGCACAATCGGTCTCTCAGCCACCGACGCCTACGGCAGAGCCTTGGCCGGTGATGAGGAGACAACAAACCTCGACCAGGAAAGTTGCCAACAAAGTGCTGTGTTGGGAATCACAGCGCAATACATACGGTGTCGTCCCTGCTTTCGCATGCTTTCGCAGGGACGACGTGTGGAAAGAGCAGCGAACGCTCATTCTCTTTGGTGTCATTGGCACGGGGGCCGGACCCATATCCACCGCTGCGCATCCCGGCGCGCGCACCGATCTGCGTTCAGTTCGCCGGCTATTCGGCGACGCTCATCTGCTTGCACAAGATCCCGAGAGCCTCCGCACACCCGCGCGGCTTGGTCACCACGGGGAGATGCGCATACTTCTCGGGCAGCGCGCTGGGGTCGTAGCCGGTATACAGGGTGACCGGTGTTCCCATCGCAAGCAGGGTATCGATCAACTTGTAGGACGAGGTTCCATTGACGTTGATGTCGATCAGCGCGCCGGACGCTCCGGACGCGTGCGGGCGGGCTTCGTCGATCGAAGCGAACGGGCCGACGACGTGATAGCCGGCCTGTCGTGCCAGCGTGGCACAGTCATCGGCAATGAAATACTCGTCCTCCACGATCAAGATCGTACGCATAGCAGTACCTCTGCCAGTTGATCTTCGCGGATGATCGAGGCGTTAACGTTCTCCCGCCGGTTGGGTTTCCCAGGCGCGTCGTTCCGCGCACCGTTAGGACAGCGGTCATGGCCCATTCAAAGAGCGGGAATTCAAGACGGAGGGTGGTCCCGATTTTCCAGGCGCGCGCCGTCAGCTACCGGCCACCAGCAACCCGAGGTACAGCCAGAGTACAATTGTCACAGTGATCGTTGCGGCGAAAAAGTAGCGGTCGATGAGATTCATCAACTGCACCCTTCGGATGACTATGGCGGATATCGAATCGCGGTCGAAACATCAGTCGCTGCCGCTTGTCATCTCTCTGCCTGGTTCCGGCATTTACATATGAGAGATCGGTGGTCCCGCCCGGAGATGCCTTGTTTGCCGATGTCGAAGAACAAACCAGTCGCCGTCACCGCTAGGGTGTGCGGGTGCGCGGCTCCAAGGCGGCAAACTAAGGAACGAGGGTCGGCGCCTGCGGTTGGAGCCAGCGAACGCAATGCATCAGCCAAGAACCGCAGCCAAGAACCGCCGCCGCTATCGCTGCCCGACGTCCCGCCCGGCCCCGCCATCAGTCGAGCGCGATCATCACCGGCCGGATCAACCTGTAGCTGTTGTGATAGTTTTGGGGAGGAGTTGGCTCCATGAAAGCAACCATCGAACAAAGAACGACCGCCGGCAATCTCGACCTGCTCGACCGCTACTGGCGCGCCGCCAATTACCTTTCGGTCGGCCAGATCTATCTTCTCGACAATCCGCTGCTTAGCGAGCCGCTGCGCAAGGAACACATCAAGCCCCGCCTGCTCGGTCATTGGGGCACCACACCGGGCCTGAATTTCGTCTATGCCCATCTCAACCGTGTCATTCGCGCGCTCGATCTCAACGTCATCTACATTTGCGGTCCCGGACATGGCGGTCCGGGCATGGTGGCGAACACATATCTCGAAGGCTCCTACAGCGAGATATATCCCGACATCGGCCGAGACGCGGATGGTCTGCGAAAGTTGTTCCGGCAGTTTTCCTTCCCCGGCGGTATTCCAAGCCACGCGGCACCGGAAACGCCCGGCTCCATTCATGAGGGTGGCGAGCTCGGCTATTCGCTGGTCCACGCCTATGGCGCGGCGTTCGACAATCCCGATCTGATCGTGGCCTGCGTCGTCGGCGATGGCGAGGCGGAAACCGGTCCGCTGGCTGCATCGTGGCACTCGAACAAGTTCTTAAATCCCGCGCGTGATGGCGCGGTGCTGCCGATCCTGCATCTCAACGGCTACAAGATCGCCAATCCGACGGTGCTCGGGCGGATGGGCGACGAGGAAATCCGCAACCTGTTTCGCGGCTACGGACATGAGCCGCTTTTCGTCGAGGGCGACAATCCGATGCCGATGCATCGCGCCATGGCCGCTGCCCTGGATGAGGCGCTTGCAGCCATTCACAAGATCCAAACCGAGGCGCGCGGCGGCAAACGATCGGAGCGGCCGCGCTGGCCGATGATCGTGCTGCGCAGTCCGAAGGGCTGGACCGGTCCGAAGGAGGTCGACGGGCTGAAAGTCGAGGGCTTTTGGCGCGCGCACCAGGTGCCGATCGCGCAAGTCCGCGACAACCCCGCGCATCTCAGGCTGCTTGAAGACTGGATGCGAAGCTATCATCCAGAGCAACTGTTCGACAAGGATGGTGCGCTGATCCCGGAGCTCCAGGCCCTCGCCCCGACCGCGAACCGCCGGATGGGCGCCAATCCGCACGCCAATGGCGGCCTTCTGAAACGCGAGCTCCGGTTGCCGGATTACCGCGCATTTGCCGTCGACGTGAAGCATCCGGGTCAGACGGTCGCCGCAGCGACCCACGAGCTCGGAAAATACCTGCGCGATGTCCTCAAGCTGAATGCCAATGCCGGCAATTTCCGCATCATGGGGCCTGACGAAACCGCCTCGAACCGGCTGGATGCCGTATTCGAAGCCACAGACCGGGTCTGGATGGAGCCGACCGAGCCGTACGATGTCCATCTCGCTCAAGACGGCCGCGTCATGGAAGTCCTCAGCGAACACCTCTGCCAGGGCTGGCTGGAGGGCTATCTATTGACCGGACGCCACGGCTTCTTCTCCTGCTATGAAGCATTCATCCACATCGTGGATTCGATGTTCAACCAGCACGCCAAATGGCTGAAGGTCTCGCGCCAATTGGCGTGGCGGCGTCCGATCGCCTCGCTCAATTATCTGCTGACGTCGCATGTCTGGCGACAGGATCACAACGGTTTCAGCCACCAGGATCCCGGCTTTGTCGATCTGGTCACCAACAAGAAGGCCGACATCGTCCGTGTCTATTTCCCGCCCGACGCCAACACGCTGCTATGGATCGCCGATCACTGCCTGCAGACCTACGATCGGATCAATGTCATCGTCGCCGGCAAACAACCGTCCGCGCAATGGCTTTCGATGCAGGACGCCGCCACCCATTGCGATGCCGGCATTGGCATCTGGACGTGGGCCGGAACCGGAGATGCCACAAGCGAGCCCGATGTCGTGATGGCTTGCGCGGGTGACGTTCCGACGCTGGAGACGCTCGCCGCCGTTGATCTGCTGCACAAGGCCCTCCCCGACCTCAAGATCCGCGTGGTCAACGTCGTCGACCTGATGACGCTGCAGCCGAGGCAACAGCACCCTCATGGCCTCAGCGATCGCGACTTCGACAGCCTGTTCACGCGCGATCGCCCCGTCATCTTTGCCTACCACGGCTACCCTTATCTCATCCACCGACTCACCTATGGCCGGGCCAATCACGACAACATGCATGTGCGCGGCTTTGTGGAGGAAGGCACGACGACCACACCTTTCGACATGGTCGTTCTCAATGGATTAGACCGCTATCATCTCGCGATCGAGGTGATCGAGCGCGTGCCGGGGCTCGCCACCAAGGCCGCACAGATCAAGCAAGAATACCGGAACGCCTTGATCGCGCATGCGCGATATGTGCGCGAACATGGCGAGGACATGCCGGAGGTTCGAGACTGGGTCTGGCCAAACGGCACTGGCGGCGCCACACCTGCGGGCGGTTGAGCCATGCCGACGTCCGATGCGGTTCTGGTCGTCAACTCCGGCTCGTCGAGCATCAAGTTCGGCGTTTTCGATGCTTCGCATACCGATCCCGCGCTGCTCTGCAAGGCACAGGTCGACGAGCACGAGGGCGCGTCGCGATTGGTCTTCACCGACCCGGCCGGCCGCGCGTCGTTCGCGTTGGAGCAAGCCGAACCAGATGCGTCGCCCGATCGGCTGTTCGCCGACGTCCTGGCACGGATCGAACATCATCTTGGCCAGCGGCTGCGTGCCGTCGGGCATCGCGTCGTACATGGCGGCCGCGAATTTTCGCGACCGGTCGAAGTCAATCGGACGGTGCTTGCCGTCCTCGACGCCCTCACCCCGCTGGCGCCGTTGCATCAGCCTCGCTGCCTGACGCCAATCCGGGCAATCAGCGCGATCCGGCCGGAACTGATGCAGGTCGCATGCTTCGACACGTCGTTCCATCATGGCCTCGCGCCGCCCGTCAATCGGTTTGCGATCCCGAGACATCTCGAACGCGCCGGCATTCGGCGCTACGGCTTTCATGGGCTCTCCTTTGAATATGTCGCAGGCCGCCTTGCCGACATCTCGCCGGAGTTTTCCGCAAAGCGCACCGTGGTGGCGCATCTCGGCAATGGCGCGAGCCTCTGCGCCATGCGCAACGGCCGGAGCATCGACACCACGATGGGTCTGACGCCGCTCGACGGCCTGGTCATGGGGACCCGTTGCGGCACGATCGATCCGGGCGTTCTGCTTTACCTCCAGCAGCAGAACGGCATGTCGGTCGACGACCTTGAGCAACTGCTTTATCACCAATCGGGGCTGCTCGGCGTTTCGGGCATCTCCTCCGACATGCGTGTCTTGCTCGCCAGCCAGGAGCCAGCCGCGAAGGAAGCGGTTGATCTCTTCACGTTCCGCATCGCGCAGCAGGTCGTCGCGATGGCTGGCACGCTGGGCGGACTGGAATGCCTGGTGTTCACCGGCGGTATCGGCGAGCACGCGGGCGAGGTTCGCAGCCAGGTCTGCGAACGCCTGCGATGGCTGGGTGTTGAGCTCGATCCATGCGCCAACGCCGCGGCAGAGCTGCACATTGCTGGCACGGACAGTTCGGTGGACGTGCTCGTCATGGCGACAAACGAGGAAGCAACGATTGCTCGCCACTGCGCAGCCTTGATCTCGGGAACCTAGGATCGCCGAGAGGCGCTCCTGCGGCAGTGGGCTAAATCGATGCTTGAAGGACCGTTTCCTTGAGCCGGACGTTGACGTCCCGGAAACCGAAATCGGCAACGGGAGAACGATAATGCCGGAACGAAAGACGATGCAAAAGGCCAGACAGGACCGGCGCGCGGGAAAGTCGACGACCACCCAGGCGGGCGAGTTCGTGCACGAGGAAATTCGCAAGGTTCGCCGTGGCAAGCACGGCGCGCGATCTTCCAAACAGGCCATTGCAATCGGCCTGTCGAAGGCGAGGCGCGCGGGCGTTCCGCTCCGTCCCCCCAAGAAAGGCGCAGCCAAGGCGACCACCCGCAAGAGCGCGGAGTACGCCTATGAGGCGGGCCAGGGCAAGCGAAAGACCAGACGCAGGCCGCGCGTCTCGCGAGCGGTGTCCAACGTCCTGAAACGGGAACCGCGCAGCGCGGCGTCGCACACGGCGCTGTCGAAACAAACGCGGCGCGCGGCCTCGCGGCGTTCTGCATCGGCCCGCTCGGCCGCGGCACGCAAGGCGGCAAAAACCAAGGGATCGGCCGTTCGTTCGGCCGCAGCAAAGAAAGCAGCCCGCACCAGAGCGCGGCGGCGAAAGTAAGCTCGAGGACGGGGATGGCGATTCACATAGGCAAATGCGGACGCTGTGATGGGCGCATCATACCCGTTACCTGCTTAGTCTCGACAACGGTGCAGGCGGATGACCCCAGCGTCGGCCCCAGGGCCCGCAAAGGTGCTGGGGTCGTCTCCGCACCGCAAAGGCCCTGACGCACCGGCCCGGGCGTCAGGGCCTTCGCCATTCCGAAGCCTGGAAAGGCTCTTGAACGACAAGCATCAGCGCCCCTTAAAGCCCGGCTTCCGCCGTCCGAGGAAGGCCGCGACGCCTTCCTTGTGATCCTCGGTCAGGCTCGCCAGCGCGAACTGGTCGAGGTCCATGTGGCTGGCGAGATCGTCGAGCGCATGTGCGAGCCGGTTGACCGTCAGCTTGGTCATCGCGACCGAGATCGGCGGCTGGGCAGCGACCTTGGCCGCGAGCGCCATCGCGATGTCATATGACTTTCCAGGATCGGTCACCTGCTCCACCAGGCCCCACTCGTAGGCCTCCTCGGCCGAGATCCGGTCGTCGGCCAGGATCACCGCCTGCTTGGTGCGCGCCGGTCCCATCAGATGCAGCATGCGCGGCACGCTCTGCCAGCTCATGTTCATGCCGAGCGCGATTTCCGGCACCCGCATATGCGCGTCGCGCGCCATGACGCGGAAATCCAGCGCGACCGCGAGTGCCACGCCGCCGCCGACGCAAAAGCCCTCGATCGCGCCGATCGTGACCTGCTCCATGTCCTGCCAGGCGCGCGTCAGCCGCGGCCCGAGCTTCAGGTGCCGGCGCAGCGTGCCCATGTCCATGGTCTGGCGAGAACGCCCCTCGGCGTCCTTGAGGTCGAAGCCGGCGCTGAACGATTTGGCGCCGCCGGTCAGCACCACCACCGAGGTCTCGCTATCGTCCTCGAAACTGCGCGCCGCGTCGGTCAGCTGCCGCAGCGCCTCCGGCGACAGCGCGTTGATACCGTCGCCGCGGTCGAACCGCACCACGGCGATGCGGCCCTCCGGCCCGAGGCCTTTCTCGATCGTCACATAGTCAACCACGCATACCTCCCCGCTCGCATTCTTGTGTACTGCCTGCCTCGACATAGCACGACGGTTTCGCCTATTCTGTGGGCATGAGCGAACATGATCATCACCACCACGATCACGACCATTCCGAACTGTCGGAGACCGAACTGCGCGTCCGTGCGCTGGAATCGATCCTGACCGAGAAGGGCTATGTCGAGGCTGCCGCGCTCGACGCCATCGTGCAGGCCTATGAGACCAAGATCGGCCCGCATAACGGCGCCCGGGTCGTCGCCAAGGCCTGGACCGATCCCGCCTTCAAGAAGGCGCTGCTCGAGGACGCCAGCAAGGCGGTCGGCACCCTCGGCCATGTCAGCCGGGTCGGCGACCATCTGGTCGCGATGGAGAATACACCCGGCCGCCACAACATGGTCGTCTGCACATTGTGCTCCTGTTATCCCTGGGAAATGCTCGGGCTGCCGCCGGTCTGGTACAAGGCCTCGCCGTATCGCTCGCGCGCGGTCAAGGATCCGCGCGGCGTGCTCGCCGATTTCGGCGTCAGCCTGCCGAAGGAGACGGAAATCCGGGTCTGGGATTCGACCGCGGAGACGCGCTTTCTGGTGCTGCCGATGCGGCCCGAAGGCACCGAGGGCTGGAGCGAAGACCAGCTCGCCGAGCTGGTGACGCGCGATTCCATGATCGGCACCGGCTTTCCCAAGAAACCGGGGGCGCCGTCATGAACGGCGTCCACGACATGGGCGGCATGGACGGGTTCGGCAAGGTCGAGCCCGAGCCGAACGAACCGATGTTCCATGAGGAATGGGAATCCCGGGTGCTCGCCATGGTCCGTGCGATGGGCGCAGCCGGCGCCTTCAACATCGACGCCTCGCGCTTCTATCGCGAGACCCTGCCCCCGCAGGTCTATCTGTCGAGCTCCTACTACAGGAAATGGCTGCTTGGGCTGGAAGCCCTGCTGCTCGACAAGGGCTATATCTCCAAGGACGACGTCGCCGCCGGGCATTCCGTCGCGCCGGCGAAATCGCTCAAGCACGGCAAGTTCTCCGTCGCCGACATCGAGCGCATCATGGTGCGCGGCAAGTTCGGCCGCGCCGCGCCGGGGCCTGCGAAATTCAAGGCCGGCGATCGGGTGCGGGCGAAGAACATCCATCCCGCGACGCACACACGGCTGCCACGCTACGTGCGCGGTCACGTCGGGGTGGTCGAGCGCGATCATGGCTGTCACGTATTTCCCGATACCGTGGCCAACGACGCCGGCGAACATCCGCAGTGGCTGTACACCGTCGTGTTCGACGGACGCGAGCTGTGGGGCCCGGACTCCGATCCGACCATCAAGGTCTCGATCGACGCGTTCGAGCCGTATCTGGAGGCCGTGTGATGGATGCAGGTGCCGCCGCGCGCGCCACCAGCGCAGTGTCCAGCATTCCCCGCGACCAGGACGGCCCGGTGTTCCGTGCACCGTGGGAGGCGCAGGCGTTCGCCATGGCCTTGACGCTGCATGACCGCGGCGTGTTCACCTGGCCCGAATGGGCTGCGGCGCTTGCCGACCAGATCAAGCGCGCGCAGGCCGCCGGCGATCCCGACACCGGCGAGACCTATTACCAGCACTGGCTCGCGACGCTCGAACATCTCGTCGCCGCCAAGGGCGTCACGACGCATGAGACACTGCACCGCTACCGCGACGCCTGGGACCACGCCGCCGACCGCACCCCGCACGGCCAGCCGATCGTGCTGACGGCCGCGGATTTCGAGTAGCCTCGAATGCCATGATTACCTACATGCGCATGCGCGGGTGATGTCATCGCGTGGTGGGTCGCCTTGAATCGCGAACTCATCCTCATCGTCGTCCCGGCGAAGGCCGGGACCCATAACCCCAAATGCAAATTGTTACGCGATGCTGGAACGACGAGTCCCACCCACAACGCCTGCCGCGGCGTATGGGTCCCGGCCTTCGCCGGGACGACGACGGGGAGAGACCGCGCGCACGGATTCCAGAGACGGGAGTGCTGGAGCCGAGAAGCCGCAGCATACCGGATCGCCCGGTCGAGCCGGGCCTGGGACGATTTCTGGATAATAGAAGAATACCGCTGAGTTGCCCGACGTGTCAAGTTGCCGTGTCGAACGTTGCCGTGTCGAACGCCGGCAGCCGCCGACTCCTTTGCATGGGGTTGTTTTCGATATTTTGGCCGTGCGCCCTGCGGGGCCATCAGTCCACGGTTACGCGCCACCCTGCGCGACGTACTCCCGCCAGCCCTTGGCCCGCAGGCTGCAGGCCGGGCATTCGCCGCAGCCATAGCCCCAATCGTGCTGCGCGCCGCGTTCGCCGAGATAGCAGGTGTGCGAGTGCTCGCGGATCAGGTCGACCAGCCCTGCTCCGCCGAGCTCGTGCGCGAGCCGCCAGGTCGCGGCCTTGTCGAGCCACATCAGCGGCGTGTGCAGCTCGAAATCCCTGGCCATGCCGAGATTGAGCGCGGATTGCAATGCCTTAATGGTCTCGTCGCGGCAATCCGGGTAGCCGGAATAGTCGGTCTCGCACATGCCGCCGATGATGTGGCGGATCCCCCGCCGATAGGCCAGCGCCCCAGCGAAGGTGAGGAACACGAGGTTGCGGCCGGGCACGAAGGTGTTCGGCAAGCCGTCCGCGCCCATTTCGATCGCGACGTCGCGGGTCAGCGCGGTGTCGGAAATCTCGGACAGCGTCGGGATATCAAGCGTGTGGCTGTCGCCGAGTTTCGCAGACCATTCCGGCCGGACCCGCCTGATCCCGGCCAGCAGCTGGTCCCGGCAATCGAGCTCGATCGCGTGGCGCTGGCCGTAGGTGAAGCCGAGCATCTCGACGCGGGCAAAGCGCGACAAGGCCCAGGCAAGGCACGTGGTGGAATCCTGGCCGCCGGAAAACAGCACCAGCGCGGTGTCGGAAGCATTCTGATCGGTCATGAAACGCGATTTAGCATCTGACGGCGCCGTGGCCAATCCGTGGACAGCGTCGCGATTCCGGCGTGTTTTACTGGGATCGGGAGGGGTGTTTTGGCATAAAGCCAATACCTCTTTGATGCCGGTGCCCCATGACCCCATCCCGCGACATTTCCCGCCTGATCGAGATCATGGCTGCGCTGCGCACGCCGGTGACCGGCTGCCCATGGGACCTCGTGCAGAATTTCGAGACCATCGCGCCCTACACGATCGAGGAGGCCTATGAGGTTGCGGATGCGATCACGCGCGGCGATCTCGACGATTTGCGCGAGGAGCTCGGCGACCTGCTGTTGCAGGTGGTCTATCACGCCAGGATGGCCGAGGAGCAGAACGCGTTCGCGTTCGGCGATGTGGTCGAGGCGATCACCAGGAAGATGATCCGCCGTCATCCGCACGTCTTCGCCGACAAGGACGGCAATATCCAGCCGGCCGGCGTCAAGAGCGCCTGGGAACGGATCAAGGCCGAGGAGAAGGCCGAGCGCGCCGCGCGGCGGCCGCCCGAAGAGACTGCGCACAAATCGCTGCTGGCTAGCGTGAAGGCGGGCCTGCCTGCCCTGACGCGCGCGATGGAGCTGCAGCGCAAGGCGTCCACCGTCGGCTTCGACTGGAACGACCCGCGCGCGGTGCTCGCCAAGATCCGCGAGGAGGCCGACGAGATCGAGGCCGCGCTCGACCGCAACGACAAGGCGGAGATCGCGGAGGAAACCGGCGACCTGATGTTCGCGCTGGTCAACCTCGCCCGCCACGTCGACGCCGATCCGGAAGCGGCGCTGCGTGCGACCAACGCCAAGTTCGAGCGGCGCTTTGCCTATATCGAGAAGGCGCTGGCGGCGCAGGGGCGTTCGCTGGAGGGGGCATCGCTGGAGGAGATGGACGCGTTGTGGAATGAAGCCAAAACCGCCGTCGTCCCGGCGAACGCCGGGACCCATACCGCGTGATCTAACGGATAGTCGACGGTATCAATCCCACGCATCGCCAGAGATTCAGCGAGGCGAGCAAGATGCAGAACTTCCGCTGCACTCAACAACGATGGCCGGTGGTCATGGGTCCCTGCTTTCGCATTGCTTTCGCAGGGACGACACCGAGGTTGAGGGCGCAGGCTCAGCCTACAACAGCGTCCCGCGCAGGATCACCGCGGCGACGCCGAAATAGATCACGAGGCCGGTGACGTCGACCAGTGTCGCGACGAATGGCGCGGAGGCGCTGGCCGGGTCGAAGCCGATGCGTTTGAGGATGAAGGGCAGCATCGAGCCGCACAGCGATCCGAAGGTGACGATGCCGATCAGTGCGGTGCCGACGGTCGCTGCGACGAGCACCCAATGCGGGCCGTAGTCGAACAGGCCGAGCGTCTGCCAGAGCGTGATCCTGACGACGCCGATCAGGCCAAGAATGGCGCCGAGCACGATGCCTGTCGGCAATTCCCGCGCGGCGACACGCCACCAGTCGCGCAGCCGCACCTCGTGCAGCGCCAGCGAGCGGATCAACAGCGAGGTTGCCTGGGAGCCGGAATTGCCGCCCGAGCTCATGATCAACGGGATGAAGAGCGTCAGGACGATCGCCTTCTCGAGCTCGCTCTGGTACGACTGCATTGCGGTCGCGGTCAGCATTTCCGACAGGAACAGCGCGCACAGCCAGCCGGCGCGCTTCTTGATCATCTCGCCGAAACCGATCCGCAAATACGGCTCGTCGATCGCTTCCATGCCGCCGAACTTCTGGGCGTCCTCGGTCGATTCCTCGACGATGGCGTCGATGACGTCGTCGACCGTGACGATGCCGAGGATATGGCCGGGGCCGTCGACGACGGCGACGGCGAGCAGGTCGTAGCGCGAGATCAGCCGCGCCGCCTCCATGCGGTCGGCCTCCGGCGAGATCATCAACGGCTTCCGCGCCGGCGCCGCGGTCAGCACATTGGCGTGCGGATCGCCCGAGATCAGGCGGCGCAGCGGCACGGCCTGGATCAGCGTCTTCTTGACCGGGTCGATCACGAAGATCGAGTAGACGGTCTCACGGGTGCGCTCGACCATCCGGATGTGATGCAGGACCTCGGCGATGGTCCAGCTCGAGGGCACGCTGACGAACTCGGTCGTCATGATGCTGCCGGCGCTGCGCTCGGGATAGGCCAACAGGCCCGAGATGACGTTGCGGGTCTCCGGATTGAGCCCGTTCAGCAGCGTGGCGCGCAGCGGCTCGACCAGCTCCTTGAAGATATCGGCGGCACGGTCGTCGGAGACGCCCGACAGCAGCGAGACCGCGGTATCCTTCGGCAGCTCGGCGAGGATCTCGCAGGTGTTGTCGAGTCCGGGCAGGTCAAGCACCTCGATCGCCTTCTCGGCCGGCAGCGATCGCAGCAGCTTCGCGGCATCCGCGGGCTCCCGGGCGTTGAGCGCATCGACGATCTCGGGAGCCCGGACATGGGCAAGGTCACCGCTCTGGCCGGCGAGCGCCTCTTTCGTGATGGTTTCGCTGGTGTCCTGCATCGATCCGCCTCGGCTTTGCGTTCTGCAGCGCAATGAACCAAGGCGGCGCGGATTTCAAACAGAAAGTGCGACGCCGCGTCGCAGGCGCATCGGCGCCCTGCAACGTCACGGCATCGTCATATTTCGGAAGATTGCAGGGCCCGTCTTCGACGGGCTTACGCCTCGTGGGGGACGGCGGCGAACCGGCTCATCACGATGTCGCGCTTGGTCTCGTCGACGCGCACCGTCATGTCGAAACGCTCGCCATGCAGCTCCTTGTTCAGGACCTCGGCATTGCGGTGCAGCCAGCTGATGCCGGCGCCATCGGAGGCGTCGATCGAGAGATTGAGCGTCGAGCGCTTGGCCGCGAGGCGATCCTCGATTGCGGCGAGCAGCGCATCGATCCCCTCGCCTGTTGCGGCCGAAACCAGGAAGCATGGCCGCTCCGGCGGACGGCGCGCGGCGATATTGCGCAAATTGTCCCGCTCCTCGGGATCGAAGCGGTCGATCTTGTTCCAGACCTCGATGATGCGCTGGCCACCGTCGGCATCGGGATCGATGCCGAGCTGGCGCAACACCGCCTCGACGTCGCGCTCCTGCGCCTCCGCGTCCTCATGGGAGATGTCGCGGACATGCAGGATGATGTCGGCTTCCAGCACCTCTTCCAGCGTGGCGCGGAACGCGGCCACCAGCTGGGTCGGCAAATTGGAGATGAAGCCGACCGTGTCCGACAGCATCGCCTTGCCGCCATGCGGCAGGTTGAGCGCGCGCAGGGTCGGGTCGAGCGTCGCAAACAGCATGTCCGCGGCCTGCACGTCGGCGCGGGTCAGGCGGTTGAACAGCGTCGATTTGCCGGCATTGGTGTAGCCGACCAGCGCCACCACGCGATACGGCACGCGCTGGCGGCCGGCCCGATGCAGCCGCCGCGTCGCCTGCACCTTCTTCAACTCGCCTTCGAGCTTGGTGATGCGCTCGCTGATCAGGCGGCGGTCGGCCTCGATCTGGGTTTCGCCGGGGCCGCCCATGAAGCCGAAGCCGCCACGCTGGCGCTCGAGATGGGTCCAGGACCGCACCAGACGGCTGCGCTGATAGTTGAGATGGGCGAGCTCGACCTGCAGCGCGCCTTCCTTGGTCTTGGCGCGGCGGCCGAAGATTTCCAGGATCAGGCCGGTGCGGTCGAGCACCTTGGTGCTCCAGGCCTTCTCGAGATTGCGCTGCTGGATCGGCGACAGCGCGCAATCCATCACCACGAGCTCGACCTGGTTGCTGGCGACGAGGCCGTTGATCTCCTCGACCTTGCCCTTGCCGAGGTAGGTTGCGGGCCGGATCTGGCTGATCGGCGCGATCACGGAGTCCACCACCGTGAGGTCGATCGCACCAGCGAGGCCGGCGGCTTCCTCGATCCGCGCTTCATAGTCGCGGACAGACGAATCTGTTTGCGCATCGCCGTCGCCACGGCGCGTGCGCAGGTACGGGCCGATGACGATCACCCGCCCGGTGCTGCCGTCCCCCGCCGACCGTGCGCGGTCGGCGCCCCCTTCACGATTGAAGGGTTCCAATCAGTTCACTCTCAAGCCGGTGCGTCCTCACCACCTTCGAACAACTGAATCGGAGCTCCGGGCATGATGGTCGAGATCGCGTGCTTGTAGACCAGCTGCGAGTGACCATCGCGCCGCAGCAGCAAGCAGAAATTGTCGAACCATGTGACAATGCCCTGCAGCTTTACTCCGTTGACCAGAAATATCGTCAGTGGCGTCTTGGTTTTACGAACGTGATTAAGGAAGGTGTCTTGTAGATTTTGTGCGCGGTCTGCCGCCATTGTTTTTGTCCCGCAAGCTTGTGCTTCTTTTTATTGAACCGGTTGTTGCTCTCTGACGGAGCCTCCTCCGGCTGCCCACCTGCCACGAGATCCCCCTCCGGCAGGCATAGCGGTAGGATTAGAGGCTACGCGCGGTTTTTAGGCAAGCCAGTTCGCGGTGCAGTCGGTAGGAACACGGTGGCAATTCTAAGAAAGTGCGGGGAAAGAGACGAATATTCTCGTGGAGCGTGGATAAATCCCCGGTTGTACCGGCCCCGCCCTCGCCCCGCCGATCGATCCAAACCGCCCCGAGAGCCGCCTGTCGGCTCCCCGGCGGGTGACCGCCGGGGCTTCGCTTCGAGCCGCCAGCGGACTGCCGGCCTGCCGCGCCGGGGTCAGCCGACCCCGAGCGCCTTCAGCTTGCGATGCAGCGCTGAGCGCTCCATGCCGACGAACTCCGCGGTGCGCGAGATATTGCCGGAGAAGCGGCTGATCTGGGCGATCAGATAGTCGCGCTCGAACACCTCGCGCGCCTCGCGCAACGGCAGGCCCATGATGTGCTCGCCATTGTTGGAGGTCGGCATCGCCGGCACCATCGAGCCGACGTCCTGCGGCAGCATGTCGGCGGTGATGATCGCCTCCGGCCCGCCGCCGGCCAGGATCATCACGCGCTCGACATTGTTGCGGAGCTGGCGGACGTTGCCCGGCCAGACGTGCGACTGCAGGACCGCCATCGCGTCCTGCCCGATCTGCCGCTTCGGCAGGCCGGTGGCGGCCGAGATCTGGTCCATGAAATAGTCGATCAGCTCGGGGATGTCCTCGCGTCGCTCCGACAGCGGCGGCACCCGGATCGGCACCACCGAGAGGCGATGATAGAGGTCCTCGCGGAAGCGGCCTGCGGCGATCTCCTCCTCGAGATTGCGCGCGGTCGAGGAGATGATGCGGACGTCGACATGGACTTTGCCGGTGCCGCCCTGGCGCTGGAAGGTCTGATCGACCAGCACGCGCAGAATCTTGTTCTGGGTCTCGCGCGGCATGTCCGCGATCTCGTCGATGAACAGCGTGCCGCCATGCGCCTCCTCGAGCGCGCCGGCCTTGCGCTGCTGCTCGCCGTTCGATCCCTCGATGCCGAACAGCTCGATCTCCATGCGCTCCGGCGTGATCGCGGCCGCATTGATCACCACGAACGGCCCCTCGGCGCGCCCGGAGGCATGGTGCAGCGTGCGCGCGGCAAGCTCCTTGCCGGCGCCGGAGGGACCGACGATCAGGATGCGGCTGTTGGCCTTGGCGGCGCGGTCGATGGTCTGGCGCAGCTGGTTCATGCAGGCCGAGCGGCCGGTCAGGACGCTCGCCGCCGGAGCCAGCTGCTTGAGCTCCTTCACCTCGCGCTTGAGCCGCGAGGTTTCCAGCGCCCGGGTCGCGACCAGGATCAGCCGGTCCGACTTGAACGGCTTCTCGATGAAGTCGTAGGCACCGCGCTTGATCGCGGCGACCGCGGTCTCGATGTTGCCGTGGCCCGAGATCATCACGACGGGCAGATCGGCATTGTCCTTCTTGATCTGCTCGAGCAGCTGCAGGCCGTCGAGCTTGGAGCCCTGCAGCCAGATGTCGAGGAAGACCAGATTGGGCCGGCGATTGGCGATCTCGGCGAGCGCCGAGTCGCTGTCGCGCGCGGTGCGCGTGGAAAAGCCCTCATCGTCCAGAATACCCGCAACGAGGTCGCGAATGTCAGCTTCGTCGTCGACAATCAGAATGTCACTTGCCATGGGTTACACCTGCCTTGTCAGTCGCTCGTCGCGGCTTTGAATTTTGGCTTTTGCGCATTTGGCTCTTGATTGTTTGGCCCCTGATCAGCGGGATCTCGGATAGGTTCTTGGATTGGTTCTTGGGTCGGTTCTTGGATTTTTGGTTCATTGTTGGTCGCTTGTGCCGGGCCGTTGGTCGGCTCCTCCGGCGGATTTTTTTCACTTTCCGGTTCGGCCTTGTCCGGTTTGACGTCCGGTTTTTGGTCCTTGCTTTCGGGCTTGTTCTCCGGCTTGGCCGCGTGTCCCGTGACGGCAAAGCGCAGCCGCATCCAGGCACCGCGCTGGCCGTCGCGGAAATCGGAGGCATCCTTGAGCTCGATGCGGCCGCCATGGTCCTCCAGAACGCGGCCGACGATCGCCAGGCCGAGGCCGGTGCCCTTCGCCCGGGTCGTGACATAGGGCTCGAGCAGGCGCGCGCGGGCGACCTTGGGCAGGCCGATGCCGTTGTCGACCACGTCGATCAGGATGTCGTCGTTCTCGCGCTGCGCCACGACGTCGATGCGGCCCTTGCCGAGTTCCTCGCGCGGCACCTGCTCGATCGCCTCGGTGGCGTTCTTGATGATGTTGGTCAGCGCCTGCGAGATCAGCCGGCGGTCGAACTGCGCGGGCAGCGGCGACTGCTTGATGTCGGCCTCGATGTCGAGATCGGGATGCGCGACCTTCATCAGGAACACCGCCTGGCGCACCACGTCGGCGACGTCCTCCCCTTCCATCACCGGCTTCGGCATCCGCGCAAAGCGCGAGAACTCGTCGACCATCCGCCTGATGTCGTCGACCTGGCGCACGATGGTATCGGTGCACTGCTCAAAGATCGACTTGTCCTTCTCCTCGGTGATGGTCTTGCCGAACTTGCGGCGGATGCGCTCGGCGGAGAGCTGGATCGGGGTCAGCGGGTTCTTGATCTCGTGGGCGATGCGGCGGGCGACGTCGCCCCAGGCCGAGGTGCGCTGCGCCGACACCAGCTCGGTGATGTCGTCGAGTGTGATGATGTAGCTGTCGCGCGACTGGCTGGTCTGCTCGGCCGAGACGCGGACCGACAGATTGCGCTCATGGCCGTCGCGCAGGATCGTGACCTGCCCCTGCACCAGGCGCTGCGTTCCCTCGCGCGCGGTTTTCATCATCTCGTCGAGCTCGGGCAGCACGTCCGAGAGCGGATGGCCGAGCGTCTCCGATTCGGCGTGCCCGATCAGCTTCTCCGCCGAGCGGTTGAGGACGCCGATGGTGCCTGAGGCGTCGACCCCGATGATGCCGGCAGAGGCCGACGACAGCACCGCTTCGATGAAACGGCGGCGGCTGTCGATGGTCTCGCTGGCGTCGACCAGCTCGTTGCGCTGGGTGCGCAGCTCCTGGGTCATCTTGTTGAAGATTTCGCCGAGCAGCGCGAGGTCGCTTTCCGACTTGTTGACCGGCACCTGGACATTGAGATTGCCGGTCGAGACCTCGCTCGCCGCACCCATCAGCTGGCGAATCGGCGACACCAGCCCGTTGGCGAAGTTCAGCCCGATCAGCACCGAGGCCATCAGGATGGTCAGCGCGATCACCGCGAACATCAGCGCGAACGCGACCTGGATGCCGAGCCTGCGGGTCTCGAGCTGGGCATATTCGGCCGCGCTGGTCTGGGTCTGCTTGAGCTGGGCAACCACCGCCGGATCGAGCAGCCGCGCCACATACAGGAACATGTCGTCATAGGCCCGCAGGCGGACCACGGAGGCGACGTAGTTTTCCGGAAAGACCGAGATCTTCGGCTCGGTCTCGTTGATGTCCTTCAGGATGTCGGGCGGCGGCGCCTCGTAGTTCAGGCGAACGCCGGTCTCGGCGCTGGCGACGATCTTGCCGTCCTTGTCCATCAGCACCGCGACCGGAAGATTGCGCGACTCGGCGCCGGCCGTCATCAGCTGCAGGAACGTCATGCGATCCTGGTCGTAGAGCGGCCGGGCATGGGCGAGGTCATTGGCCATCGCCAGCGTGTCGCCGTTGATGAGCTGGGCGTGCTCCTGCATGTAGGCACTGGCGATGGTCAGCGAATTCTGGATCACCTGCTTGGTGGGACCCGAGAACAGCCGGTCGAGGCCGCGCTCGATGGTGACGTTGGCGACGATCGACACCAGCACGGCGGGCAGCACCGCGATCACCGAGAACAGGCCGACAATCTGCACATGCAGCCGCGCCGCGGCCCGGCCGCGCCGCCTCGCCTGCACCATCTGCCAGACTTCCCGGACGATGATGCCGACCAGCAGCAGGATGGTGCCGGCATTGATCATCAGGAAGGAGCGGACCACCTCGGACGTGGGCTCGATCGGGGTCAGCCCGGTCAGCACCACGAAGGTCAGGAAGGCGGACAGCAGCGCGATGGCCACGGCAAACGGCGCCAGCCAGCGCCGCAGCGGGAAGCCCCGCGCCTCTGCATTGGGCTGCTCGGCCGACGGGGCGCGTAATGTTGAAGCGGTGGTCTCTGCGCTGGTCATACCGGCAATTGAGCTGAGAGCGATCGCCCGCGGGAATTGCGAACTGATGCAATCATATCACAATGTTGCCGAATTGCGACATTTCCGCGGCGCAAACCCCTGGTGCGGCGCCGTGTCCCCAAAACCATTTGTGACTACTCAATACGGTAGCGAGCTTGAAGCGAGGCTTGCGCCCCGCCCTGGCAGCCCTAGCCGCCGCTCCGGTAGACTTGGATGTCGAGGTCGCGGATCTTCTTGCGTAGCGTATTGCGGTTCAACCCGAGCAGGTCGGCGGCCCGGATCTGGTTGCCGCGGGTCGCCGCCAGCGCGGCGGTCAGCAGCGGGATCTCGATCTCCTTGAGGATACGGTGGTAGAGGCCCGGCGGCGGCACGCCGTTCGGGAAGCCGGAGAAGTGCGAGGACAGATAGGCCTCGACCGCGCCGCCGAGATTGTCGACGCCGACGGTCGCCGTGCTGCCCGAGGTGACCGCGGGCGGCGCCAGCTCGCCGTCGATGACGGAAGACGTGATGACGTCCTGCGGATAGAGGGCGGCGAGCCGCCGCGCGAGGTTTTCCAGCTCGCGGACGTTGCCCGGCCAGCGGTGCTGCTTGAGCCGCTCGAGTGCCTGGGCGTCGAGCTTCTTCGGCGGCAGGCCGTCCTTCTCGGCGAGCGAGAAGAAGTGTCTGATCAGGTCGGGCAGATCCTCGATGCGCTCGCGCAGCGGCGGCAGCCGCAGCGGCACCACGTTGAGGCGGAAGAACAGGTCCTCGCGGAACAGGCCCTGCTGGATCAGGATGCGCAGGTCCTTGTTGGAGGCGGCGACGATGCGGACGTCGGTCTTGATCGGGGTGCGGCCGCCGACCGTGGTGTACTCGCCCTGCTGCAGCACGCGGAGCAGCCGGGTCTGCGCCTCCATCGGCATGTCGCCGATCTCGTCGAGGAACAGCGTGCCGCCCTCGGCCTGCTCGAAGCGGCCGGAGGCGCGGGTGTTGGCGCCGGTGAAGGCGCCGCGCTCATGGCCGAACAGCTCCGATTCGATCAGGTCGCGCGGGATCGCCGCCATGTTGACCGCGACGAACGGGCCGTTGCGGCGCCGTCCGTAGTCGTGCAGCGCGCGCGCGACCAGCTCCTTGCCGGTGCCCGATTCGCCCGAGATCATCACGGTGAGGTCGGTCTGCATCAGCCGCGCCAGCAAGCGGTAGATTTCCTGCATCGCCGGCGAACGGCCGACCAGCGGGATCGAGTCGAACTCGCCGTCATCGGCGGGACTGGAGACCCGCTCCTTCGGCTCGGCCAGCGCGCGGCCGACGATGGTGATCAGCTCCTTCAGGTCGAATGGCTTCGGCAGATATTCGTAGGCGCCGCGCTCGGAGGCGCGGATCGCGGTCATGAAGGTGTTCTGCGCGCTCATCACGATGACAGGCAAATTCGGCCGCATCTTCTTGATCCGCGGCAAGAGATCGAATGCGTTCTCGTCGGGCATCACCACGTCGGTGATGACGAGATCGCCCTCGCCCTGGCTGACCCAGCGCCACAGCGTGGCGGCGTTGCCGGTGAGGCGAACCTCATAGCCGGCGCGCGACAGCGCCTGGTTCAGGACGGTCCGGATGGCGGTGTCGTCGTCAGCGACAAGTATGCTACCTGCAGGCATTGGTGTTCCTCATCGTGCATCCTGAGAGGCAGGCGAGGACGTACCCGGAACGTCATCGCGGTTGCTTTGGTCAAGTTGCTTGGCGGCGCTGTACATCGGCATCAGCACGCGGAAAGTGGTTTTGCGCGGCTGCGACTCGCATTCGATGATGCCGCCGTGATCGCCGACGATCTTGGCGACCAGCGCGAGGCCGAGCCCGCTGCCGGTCTGCTTGGTGGTGACGAAGGGATCGAACAGGTTCGGCAGCAGGTCTTCCGGCACGCCAGAGCCGTTGTCCTTGACGCAGAATTCCAGCGGCAGCGAGACCCGCGATTTCTTGCCGGGCACCGACAGCCGCACGCCTGGCCGGAACGCAGTGGTGAGCTGGATCTCAGCATCGGTGCCGAGATCGGCCACCGCTTCGGCCGCGTTCTTCACGAGGTTGAGGAACACCTGGATCAGCTGGTCCTGGTTGGCCAGCACCGGCGGCAACGACGGATCGTAGTCCTCGATGAAGCGGACATTGCGGGCAAAGCCGGACTGCGCCAGGCGCTTCACATGATCGAGCACGGAATGGATGTTGACCGGACCGCGCGCCACCGGGCGGTCGTCGCCGAACACCTCCATGCGGTCGACCAGCGTCACGATGCGGTCCGCCTCGTCGCAGATCAGTCGTGTCAGCAGCCGGTCCTCGGAGGACGCCTGCTGCTCCAAAAGCTGCGCCGCGCCGCGGATGCCCGACAGCGGGTTCTTGATCTCGTGGGCGAGCATCGCCGCCAGCGCGATCACCGAGCGCGCCGCGCTGCGGTGGGTGAGCTGCCGATCCATCTTGTCGGCGATGGTGCGCTCCTGCAGCATCACCACGATATGCCCGGGCCGCTCGGTCAGCGGCGCGACGTGCAGATCGACCTGGCGATCGCCGCCGATCCGCGGCGTGCCGAGATCGACCTTGTATTCGTTGACCGGCGAGCCGCTCGTCCGCACCTGCTCGATCAGCGCCAGCAGCGGGCTGCCGAACGGCACCAGTTCCTTCAGCGATTGCCGGCGCAGGAACTGGGTCGATATCTCGAAGAATGATTCGGCTGCGATATTGGCGTCGACGATCCGCCCGTCGGGTGCGACCAGCAGCACCGGATTGGGCAGCGCATTGAGGATGGCCTCCCCGTCAGTCGGCACCGGCCGGCGGAATTCCATGGCTGACGTCATGCGGCAGCACTCCAGGCAAAATCGTCGTAGGCGTCGGCGAGCGAGCGATGCACGCTGGACGGCTCTTCCGCGGTCAGGATCGCCTGCCGCCAGGTCTTCAAGGTCGCGGCCGGCGCGCAGCTATAGGCCGCAGCAGCCTCCAGCGCCCAGCCCAGATGCTTGCGTGCATGCTTGAGCCCGATGCGCAGGCCATAGTGGCTGCAAACCTCGTCATAGAGCGCGCGAACGTGCTTGAGCTGCTCGGCGAGCGACGGCGCGGCCTCGGCGATCCCGGTCTCGAGGCGACGGCCGATCTGTCCCGGCAGCCAGGGCTGCCCCTGCGCGCCGCGGCCGATCATGACGGCGTCGGCGCCCGACATCTCGAGCGCACTGACGGCCTTGTCGAACGAGGTGATATCGCCGTTGACCACGACCGGGACGGTGACGGCGTCCTTGACCGCGCGCACCGCGTTCCAGTTCGCCTCGCCCTTGTAGAACTGGCAGCGGGTCCGGCCATGCACGGTGATCATCTGCACGCCGGCGGCCTCGGCGCGGCGCGCCAGTTCCGGTGCATTGAGCGAGCGATCATCCCAGCCGAGCCGCATCTTCAGCGTGACCGGCACCCTGACCGCCGACAGCGTCGCCTCGATCAGCGTGACCGCGTGGTCGAGGTCGCGCATCAGGGCCGAGCCGGACTGGCCCCCGGTCACGTGGCGGGCCGGACAGCCCATGTTGATGTCGATGACGTCGGCGCCGGCGCCTTCGGCGATCCGTGCGCCCTCCGCCATCCAGTGGGTCTCGCAGCCCGCCAGCTGGACCACATGCGGCCCGACCCCGGCTGCCTCGCAACGCAGCTTCGACATCGGCTTGCCGTTCACCAGATCGTTGCTGGCGGTCATCTCGGAGACCACCAGGCCGGCGCCCAAAGTGGCAGCGAGTCGCCGGAAGGGCGCATCGGTGATGCCGGACATGGGCGCGAGGAGAACCCGGTTGGCGACAGCAATATCGCCGATCTTCAATGGGTTACGAGGAGTACTTTGCACGCCGGTCACAGCCGTCTCGTCGTTCTGTCAGCCACGCCATTGCAGCTGACGTCGCCTATTCTGCGCACAATTCTTGTGCAGTCAAGGCTCATGCCTACGGTTTAGACATTCCTATCATCAGTGCAGGTGCACCGCAACAAAATCTGCTTTTCCCACAGTCATCGGCAAACGCTCTGTTTTTGCGCAGCGGTCATGCTAAGGGCTGTGCGCGGCGATCCTCGCCGTCCCCCTCATCCCCGATTCGTCTGTCACTGGTTCAAAATGCCGAAGCCTGAGCGTACCGCAGCCATCCTTGTCGCAGCCGGCCGTGGACTGCGCGCCGGCGCAGGCGGGCCGAAGCAATACCGGACGATCGGCGGACAGACGGTGATCTACCGCGCCATGGAGGCGTTCTCCGGACATCCGGACGTGTTTGCGGTGCAGCCTGTGGTCAATCCTGACGACACCGCGCTGTTCGATGAAGCCGTCGCAGGCCTCCGCCATCGGCCGCCGACGCCGGGCGGCGCGACCCGGCAGGCCTCGGTCCATGCCGGGCTCGAGGCGCTCGCAAGCGAAAAGCCGGACATCGTGCTGATCCACGATGCCGCGCGCCCCTTCGTCACATCAGCCGTGATCTCGCGCGCGATCGCCGCGGCCGGCCGGACCGGCGCTGCGATCCCCGTGATTCCCGTCACCGACACCATCAAGCTCACCGGCGATGCCGGCGACGTCGAGGCGACGCCGGAGCGCGCGCGCCTGCGGATCGCGCAGACGCCACAGGCTTTTCGTTTCGACGTAATATTGGAGGCGCATCGTCGCGCAGCGCGCGATGGCCGCTCCGATTTCACCGACGATGCGGCGCTTGCCGAGTGGGCGGGATTGACGGTTGCGACGTTTGAAGGTGATGCTGCCAACATGAAACTCACCACACCCGAGGACTTCGTGCGCGAGGAAGCGCGGCTCGCAAGCCAGCTCGGCGACATCAGAACCGGCACCGGCTACGACGTGCATGCCTTTGGCGACGGTGACCATGTCATGATCTGCGGCGTGCGCGTGCCGCACACGAAGGGATTCCTGGCCCATTCCGACGGCGATGTCGGGCTGCATGCGCTGGTCGACGCGATCCTCGGCGCGCTGGCCGACGGCGATATCGGCTCGCATTTCCCGCCGAGCGACGCCAAGTGGAAGGGCGCCTCCTCCGACCAGTTCCTGAAATACGCGGTCGAGCGCGTCACCGCGCGTGGCGGACGGATCGCCAATCTCGAGGTGACGCTGATCTGCGAGCGGCCGAAGATCGGGCCGTTGCGCGACACCATGCGGGCGAAGATCGCGGAGATCTCCGGCGTCCACGTCTCGCGCGTGGCGGTCAAGGCCACCACCAGCGAGCGGCTCGGCTTCACCGGCCGCGAGGAAGGCATCGCGGCAACCGCGAGCGCCACGGTCCGTCTCCCGTGGGATGATAAAGGCTGGGACGATAAAGGCCGGAGTGCCTGACATGGGCGACAGCGACGCTCGTGCCCTCTCCCGCTCGCTGCTCGACCTGTGCCGGATGCGCAAGCTGACCATCGCGACCGCCGAATCCTGCACCGGCGGCCTGGTCGCGGGTGCGCTCACCGACATCCCCGGCTCTTCCGACGTGATCGACCGCGGCTTCGTGACCTATTCGAACGAGGCCAAGCGGGTCATGCTCGGCGTCAAGGCGGCCACGCTCGAAACGTTCGGCGCGGTGAGCAAGGAAACCGCGACTGCGATGGCGATCGGCGCGCTGGAAAAGGCCGGCGTCGACCTTGCGGTCTCGATCACCGGCATCGCGGGCCCGGGCGGTGCGACACCGGGCAAGCCGGTCGGCCTGGTGCATTTCGCCGTCGCCGCGCGCGACGGCCGCATCATTCATCGTGAGCAGCGATTTGGCGCGATCGGCCGCAGCACGGTGCGGCAGCGCTCCGTGGTCGAAGCATTGCGCATGCTGATGGAGCTTGCGCGCCCGCCGCAGGCCGCCAAGCCGCGTCGCGAGGCGGCCAGCCGGTTGCGGCCAAGGGTGGCCCGGTCGCCGCGGAGCCACGCTGCGAAACGCCGCCGGCCGCCGCGCGGATAGGCCCAACAAGTCGCGCCACGGCCCGCCTTACACGGGCTTGTGTCAACTGCGGCCCGGTGACGCTTAGCTGAAATGGAACTTTGACGCGGCTTCGCCGCTTTATGTTGTTCCAACTCTGCTGTTTCGATTGTTCGTCCAACAGCAAAATCCCACAACAAGGAGAAAATGATGAAGTTGGGAACTTTGGTCGTGGCCGCCATCAGCGCTGGCGCCATGACGCTGTCGACTGTTGTGCCTTCGTCCGCCGCACCACTCGCTCCCGCGCGATTGCAGGATCAGCCTACCTCCGTCGAGCATGTGCAGTATCGTCACTGGCACGGTGGTCCGCGTTACGGCTATCGCGGCGGATACGGCTACCGCGGTGGTTACTATCGCGATCGCGGCAGTAACGGCGCGGCGATCATCGGCGGGCTGGCGGCCGGCGCGATCATCGGCGGCGCGATTGCGGCGAGCCAGGCCAAGGCCAACAACGACGCTTATTGCTCCCAGCGTTTCCGTACCTACGACCCCGCTTCGGGCACCTACATCGCATCCGGCGGCGTGCGGCGATCCTGCCCGTAAGTCGGCGAACGCTCTCCCGCACCATCCGTCGTGCCCGGCCTCGTGCGGGCATTTGCGTTCCAGAGATGTAGACGAGACGGCTTCGCTACGTCGACAGCTGCGGCTTGCCGTAGACCTGATCCGCGCGCTTCTCGAACGCCGCGGCAAAGCGCGAGAATGCGGCGTCGAACATCGAGCCCATCAGCATCGCCAGCATCCGGCTCTTGAATTCGTAGTTCAGGAAGAAGCCGACATCGCATTCGGTTTCTGACTTCGGCTCAAAACTCCAGCGATTCTCCAGATTGCTGAACGGGCCGCGCAGATATTCGACCAGGATATTCAGATTGGCCCGGTCGAGCGTCACCTTGCTGGTGAAGGTTTCCCGCACCAGCTTGAAGGACACCGTCATGTCCGCCACCACGACCTCGGTGCCGTCGTCCTTGGGCGTGCGCTGGCGGATCTTGAGCGACTGGCATAGCGGCACGAATTCGGGATAGCGCTCGACGTCGGCAACCAGATCGAACATTTGGGGTGCGGTGTGCCGGACCCGCCGCTTGCTTGAGAATCGTGGCATCAGTGGATACTCGCACGGTTTTGCCCGAGTGCGAGGCGCTTCAGATAATCATCCGCCTGCGCCCGATCGGTGAAACAGACCAGCGATTGATCGGGCCGCAAGCCGGCAAAATACTCGATCAGCTTCGGCCGCTGCTGCCGGCGATAGGTCCAGACGTAGCGGAAGAATTCGAGATCGATCTTCTCAGGGCAGCCTTCCGCCATCTCCGGGCGGACCTCGCCATAGCTCCCGGCTATCCGCCTGAAGATACCGAGCATACAGGTCGACCGCGGCAGGTCGAACCAGATGATCGTGTCGGAGAGCTCCCGGCGCAATTCCCCTGCACCATGCCTCATGTAGTTCCCATCCATGATCCAGCGCGGCTCCTGGGCTGCTTCGGTCACGCGGCGCTCGAATTCGTCCCTGCCCGACTCGACCCAGCCCGGTTTCCAGAACAGCGCATCGATCGACACGGTCGGAATCCCTGTCATCGCGGACAGCCGCCGCGCAAAGGTCGACTTGCCGGATCCCGACGATCCCATCACCAGAACGCGCTGCATTGGTCCAGTCCAAGATTCGGTCAAGGTTCGGTCAAGGCCCGATCAAGCAACGGCGCGTGACGGCGCCGGCCTACCGCCGTTTGCAAAAATCTAGCGGCCGCGGGCCGTGCGCGCCGCCTGCAGTTTGGCGAAATCCTCGCCGGCGTGATGCGACGAGCGCGTCAACGGGCTCGCCGACACCATCAAAAAGCCCTTGGTATAGGCGACGCGCTCGTAGCCTGCGAACTCGTCCGGCGTCACGTAGCGCATCACGGCGTGATGCTTGCGGGTCGGCTGCAAATACTGGCCGATGGTCAGGAAATCGACGTCGGCCGAGCGCAGATCGTCCATCACCTGCAGCACCTCGTGCCGCTCCTCGCCGAGTCCGACCATGATGCCTGATTTGGTAAAGATGGTCGGATCCATCTCCTTGACCCGCTGCAGCAGCCGGATGGAATGGAAATAGCGGGCGCCGGGACGGACCGTCAGATAGCGCGACGGCACGGTTTCCAGATTGTGGTTGAAGACGTCGGGCTTGGCCACGACCACGCGCTCCAGCGCGCCGTCCTTGCGCAGGAAGTCCGGTGTCAGGATCTCGATCGTGGTGCTCGGGCAGCGCGCGCGGATGGCGCGGATGGTCTCGGCAAAATGCTCGGCGCCGCCGTCGGCGAGATCGTCGCGGTCGACCGAAGTGACCACGACATGACTGAGCCCGAGCTTGGCGGTGGCCTCCGCGACGTATTCCGGCTCGCTCGCCTCGAGCGCGCCGGGCATGCCGGTCTTGACGTTGCAGAACGCGCAGGCGCGCGTGCAGGTGTCGCCCATGATCATGAAGGTGGCGTGCTTCTTGTCCCAGCACTCACCGATATTGGGGCAGCCCGCCTCCTCGCACACCGTGACGAGGCCGTTCTCCTTCACGATCCGGCGCGTATCTGCATAGCCGCGCGTGTTCGGCGCACGAACCCGGATCCAGTCCGGCTTCGGCGGCGACACGGCATCCGGCCGGTTGACCTTTTCGGGGTGCCGCGGGCGGAGCTGAGTGATGGAGATGGTATCGACGATGGTGACCATGGATGCCTGCAAGTCGCGGGAGCATGATCCAGGCAGATCAATGCTCCGAACCAACGGCTTAGCTAATCGGTGTTGACGCGGCTCGCAACCCGCCCCGCGACCCTAGCAGACCTGCCCATATATTGGCAGTCTTGCGGCCCGTTCCATGCCGATTCCCACCTCAAAATGGCTCAAAAACCCCTACCCATCAGCGCGACCGCGCCGCGCCTCGGCAAGGCGCTGAAACGCTCCTTCTTCGATCGCAGCGTCCACGAGGTCGCCCCCGACCTGATCGGCGCGACCTTCCTGGTCGGCGGCGCCGGCGGCATCATCACCGAGGTCGAGGCCTATCATCACACCGACCCGGCGGCGCATTCCTACCGCGGGCCGACCCCGCGCAACCAGGTGATGTTCGGCCCGCCGGGCTTCTCCTACGTCTACCGCTCCTACGGCATCCATTGGTGCGTCAACTTCGTCTGCGAGGAAGCGGGCTCGGCCAGCGCCGTGCTGATCCGCGCGATCGAGCCGACCCATGGGCTCGCGGCGATGCGCCGGCGGCGCGGGCTGGAAGACGAGCGCGCGCTGTGCTCGGGGCCCGGCAAGCTCTGCGAGGCGCTCGGCATCACCATCGCGCACAGCGAATTGCCACTCGACCGCGCCCCGATCGCGCTCCATGCGCGGACCGAAGCCCCCGACATCATCACCGGGGTGCGGATCGGCATCACCAAGGCCGTCGACCTGCCTTGGCGCTACGGGCTGAAGGGATCAAAATTCCTCAGCAAGCGGTTTTGAGCACCACGGCGTTATCAGCTATGACGCCTTCTTCAACCGCTCGATCGCCTCGAGAATCTTGGCGCGGCGCTCCGCTGCTGCCGCGCGCTTTTCCTTCTCTTCCTCGACGAGCTCGTCCGGCGCGTTGGCGACGAACTTGTCGTTGGCGAGCTTGGCATCGACCCGCTTGATGTCGGCGTCGGCCTTGCCGAGCTCCTTCTCCAGCCGCGTGCGTTCGGCCGCGAGATCGATCACGCCCTTCAGCGGCAGCGCGACCGCCTCGCCGCGGACAAGGAGCTGCACCGCGCCTTCCGGCGGGTGATCGGCGAACGAGATATCCGACAATCGCGCGAGCCGCTTGATGGTGTCGTTCCAGCGCCGCGCGCGGTCCCGCGTCTCGTCGGAGGCGCCCGCGATCACCAGCGGCGTCAGTGTCGACGGCGGGATGTTCATTTCCGCCTTCACCGACCGCATCGCAGTGACGAGATCGACCACCCAGCCGATCTCGGCCTCGGCCGCGGGATCGCTGAACTCGTCGGCGTCGAGCGCGGCAATCACCGGCGGAATGATCGGATCGACCACCGGACCGGCGGTCGCGATCGCGGCCAGCTGCTCGCCGGTCACGCCCGACTTGCGCGGCCAGGACGCCAAGACCAACAGGCCGTCGCGCTGTGCGGTCACCGCCCACAGCTCCTCGGTGATGAAGGGCATGAACGGATGCAGCAGCTTGAGGATCTCGTCGCGGGTCCAGGCGATCATGGCGCGGGTCTCGGCCTTGGCCGCGCCCTCCTCGCCCATCAGCACGGGTTTCGCGAGCTCAAGATACCAGTCGCAGAACACGTTCCAGACGTAGCGGTAGATCGCGCCCGCGGCATCGTTGAAGCGATGATCCTCGATCGTCTCGGTCACCTCGCGGGTGACGCGCGAGGTTTCGTGCGCGATCCAGCGGTTCAACGTCTCCTTTGCGCCCTTCGGATCGAAACCGTCCGGCTTGACGCACTCGTTCATCTCGGCGAACCGACAGGCGTTCCAGAACTTGGTCGCGAAATTGCGGTTGGTCTCGACCAGATGCGGCGACAGGCGGATGTCATGGCCTTGGGCCGCCTCGCGGGTCAGCGCGAAGCGCAGCGCGTCGGCGCCGTATTCGTCGATCACGCCGAGCGGGTCGATGACGTTGCCCTTCGACTTCGACATCTTGGCGCCCTTCTCGTCGCGGACGAGGCGGTGGATGTAGACGGTCGAGAACGGCGCCTCCTTCATGAAATGGAGGCCCATCATCATCATGCGGGCGACCCAGAAGAAGATGATGTCGAAGCCGGTAACCAGCGTATTGGTCGGGTAGTAGCGCGCGACCTCCGGCGTGTCGTCCGGCCAGCCCAGCGTCGAGAACGGCCACAGGGCCGACGAGAACCAGGTGTCGAGCACGTCCTCGTCACGCGTGATGAAGCCCTCGCGCTTGGCGGGGTCGACCGCCATGTCGTGGCCCTGCTCCGGCGTGATGACTTCCTGCTCGACGTAATAGCCGAGCGCGTGGCCGACCGCCTCTTCCTCGGTCTCGGCGACGAACACCTTGCCGTCGGGTCCGTACCACGCCGGGATCTGATGGCCCCACCAGAGCTGGCGCGAGATGCACCAGGGCTGGATGTTCTCCATCCACTCGAAATAGGTCTTTTCCCAGTTCTTCGGCACGAACGTGGTTTCGCCGGAGCGCACCGCCGCGATCGCCGGCTGCGCCAGCGTCTTGGCGTCGACATACCACTGGTCGGTCAGATACGGCTCGATCACGACACCGGAGCGGTCGCCATGCGGCACCATGTGGGTGTTGGGCTCGATCCGCTCGAGGAAGCCGAACTCCTCCAGCCTTGCGACGATCTTCTTGCGCGCCGCGAAGCGCTCGATCTTGTCAAACTCGGCGGCGAACTCGTCGGCGCCGACAGGCAGGCCGCGCAGATAGTCCTCGTTGCCCACCAGGCTGAGGCTGCCTTCCTGGTCGAGCACGCTGATCTGCGGCAGGCCGTGACGCTTGCCGATCTCGAAGTCGTTGAAGTCGTGCGCAGGCGTCACCTTGACCGCGCCCGAGCCCTTCTCCGGATCGGAATAGTCGTCGGCGACGATCGGAATCCTGCGGCCGACCAGCGGCAGGATGACGTGCTGGCCGACCAGATCGGCGTAGCGCTCGTCGTCCGGATGCACCGCGACCGCGGTGTCGCCGAGCATCGTCTCGGGGCGCGTCGTCGCGACCACGATGAACGATTTCGGATCCTCGGGGCTGAAGCTGCGGCCCTCGATCGGGTAGCGCAGGTACCAGAGATGGCCCCTGACCTCGACCTGCTGCACTTCGAGATCGGAGATCGCGGTGAGCAGCTTCGGGTCCCAATTGACCAGGCGCTTGTCCTTGTAGATCAGGCCATCGCGGTGCAGCTCGACGAACACCTTGACGACGGCGCGCGACAGGCCCTCGTCCATGGTGAAGCGCTCGCGCGACCAGTCGCAGGAGGCGCCGAGACGCTTGAGCTGGTTGACGATGGTGCCGCCGCTCTCGGCCTTCCACTGCCAGACTCGCTCGAGGAACTTGGCGCGGCCCATGTCGCGCCGGCCCGGCTCCTGCCGTTCCATCAGCTGACGCTCGACCACCATCTGGGTGGCGATGCCGGCGTGATCAGTGCCGGGCTGCCACAGCACGTCGCGGCCGCGCATCCGCTCGAAGCGGCACAGGATGTCCTGCAGCGTATTGTTGAGCGCGTGGCCCATGTGCAGCGAGCCGGTCACGTTCGGCGGCGGGATCACAATGGTAAAAGGCGCGGCGTCCTTGCGTTCAGGCCGGCCGGCCTTGAACGCACCGCTCTCCTCCCAGATCCGGGCCATCCGGTGCTCGATATCGGCGGGCTGGTAGTTTTTCTCGATCATGACAATGCGCTGTGGACCATGGAAAGCGTTAGAAAGCCGCCGGAGCGCACCAAGTCAACCGGACCAGTACGTCAAATCGACGTTTAGGGCATTTGGGGAGCTGATTGAGGGCCGCCAGGCCCAACGGCGGGAGTCAGCCTCGCGCCGGTTGCGTTGCTAGCGCCCACGGCGGAGCTAGCGCCCGCGGCGGAGCTAGCGCCCGCGGGATACCCGCTCGATCTCGGCCTTGACGATCCGCTCGACCAGCCCGGGCAGATTGTCGTCCAGCCAGGACTTCAGCATCGGCCGCAGCATCTCCTTGACCAGATCCTCGAGCGTCCGCGCATTGTTGCTCAGCACGGTGTTGGCCAAAGAGTTGAAGGCCGACTCGACGGCCCGCATCGTGGTTCCCGAGATGATCTGCTGCATGGGCGCGGTCTCGATCGCCGGCGGCTCCCGGGCCGGTTCCGGCGCCCGGCTCCGCGCTTCCGTGAACTCGAGGTCGTCCTGCGGCTCGACCTTGCGGAACGACGGCGCGGCGGCCGGGTCCGGCAGCGCCATCTCGTCGGTGAGTTCGAACACGTCGGCTTCGGGCTGGGCCGCGGGCTGCGGCGACGGCCTGATCTCGGCTGCGGGCGTCGCCTCATCGAGGCTGGCGAGCAGCGAGTCGATATCGTCCTGACTGTTGCTGGCCGCCGGTGCCGGCGCCGCAGGCGGCGGTGATTTCGGCGCCGGCGCGGCGGCCTTCGCGGCCGGTGGCGCTGCGGACGGCGGGCTCTTCATCGCGGGCTTGGCTGCTGGTGCTGGCTCGACCTTCGGCGCCGGGGCTGCAGCGGCGGCCGCAGGCTTCTCGGCCGCGGCCGGCTTCGCCTCGTCGTCGGCAATGATGCGACGGATCGACGCCAGGATCTCCTCCATCGAGGGCTCTTGGACCTTCGCAGGTTGCGTCATCTCCGACTCCACATCGAAACGATTTTACATCAAGCCCGAGAGGATTCGCCGGTTCCGATGATGCGGGCGGAGTTTTGACTGCTCCCGCCCGACTTGTCCCCAGATCAAGCCCGCCCGAGGCTTTGTGCAAGCTTCGTGTCGCCCAATGCAGCGTGCTCACAGGGGGCGTCGCACCTGTCATCACGCTACGCCGGCGCGCCGCGAATCGCCTTGCTGCCCGACAAAACGGTATGTCAGGCCAATTATCGAATGCAAGCAAACGCGCCTGTTTGTGGTCCTGATTAACTCAGAACCACAAACATGACGCGATAAGCGATGACGATGCGAAGGTGTTTAGCGGCCGTCGGGCGTGCGTACGCCGGCCCAGTTGTCACGAACCTGCTGGTAATGCACGCTCGGATCGTAGACGTTGGTCGAAAGCCCGAGCACCTGCGGCGACAAGCGGCCAACCGCGCTCAGCACGTTATAGGACGCGACGACGCGGTCGTGCTGCGCGGTGACCAGCGCGTTGCGCGCGTTGACGAGCGCCTGCTGCGCGTTGAGCACGTCGAGCGTGGTGCGTTGACCGGCCTTGGCCTCTTCGCGCACGCCGTTCAGGGCGATCTCCGACGCAGTCACCTGCGCCTGTGCCGATGCCACCTGCGACTTGCCGGCGACCAGCTGGCCCCACGCGGTGACGACGTTGGCGCGCGCCTGATCGCGGGTCTGTTCGAGCACGAGGCGCTGCTGCGCCAGCGATTCCTTGGACTGGCGGATCAGCGAGTATTCCGCACCGCCCTGGTAGAGTGGCACCGACAGCTGGACCGCCGTTCCCGCGCTGAATGCGCGCTGGCTGATCAGGGTCTGTTCGTATTGCTGCTGCACCGACGTTTGCAGGTTGACCGACGGGAACAGCGCACCCTCGCTGACCTTGACCTGCAGGAAGTTGACGTCGACGCCGTACATCGCCGAGGTGACGTTCGGATTCTGGGTCAGGCTGAGATCGACGGCGGCCGCAAGCGTCGTCGGCAGGAAGCGGTCGACCGGCGAGCCCGGCGCGAGATTCTGCGGCTCGTTGCCGATGATGCGGCGGAAATTCGATCGCGTCGTCGTCAGGTTCGATTCGGCGGTGAGCTGCTGGGTTTTACCTGCCGCGAGCTGCGCTTCGGATTGCGCGACGTCGGTCCGCGTCACTTCGCCGACATTGAAGCGGTCCTGGGTCTGCTTCAGCGTCTGTTCCAGCACGCGCGTGTTGCTGCGCTGAACTTCGACGATGGCGGAGTCGCGGAGATAGTCCATGTAGATCGTAGCCGCGCTCAGGATCACGGTTTGCTCGAGCACACGCAGGCCCTCGCGCGCCGCCGAGACCTGGCTTTCGGCCGCGCGCACCCTGGGCGCGGTCTGCGCGTTGAACAGCGATTGGTTGACCGTGAGGCCTGCGCTGCGCGGCGCGTTGGCGCCATGGATTTGGGTGCGGACAAGATTGTTCGCGTCGCCGCCCTGTGTCGTCAGCGTATCGGTGTATTGGTACCCCGCGCTTGCCGTCAGTGCGACTTTCGGGCGGTAGCCCGACAGTGCCTGCGGAACGTTCTCATCAGTTGACCGCACCTGCGCGCGTTGCGCGTTCAGCTGGGGATTGTTTTGGTAGGACCGCACCAGCGCGGCCTCGATTGTATCGGCGAGTGCGGGCACAGGGCCCATCTCCGCCAACAGAAGGACGGCAGTCGCAGCCGCGGTGACAACCTTCACCCCACGCATCCCCGGAAATCCAATCATTGTAGTCGCCGTCTCCCACACGCAAATCAGTCCGGCGGTCGCTTCAGTCGAAGTGAGTCCCGCCTCACCTTAGTCCGCAGCTAGGGCCAACGGAACTACCCCGCAACGGAACACGGTCGAAACTCTTCACATGGGGCAAACGGGCCACACTTCTGATTCGGAACGGGATTTTATCAGCCGGTGCGCCGCCATCGCGGTCAGAAGACGAAGGCGGGAACTCGCTCGAATCCGGGTAAAACGGGGGCCGAGGCGTCGAACAGCTCGCGATGGCCGAAATCCCCGTGGGAGTGCGTCACCAGGGTGGCGCGCGGCGGCGGCAACAGGCCGAACACCCCGACCAGCCGGCCCCCCTCCTTGAGTTGGCCGAACAGCCCGGTCGGGACGATTTCCGTCGCACCATTGAGGATAATGACGTCAAACGGGGCGCCCGCGGCATCGCCATCGGCGGCCGCGGCCGCTTTGACCGTGATATTCTGGATCCCGAGCTCGGCGAACGCCGTGGTCGCCTTTGCGGCAAGGGCCGGATCGCTTTCGGTCGCGCTGACCTCTGCGGCAAAGCGCGCCACGACGGCGGCGGCGTAGCCGGTCGCGCAGCCGACCACGAGGACGCGGTCGGTGGCCTTGATCTCGGCGGCCTGGAGCATCCGGGCGAGCAGCGCCGGCGTGATCAGGCAGCGCCTCGTCGCACCGCCCTCGGCGACATCGAGGTCGAGGTCGAGATAGGCCAGCGCCTGCTTGCTGGCCGGCACGAAGACCTCGCGCGGCACGGTCAGCATGGCATCGAGAATGCGATCATCGGTCACGTCGCTCGGACGCACCTGACCATCGACCATATACTGGCGCGCGGTCGAAAAACCGGTCATTGGCGGAGACCCTGCAAGTCGCGGCATTGCCGCTGGAGAAGCTAGAACAGGGCCATCTTTTGGAACAAGCTCCGCCAAAACGCAACACGCCGCTGGCGTGCAAAACGCGCTCCCAAAACGCGCTCCAAGGCGCAGTCTATTCGATCGTGACGGCGAGCCGGCCGATCAGGCGGGCAACTTCATCGAGATGCTCGGAATCGTGCTCCTCGACGGCCCTCGCGAGCCGGCGGACGCACTCGTCGTCACTGATGTCGGGGGCATCGCTCGGAACGAGCGTCGGCTGCGGCATCGACAGGTCGATCAGGTTAATGGCCATCAAAATCACCTCTCAAGACCCGGCGGGAGCAAGTGTCGACGGCTATTGAGTCGATTTGACGACGTTTTCGGCCTGTCCGCTGCGGACCACGGGCTTGTGATGGCGATTTGGGGGATCGATGGGGCCAGACCAAACTGGCTCCCCGGGCTGGATTCGAACCAGCGACCATTCGATTAACAGTCGAATGCTCTACCGCTGAGCTACCGAGGAATAGGCGAACATCTGTTCGCGAGCGGGCAGCGTATAACAAAGCCTTTCGGCCTTGCAAAGAACCAAATGGCCCCTCCGGCGAAACTTTAGCGCGCACGGTAAGCCTCTGCGATACAAGGGCTTACCTATCGCCCGGCGTGCAACATGCCCAGCCCGCCGGCCCGGCCGCGCTCCCGCGGGCGCCTGGAAACACCGCCAGCGCGGCGGTCGCACCGCGCCCGCGATTCTGTCAGGGGCGCCACGGCCCAGTTCCTCTCGCAAACGGGGTTGGCTACCGCCTGGCGATGGCAACGATGAACAGCGCGGTCGCGGCCAGCGATGCAATGGTCCGCACGTGGTTCCAGAAGGTCCAGTCGGTCAGATAGCGCGCCCAAACCGACGCCGCCGACGTGCCCGCCGGGTCAGAGGCCGCAAGCTGATCATTCAGCGGCACATTGAAGACGACGGTGACGACGAACATGCCGACCACGTAGAGGCCGCCGCAAATCATCGCAACCGCGCCCGGCTCCTGCCATCTGAGCCCGCCGAGCACGGCCAGCACGGCGCAGGACAGCGTGGTGCCGAGGAACACCAGCATGAACGGCGAGCGGACGATATCGACATTGATCGCGTTCATCGCCGAGATGCCGGCGGCCTGATCGATGCGGCCGAGCGCGGTCATGACGAAAGCCGAGAACGCGAAATAGAGCCCAGCGAGCAGGCCGCAGCCGAGCGCGGAAAACCAAAGCAAGCCCGAGGTCAGGATCTGGCGCATCGTTCCGCCTCCAAATGCGAGATATACTCGTATTTGTGAAATGCGATAAACTCTCGTATTAGAGCCGTCAACCCCGATCGCAGGGAAGCGAAAGATGTCGAGACGAAAGGCCGCATCCGTGGAAGTCGCCCTGCCCGGGCTGGCGCGGCTTGCCCCGACCCAGCAGCGCAGCCGCGAGCGCTTCGAGCGCATCCTCGCCTGTGCGACCGAGATCATGGCGGAAAAGGGCAGCGAGGCTTTCCGCATGAGCGACGTCGTCGCGCGCAGCGGCGTCGCATTCGGCTCGCTCTATCAATATTTCCCGGACAAGGCCGCGATCATCGGCACGCTGGCCGAACGCCATAACGCGGTCGGGCGCGATTGCGTCAGGCGCGATCTGGCCGCGGTGACGACCGCGCGCGACCTGCACCCGGCGCTGTGCAGGATCGTCGACAGCTACTACGAGATGTTCATGCGCGAGCCTGTCATGCGCGACATCTGGCAGGCGACGCAAGCCGACCGCGCCCTGCAGAAGCTCGATGCGGACGACATGGCCGTGCTCTCCGGCCTGTTGTCCGACGCGATCAGGCGGATTGCGCCCGACATGCCGACTGCCGCTCTCGCCACCTTTTCCGCCCTGACCATGACACTGATCGCAGCCGCCGTGCGTCACACGATCACGCTGCCACCGAGGAAGGCGCGGCAGGCGCTGACGCAGTTCAAGACCATGCTGCCGCACGACCTCGCCAGTCTGGCATGACGGCTCCGGCACGAGCGTTGGGAATATTCCCTGTACAGAAACGATAGATACGGGCGCATACGGCTTACGCCGTTCGCGTCAGCAGGAGCCGAGGATCGTGCGGCATGCGACTGGTCCCCACCGTGCGATACTTGCCTCCATTGTCACGTCTCCCTAAAATTCCTGCGATATTTGACGGCTATGAATACCGCCGGGAATCCCGGCAAGAGTTTTTAGAAAGTTGTGATTTGTTTCACACGAGGTGCGGCCATGCCGACCTAGGTTCCCGAAGGGATCACCAACGATTCATTAACCAAAGCGGGCGCCATCGTTCTTTTCATAAAATTCGAACGAATCGCTCAATCCGGACCGAAGACTGTTTTGCGACCATGGCGCTCTCGAACCTCGGAGAGCGTGATGAGCGAAGTCGAATTTGATCTGCTGCTGGACGCCGTGCGAACGGCGATCGCGCCCATTGCTCAGGAGGATTTCGTGGCTCAGCCCTCGCCCCGCATTCAGCCGCCACCGCGCGCGGCCAATGACAACCAGGCGCCGTGGCCGCTGATTCCGTTTCCTGAAGGTTGGTACGCCGCGAGCTAATGCGGCTTCTCATTGACTGGCTGCAAGCCATTGATGAGATGAGTGGAGGCCACGACCAGAATTGAACTGGTGTACACGGTTTTGCAGACCGTTGCGTAACCACTCCGCCACGTGGCCCCTTGCGGCGCACTTCATATACGCCCTCCCCGAGATAGGCAACCAAGCCGGACGGCTAACGCCGGCGTCTGCGAAAGTCCCGCTTCTTCGGTTTTGGCGCCAATTCCGGCATTTTGGCCTGCACTTCGCGGAATCTCGCCAGCATCCGCTCGAAACTATTAGTTAACGTTGCGGCAATATCCGGCCGCTTCTCCAGCCCCGCCAGCAGGATCGCGGCCGCCTCAATGGTGGACAGGCCGTCGCGGCGCGGTTCCCGCCGCAGTCTGCCGTAGAGCGAGGGCCGTTTCGGCCCGAGAATCACCCGCTGACACTTCAGCATCCAGGCATTGCGCCACCACAGCGCCTTGGCCTGGCTCCAGGTGCCGTCGAGCAGCACGATGCCCTCGATGTCGGAGAGGATGGCGCGCTGATGCGGCTCGAGCTCGCCCTTGCGGTTGATCGCAACGATCTCGGCATCGGTATCGAGGTCTTCGACCTTGGCGGAGCCGAGATAGAGCGCCGCCCAGCGTGACGGATCGGGTACCGGCCGGCCGAGCGCCTTGGCCAGGCTCGGCCAGGACAGCCCGATCCGCACCACGGCGTTTTCGAAATGCTGTGCCAACAGTCGCGCGGTGCCGAGCGCCCTGTCCTGCTCCTGCGGATGGATCAGGATCAGGAGCTGGATGCGGCTCTCGATCGGCGTGACGCTGTCGCAGATGCACAGCGGCAACGGCTTGCCGCAATGCGCGCACTCCTCGATCTCGGCGACAATATCGGTTTTTGCTTCGGTCGGTTCGGACATCGCTCCGCTATACGCTTGCAATCGTGCAATTCAAACTATTCCGCGGGTGCGTGCACGCCTGACGGCTCGCGGCGCTGGCGCAGCCGGTCGATCAAGAGATAGATCACCGGTGTCGTGTAGAGCGTCAGGATCTGCGACACGAACAGGCCGCCGATGATGGTGATGCCGAGCGGCCGGCGCAGCTCGGTGCCCGGGCCGGTCGCAATGACCAGCGGAATGCCGGCGAACAGCGCGGCCATCGTCGTCATCAGGATGGGACGGAAGCGCGCGCGGCAGGCCTCGAAGATCGCGTCCCGCGACGACAGGCCCTGATGCCGCTCGGCCTCGAGCGCGAAATCGACCATCATGATGCCGTTCTTCTTGACGATGCCGATCAAGAGGATGATGCCGACGAAGGCGATCACGGTCAGCGGCGTGTTCGTCACCTGCAGTGCGAGCAACGCGCCGAGGCCGGCCGAAGGCAGGGTCGAGATGATCGTGATCGGATGCGCCAGGCTCTCATAGAGCACGCCGAGCACGATATACATCGCGACCAGCGCGCCGAGGATCAGGAGCGGCTGCCGCCCGCTGGTCTTGTTGAAGTCGCCGGCATTGCCGTCGAAGCTGCCGCGAATGCCCTCGGGCATGTGCAGCTCGTCGACCGCCTGCTGGATGTTCGTCGTCGCGACCTCCAGCGGCACGTCCGGCAGCAGGTTGAACGACACCGTGGTCGAGGGGAAGCCGCCGGAGTGATAGACCGCGAGCGCCGACAATCCACGCTGGTAGTGCACCAGCGCCGACAGCGGCACCTGCACGTCGTTGGCGCCGGCAACGTAGATGCGCTCGAGGTTCGACGGATCGCTCTGGAATTTCGGATCGATCTCGAGCACTACCATGTACTGGTTGCGTTGGGTGTAGATGTACGAGATCTGCCGCTGCGAGAAGGCGTTGTTGAGCGCATTGTCGATGTCCTGCACGCGGACGCCGAGGCTGGAGGCGGTCTTGCGGTTGATCACGAGGTTGAGCTGTAGCCCGCCGGGATCGCGGTCGGAGGAGACGTCCGTGATGCCCTCCACCGTCTCCATGCGCTTGGCCACGATCGGCGCCCATTTCTGCAACAGCTCGAGATCGGTCGAGGCGAGCGTGTATTGGTAGTCGGAATCGCTCTGCCGGCCGCCGGTTCGGATATCCTGGGCGGCGAACATGAACAGGCGGATGCCCGGCACCATGTACAGGTTGCGGCGCAGCCGGTCGATCACCTGGGCGGTCGACAGGCCGCCCCGCTCCTCCGGCGGCTTCAGACTGATGTACATGATGCCGCGGTTGGAGGTGGCGCCGCCCGGGCCGCCGCCGGAACCGACTGACGAGCCGATGCCGGCGACAGCGGGGTCGGCCATCACGATGTCGGCGAGCCGCTGCTGCAGCTGAAGCATCGCCTGGAACGAGATATCCGCCGACGCCCGCGTCGAGCCGATCACGAAGCCGCTGTCGTCGGTCGGAAAATAGCCCTTCGGCGTCTTGATGTAGAGCGTCACCGTCAGCGCGACGGTGGCGAAGAACACCACCAGGGTCAGGAAGGGATAGCCGAGCACGATTCGCAGCGTCGCTGCGTAGAACGCCACGACACGGGACAGCGTGCCCTCGATGACGCGATCGTACCAGGTGGCATGATCGGAGGTCGCCTCCCTGATGTAATGCGCGCAGATCATCGGTGTGATGGTCAGCGACACCACGGTCGAAACCGCGATCGCGAACACCAGCGTCAGCGAGAATTCGCGCAGCAGGCGCCCGACGATGCCATCCATGAAGATCAGCGGCGTGAAGGCCGCGATCAGCGACAGCGAGATCGACAGCACCGTGAAGCCGATCTGCTTGGCGCCTTCGACCGCGGCCGGATACGGCGCCATGCCCTGCTCGAGATTGCGGTACATGTTCTCGATCATCACGATGGCGTCGTCGACCACGAAGCCGACGGAGATCGCCAGCGCCATCAGCGACAGATTGTCGATCGAGAAGCCGGCGAGCCACATCCCGGCGCAGGTGCCCGCCAGCGCCAGCGGCACCGACACGCCGGCGGCGATCGTCGGCACCACCCGGCGCAGGAACACGAACACCACGATCATCACAAGCACTGCGGTCGCCAGCAGCGTGAACTGCATGTCCTCGACGCTGGCGCGGATCGTTCCGGTGCGATCGACCAGGGTGGAGATCTCGACGCCCGCCGGAATCCATTTCTTCAGTTCCGGCAGCATCCTGCGAACGCCGTCGACGGTGTCGATGACGTTGGCGTCGCCCTGCTTGGTGATCTGGATCAGCACCGCCGGCTGCTTGTTGAACCAGGCGATCGAGCGCGAGTTGCGCACGGAATCCTCGACCTCGGCGACGTCGGCGAGGCGGACGTAATTGCCGTTCGAGCTTTTGATGACAATGTCGCGGAATTCGGCGGCGGTGCGCATCTGCTTGTTGATCGAGAGCGTCTCGCTCAGCCGGCCGCCATTGAAGATGCCGACCGGCCCCAGCGGGTTGGCATTGATGATCGCGAGCCGGACGTCGTCGGTCGCGATCCCGGCGTTCGCCAGGGACACCGGGTTGAGCGCGATGCGCACCGCTGGCTGGTCGGCCCCGCTGACGGTCACCTCGCCCACTCCCGGCACCTGCGAGATGCGCTGCGCCAGCACCGTGTCGGCGACGTCGTACATCGCGCTAGTCGAGATCGTCTTCGAGGTCAGCGCCAGCACGAATACCGGCGACGCGGCCGGGTTGGCCTTGCGGAACCTGGGCAGCGACGGCAGGTCGCTCGGCAAATCGGCGAGCGAGGCGTTGATCGCGGCCTGCACGTCGCGCGCGGCGCGGTCGATATTGCGGCCGATCGAGAACTGCACCTGGATGCTGGTGGTGCCGAGCGAGCTCGTCGAGGTGATCTGGTCGACGCCCGAAATGGTGCCGAGCTTGCGCTCCAGCGGTGCGGCGACGGTCGCGGCCATTACGGAGGGATCGGCCCCTGGCCTGGACGCCGACACCCGGATGGTCGGGAAATCGACATTCGGAACCGACGACACCGGCAGGAACTGGTAGGCGACGATCCCGACCAGGAACAGCCCGATCGCAAGCAGTGTGGTGCCCACCGGCCTGCGGATGAAGGGCTCCGAGATCGAGATCACTGCATGCCCTCGGTGGCGCCCGCGATCGGCGGGCCGCTGGGACCCGGCTCCGGCACGGCCCGCTCGATCCGGCGGTTGAGGCGGTCGAGCGCCAGATAGATCACCGGCGTGGTGTAGAGCGTCAGCAGCTGGCTCAGCAGCAGGCCGCCGATGATCGAGATGCCGAGCGGGAAGCGCAGTTCGGCGCCGGTGCCGCTTTCGATCGCGAGCGGCAGCGCGCCGAACAACGCCGCCAGCGTCGTCATCATGATCGGGCGGAAGCGCAGCAGGCAGGCCTGCACGATGGCGTCATAGGACGACATGCCCTGGCGACGCTCGGCCTCCAGCGCGAAGTCGATCATCATGATCGCGTTCTTCTTGACGATACCCATCAACAGGATGATGCCGATCAGGCCGATCACCGAGAGGTCCTGCCCGCACAGCATCAAGGCGAGGATGGCGCCGACGCCGGCCGAGGGCAGCGTCGAGAGGATGGTGATCGGATGGATATAGCTCTCATAGAGCACGCCGAGCACGATATAGATCGTGATGATCGCCGCCAGGATCAGCCAGGGCTGGCCGGCGAGCGAGCGCGAGAATTCGGCGGCGTCGCCGGAATAGATCCCGACGATGCTGCCGGGCATTCCGATCCTGCTCTCGATCGCCTTCACGGCCGCGACCGCGTCGCCCAGCGCTTCGCCCGGCGCCAGGTTGAAGCTGAGCGAGACCGACGGGAATTGCGCCTGGTGCGAGATCGCGAGCGGCGCCGTGGTCCGGACCAGCGTCGCCACCGCCGACAGCGGCACCTGCGCGCCGTTGGCGCCGGGCAGATAGAGCTTGTCGAGAATCGACGGGTCGCGCTGATACATCGGCAGCGCTTCGAGCACGACGCGGTACTGGTTGGCCTGGCCGTAGATCGTCGATATCTGCCGCTGCGCGAAGGCATCGTTCAGCGTGTCGGTGACGCCCTGCAGACTGACGCCGAGCTGGCCGGCACGCTGGCGATTGACGTCGAGCGCCGCGCGCAGGCCGCCCTCCTGCGCCTCCGAGGAGACATCGCGGAAGATCGGGTCGCGCCGCATCTCGGCGACGAGCTTTTGCGCCCATTGCGAGACCTCGGCGGCGTCGGTCGCGGTCAGCGTGTACTGGTATTGCGAGCGGCTCGACTGGGTCGAGATCTGCACATCCTGCACCGGCTGGAAGTACACCGTCATGCCGGGCACCGTCGCGATCTTCTCCTTCAGCCGCTCGATCACCTTGACGACGCCCTCGCGCCGCTGGTCGAGCGGCTTCAGCGTCATCACCAGACGGCCGACATTGGTGGTCGGATTGACCGAGCCCGAACCGATCACCGAGACAACGCCGACCACATCAGGATCGGCCTTGATGATGTTTGAGACCGCGCTCTGCCGCCGCTGCATCTCGGCGAACGAGACGTCGGGTCCGGCCTCGGTCACCGCCGTGATCGATGAGGTGTCCTGCAGCGGCAGAAAACCCTTCGGTGCCAGCACATACATGATCAGCGTCAGCGCGATGGTCGCGAACGTCACCAGCAGCGTCGCGCGCTGGCGCCGCAGCACCCAGAGCAGCGTCCGATGGTAGAACTCCACCATGCGGTCGATGAAACGGCTGACCGCGGCAAGGCCCGGGACCGCCATCTCCTCATGGATGTTCTTGAGCAGCCGCGAGCACATCATCGGCGTCAATGTCAGCGAGACGATCGCCGAGGTCACGACCGCGATCGTCAAGGTGAGCGCGAATTCGCGGAACATGCGGCCAACCAGGCCGGACATGAACAGCAGCGGGATGAACACCGCGATCAGCGACACCGTCAGCGAGATCACGGTGAAGCCGATCTCGCTGGCCCCCTTCAGCGAGGCCTCCATCACCGTTTCGCCGTCTTCCATGTGGCGGACGATGTTCTCGATCATGACGATGGCGTCGTCGACCACAAACCCGGTTCCGATGGTCAGCGCCATCAGCGACAGATTGTCGAGGCTGAAGCCCGCGAAATACATGATGCCGAAGCTCGTGATCAGCGACAGCGGCAGCGCAACGCCGGCGATCAGGGTCGCGCGCAGCGACCGCAGGAACAGGAGCACCACCAGCGTCACAAGCACGACGCTCAGGATCAGCGTGAACTGCACGTCGCGCACCGAGGCGCGGATCGTCACGGTACGGTCGGAGACGATGGTCAGCTTGACGCCGGCCGGGACCGCCCGCTGCAGCCGCGGGATTTCGGCGCGGATCTGCTTGACGACGTCGATGACATTGGCGCCCGGCTGGCGCTGGATGTCGATGATGACGGCCGGCGTGCCCTGGTACCAGCCGCCGGTGCGGTCGTTCTCCAGGCCATCGACGATCTGGGCGACGTCGCCGATCGTGACCGGCGAGCCGTTGCGATAGGCGATGATGATCGGCCGGTAGGCGTCGGCGGCGGCGATCTGATCGTTGGCGGCGATGGTGTAGGATTGCTGGGCACCGTCGAGCGATCCCTTCGGCCCCGACACGTTGGCACCGGCGATCGCGTTGCGGAGATCCTCCATCGCGATGCCGTAGGCCGCGAGCCGGGCCAGATCGGCCTGCACGCGCACCGCCGGCTTCAATCCACCGAGGATCGAGACCCGGCCGACGCCGGAAATCTGGCTCAGCCGTTGACCCAGGATGGTGTCGGCGAGATCGCTCATCGCCCGCAGCGAGATCGTCTCCGAGGTCAGCGCCAGCGTCATCACCGGCGCGTCCGCCGGGTTCACCTTGGCGTAGACAGGCGGATACGGCAGCGTCTTCGGCAAGATGCCGGCGGCCGCATTGATCGCGGCCTGCACATCCTGCGTGGCGCCGTCGATGTCGCGGTTGAGGTCGAACTGCAGCGAGATCTGGCTGACGCCGAACGAGCTCGTCGAGTTCATCGACGACAGCGACGGGATCTGCCCGAGCTGCCGCTCGAGCGGCGCCGTGATCAGCGAGGCAACCACGTCGGGGCTCGCGCCGGGCAGTTGCGTCGTCACCTGTACGGTCGGGAAGTCGACCTGCGGCAGCGCCGAGACCGGCAGCGCCCAATAGCCGAGCGTACCGCCGATCATCAGGGCGATGCCGAGCAGCGAGGTGGCGATCGGCCGGCGGATGAACGGTTCGGAGACGCTCATGGCTGCGTGCTCGCTGTAAGATCGGACATTACGAAGTCAGGATAACGGTCATGGCTGCGCCTTCGGCGCGCCGCCCGACTGTTCGCCCCCTGCCGCCGGCGCGGGCGCCGGTCCGGTCTGCCCCTTCTGATCGCCTTCGCTATGCTCGTGCCGGCCGCGATGCTCGCCGTCCTTGCCCTGCCAGTCTTTCTTACCGTCCTTGCCTTGACCTTCGCCTTGCGCCCCGCGCTTGCCGTCAGGGTTGCGGCTGCGCTTGCGCGGCGCGAGATCGGCGGCCGGCGGCCCGTCGTCCTTGCCGACCACGACCTTCGCGCCATCGGCGAGATTGGCAAAGCCGGTCGTCACGACGCGGTCCGACGTGGTCAGGCCGCTGGCGATCACGGCGTCATGCTCGTTCTGCTGCGTGACCGTGACCGGCTTGGCGGTGACGATATCGCCCTCACCGATCACGTAGCTGAACGTGCCGGCGGGACCGCGCTGCACCGCGGAGGTCGGCACCACGATCGCCTGCGGCAGGGTCTCGACCTTGAGGCGGACATTGACGAACTGGCCGGGCCAGAGCTGGTAGCTGGCATTGGGGAATTCCGCCTTCAGCTTCAGCGTGCCGGTGGTCGGATCGACCTGGTTGTCGATGCCGGTCAGCTTGCCGGTATCGATCACGGTGACGCCGTCATTGCCGAACACGTCGACCGCGAGTTGGCCCTTCGCGGCCGCGGCGTTGACCCGCATGATCTGCTGCTGCGGCAGGCTGAACCATACTGCGATCGGTTGCAGCTGGGTCAGGATGACGAGCCCCGTGGTATCGGCGGCGTGGATGATGTTGCCCTGGTCGACCTGGCGAAGGCCGGCGCGCCCCGCGATCGGCGCGACGATCTTGGTATAGCCGAGCGTGGCGCGCGCATTGTCGATCTGGGCCTGGTCGGCCTTGATGATGGCCTGCTGCTGCGCGACCAGCGCTCGCTGCGTATCGGCCTGCTGCTTCGAGCCCGCGTTGGTGGCAGCGAGCTGCTCATAGCGGGCAAGATCGATCTTCTGATTGGCGAGCAGCGCTTCGTCCTTGGCCTTCGTGGCCACCGCCTGGTCGTATTGCGCCTGATAGATCGCCGGATCGATCTCGCCCAGAACGTCGTCCTTCTTGACGTCCTGGCCCTCGACGAAATTCACCTTGAGCAGCTTGCCGTCGACCTGCGAGCGCACGGTCACGGTATTCAGCGCCCTCACCGAACCGACGCCGTCGAGATAGACCGGCACGTCATGCACCTGCGGCGTGGCCGCCAGCACCGGCACCGGCAGGTCAGGCCGCCCGCCCGCGCCGCGCCCGCCGCCGCCATTTTGCTTGGGCTGGAAGGCGAGCCAGCCGAGATAGCCGAGCCCGCCGAGGATCACGAGCGTGATGAGCAAGGACACCATGCGCCCCAGCACGCGCGAGAGAAGGCTCCGCTTGCGCGGCGCCGTGCGTTTCTCGTCGTCCGTCGAGTCGGGCTTAAAGAGCATCGACCGGTCTTTCCATCTTCGGTTCCCAGCCGCCCCCTAATGCTTGATATAGGCTCACGATCGCCAATAGCCGGGCCAGTTGGGCCTGCGAATAGGCATCTTCCGCCTGGAACAGGGTCAGCTGCGTGTTTAGCACAGTTACGATATCGGCGGTGCCGGCCTTGAGCTGCTGCTCGGCGAGGTCGAAGGCGCGCCGCGACGACGACAGCACGTCGCGCTGCAGCTGCAGCCGGCGCGTGGTCTCGCGGATCGCGACCAGCGCATTGTCGACGTCGGTGAACGACTGCACCACCGTCTTGCGGTAGGTCTGCAGCAACTCGTCCTGCTTGGCCTTGGTGTATTCGAAATTGCCGAGGATCCGGCCGCCGTCGAAGATCGGCTGGGTCATGCTGCCGACCAGGTTGAAGAAGGCGGCATGCGGCTGGAATAGCGAGACCAGCGCCTGGCTCTGGTAGCCGCCCGTTCCGGTCAGCTGGATGCTCGGGAAGAACTGCGCCCGCGCGCTGCCGACATTGGCGGTGGCGGATGCAAGCTGCGCCTCCTGCCGGCGGATGTCGGGACGCTGGGTCAGCAATTCAGACGGCAGGCCCGGCGTAACGCGCGGGATCGCAACGGCGTTGAGCGAGCCGCCGGAGACGCGCACGCTTTCCGGCGGTCGCGACACCAGCACCGCGAGCGCATTGATGCTCTGGTCGAGCGTCTGCCGCAGCGGCGGCACCAGCGCGCGCTGGTTGGCGAGCACGGTCTCCTGCTGCGCGACGTCGAGATCGGAGCCGGTGCCGGCCTTGAAGCGCTCCTTGATCGCATTGAGGATGCGCTCGGCGCTGGCGATGTTGCGCTGCGCGGTGCGCAGCCGGTCCTGCGTCGCGAGCACGCTGAAATAAGCATTGGCGACGCTCGCCAGCGTGGTCAGCGCCACCACCTCGCGGTCGAACCGGTTGGCAACGGCGGTCTCCTCCGCCGCCTGCGCGGCGTCGCGGTTCTGGCCCCAGAAGTCGAGCTGATAGCTGGCGCTCAGCGAGGCGTTGTAGTTCACCACCTCGCGCCCGCCATTGGTGAGGCCGCTGGCGCTGGAGCCGGAGGTGCGCGAGTAGGTTTCCGATCCGTTGAGATTGAGGGTCGGCAGCAGCGCCGCGCCGGCCTGCCGCGCCAGCGCGTCGGCCTGGCGGAAGCGCGCAACCGCAGCGGCGATGTCGAGGTTGACGGTCTGCGCCTCCTCCATCAGCTGCGTCAGCTCCCTGGAGCGGAAGCCCCGCCACCAATCGAGCGTCGGAAGCGCGTCGCCCGGCCGGCCGAGACGCACGGCCTTGTAGCCCTGCGGCACGTCGAGCGCTGGGTCAGGGATGTCCTGGGTCAGAATGCAGCCGGCAGAACCAACGACCAGGCCGAGCGCAACGAGCGAACGTGCCGCGAGCCGGCGCGCGCGGGCGGCGAGGCCGAACCGGCCTCCAGGCACCATCACGGACACCGGCTGGGTCACACCCGTTCTCCGCCGAAGCCAGACTTCGCCCGTGGCGCACGAATGACGCGTTCAGCGATGGTCTGGGTGACGTTCACGGGGGTATGCTTCCAATGGAACCTGCCTGTCCCATCCTACCCTTGGGACAATGGGGCGGACAGCCCCGTCACGATTGCGTGGCGTCGCATCGCAAGCGATTCGTAGCTACCTTGAATGCCGACTTTTCCCTATTTTTTACGGCATTTCCGCGCATTTCGGACCGGTGCCGGAAGTCACGATTCTTACAAAGATTTCATGGGGATTTCTCGGCTGCTGTTGCATTGAATCCGCAAGATGTGCCGGCACGGCGCCAGACTCGCGCCACCGCGCACCGCGCCGTCAGGTCTTGATTGGCCGAGAGCGCGCAACTCACGCGAAACCGCGGACCACAGGATGATTGTGCTGGCCGACCCGACCGCCACAAAACGGAGTTCTCCCCAAGCCCGTGACCTCCGCGCTTGCGAGGTCAAGCGTGTTGAACCCGTGTTTTGCCGCAGTGCAAAAGCCCTTCCCTTTTTCGATCAGCACACTAGGTTCGCCAAGCAAGACCCAGACCGGCAAAGAAATTCCCCGACATGATATTCAACAAAGACGTCATCGAAGCGATCGGCAACACCCCCCTCATCAAGCTGAAACGCGCGTCCGAACTGACCGGCTGCACCATTCTCGGCAAGGCCGAATTCATGAACCCGGGCCAGTCGGTGAAGGATCGTGCCGGCAAATGGATGATCCTGGAGGCCGAGAGGCGCGGCACGCTGAAGCCCGGCGGCCTCGTGGTCGAGTCGACCGCGGGCAATACCGGGATCGGGCTTGCTGTCGTGGCGAGTGCGCGCGGCTACCGCACCCTGATCGTCATTCCGGAGACGCAGAGCCAGGAAAAGAAGGACATGCTGCGGCTGTGCGGTGCCGAACTGGTCGAGGCGCCGGCGCTGCCCTTCGCCAATCCGAACAACTATCAGCATCTCGGCAGGCGTCTCGCGGAGCAGCTGCGCAAGACCGAACCGAACGGCGTGCTGTTTGCCGACCAGTGGAACAACCTCGACAATCCCAAGGCGCATTACGACTCGACCGGACCGGAAATCTGGCAGCAGACCGACGGCAAGGTCGACGGCTTCATCTGCTCGGTCGGCACCGGCGGCACGCTCGCCGGCATCAGCCGCTACCTGAAGGAAAAGAACCCGGCCATCGTCACCGCCTGCGCCGATCCGCACGGCTTCGGGATGTACGAACTGTTCAAGAATGGGCAGGTCAAATCGACGCCGGGCGATTCGATCACAGAAGGCATCGGGCTCGGACGCGTCACGCCTGTGGTCGAGACGGCGAAGGTCGACACTGCGTTCCTGATCTCCGACGAGGAAGCGGTGACCATCATCTATGAGCTTTTGGAGCACGAAGGCCTGTGCCTCGGCGGCTCGACCGGCGTCAACATCGCGGGCGCGATCCAGCTCGCCAAGCAGCTCGGCCCCGGCAAGACCATCGTCACCATCCTCTGCGACTCCGGCAACCGCTATCAGTCCAAGCTGTTCAACCCGGCCTTCATGCGCTCGAAGAACCTGCCGGTCCCGGAATGGCTGGAAAAGCGCAGCAAGATCGAGCTGCCGCTGGTCTAGGGAGCGAATGCGTCCCCGCAGACGTCATTGCGAGGAGCTATTGCGACGAAGCAATCCATGCTTCCGATGCGGAGGATTGGATTGCTTCGCGGAGCCTGTCATCCGGCGGCGCTTTGCGCCGACCGGGTGGCTCGCAATGACGGCAGAAATCACCGCAGAATCTGGCTCAGGAACAGCTTCGACCGCGCATGCTGCGGGTTGGCGAAGAATTCCTGCGGCGTGTTCGATTCGATGATCTGGCCCGCGTCCATGAAGACGACGCGGTTGGCGACCTCGCGGGCAAAGCCCATTTCGTGGGTCACGACCAGCATGGTCATGCCCTCCTTGGCAAGATCGACCATGGTGTCGAGCACTTCCTTGACCATCTCCGGGTCGAGCGCCGAGGTCGGCTCGTCGAACAGCATCACCTTCGGGTTCATGGTCAGCGCGCGGGCGATCGCAACGCGCTGCTGCTGACCGCCCGACATCTGGCCGGGAAACTTGTTGGCCTGATGCGGGATCTTGACCCGCTCGAGGAACTTCATCGCGGTGGCCTCGGCATCCTTCTTCGGGATGTTGCGCACCCAGATCGGCGCCAGCGTGCAATTGTCGAGCACGGTGAGATGCGGGAACAGGTTGAAGCTCTGGAAAACCATGCCGACCTCGCGGCGGACTTCGTCGACACGGCGAAGGTTCGGGCCGAGGTCGATGCCGTCGACCACGATCTCACCCTCCTGGAATTCCTCCAGCGCGTTGATGCAGCGGATTAGGGTCGACTTGCCCGAACCGGATGGGCCGCAGATCACGATGCGCTCGCCCTTGCCGACCTCCAGGTTGATGTCGCGCAGCACGTGGAAGTCGCCGTACCATTTGTTGAGAGCGGAAATGTTGACGATCGGGGTTGTGGACATGGTGACCTTGTTCAGTGGCGGCGGTGAGCGTTGAGCCGGTTTTCGACGAACAGCGAGTAGCGCGACATTCCAAAGCAGAACACGAAGTAGATCATTCCAGCGAAGGCGAAGCCGGTAAAGGCCGTGGTCGGCGTCGACCAGGTCGGATCGGAGAACGTCGCGTGCAACGATCCCAAGAGGTCGAACAGTGCGACGATCGAAACCAGCGAGGTGTCCTTGAACAGGGCGATGAAGCTGTTGACGAGACCCGGAATGACGTGGCGCAGCGCCTGCGGCATCACGATCAGCGACGTGGTCTTCCACCAGGACAGGCCGAGCGCGCTCGCCGCCTCGCCCTGCCCGCGCGGGATTGCGGCAAGGCCGCCGCGCACCACCTCGGCCTGATAGGCGCCGGCAAACAGCGCAATGCCGATCAGCGCGCGGACCAGCCCGTCGACGTTGAAGTTGCCCGGCAGGAACAGCGGCAGCATGTAGGTTGCGAAGAACAGCACGGTGATCAGCGGCACGCCGCGCCAGAACTCGATGAAGGCGATCGAGAATATCCGGATCAGCGGAATGGTCGAGCGGCGGCCCAGCGCCAGCGCGATCCCGATCGGCATCGAGGTGACGATGCCGGTGACCGACACCACCAGCGTCACCAGGAGGCCGCCCCACAGCCTGGTGTCGACGATAGGCAGTCCGCCGCGGTCGAGCCCCATCAGCTTGATCACGATCGCGATGCCGGCGAAGCTCGCCAGGCTCCCGAGCAGCGCCCGTTGTCCGGTTCGCATGCCGCCGCCGAGGAAAAACAGGATCAGCGAGACGATCGCCGTGGTCAGCAGGAAGTCGAACCACAGCGGCTGGATCGACATCTGGAGCTGCTCGCGCAGCCAGGTCAGCGGAAAGATCAGCCAGCCGATCAGGCTGCCGACGAGCACGATGATATTGCCGACGGCCCACAGCAGCGGCCCGATCGCCGAACTCCGGCTGAGATTGACCAGCGCCCGACCGGCATTGACGATGCTGTCGTCGAACAGCTGCAACAGGCTCGCGACCCAACTGACGCCGAAGCCGGCTAGTCCGCCGCCGCGCAGCAGGAAGAAGGCGACCGCCGGGAACGCGAAGAAGAACAGACTCGCATTCAGGCCCTTCGCCGGCAGGCGCGGAATAAGGAGTGGCAGCAACAGGACGGCCGCGAGGACGAAGGTCAGGTTGACGCGCCAGCGTTCGGCTTCCGGATAGAAGCCATAGATCAGCTGGGTGAGCTTGGCCTGGATGTAGGGCCAGCAGGCGCCGACCTGACGGCCGGCGGTTTCGGCGAGACACGCATTGCGGTCCTTGCCGCTCCAGACCGCATCGACCAGCAGGAATTTGAACGCGGGAACGATCGTGTACCAGAGCAGCCCCAGCGCCAGGATCGTCAGCAGGATGTTGGTCGGCGAATTCAAGAGCCGCGTGCGGATGAAACCGACGAGGCCGGTGGTCTTCACCGGCGCCCGGCGTTCAGGCACCAGATCCTGCCGGACGAAGGATGACGCGGTGGCGTCGGTCATGCCCCAAGGCTCCGGTTGATGCGCCAGCCATAGACGCTCATGATCGCGCTGGTGACCAGCGAGATCAGCAGGTACACGCCCATGGTGATGGCGATGATCTCGATCGCCTGGCCGGTCTGGCTCAGCGTCGTTCCGGCAAATACCGAGACCAGGTCGGGATAGCCGATCGCGACCGCCAGCGACGAATTCTTGGTCAGGTTGAGGTACTGGTTGGTCAGCGGCGGAACGATGACGCGCATCGCCTGCGGCACGACGATCAGCCGCAAGGTGGTGCCGCGCGACAGGCCGAGCGACGAGCCGGCTTCCATCTGTCCCCTATGGACCGACAGAATGCCGGCGCGGACGATCTCGGCGATGAAGGCCGCCGTATAGGTCGACAGCGCGACCACCAGCGCAACCAGCTCCGGAATCACCCGCGCGCCGCCGGCGAAGTTGAAGCCCTTGAGTTGCGGCAGCTCGAAGGTCACCGGCAGCCCGAACACCAGCATCGTCACCAGCGGCAATCCGGCCAACAGGCCGAGCACATAGGGCCAGATCCGGATCGCCTGCCCGCGTTGAAACAGCGCCCGCCTTGCGTAGCCGCGCAGCGCCAGCGCGCCTGCGACGCCAATCGCGAGCGCGATCAGAAACGGATCGAGCCCGGGCTCGCCGATCGGCCGCGGGATCACCAGCCCGCGATTGGAGAGGAAGAAGGCGTTGAACAGCGAGATGCTCTGGCGCGGCCCCGGCAGCGCCGCCAGCACCGCGAGGTACCAGAATAACAGCTGGAACAGCAGCGGCAGATTGCGGACGATCTCGACATAGATCTCGCCGAGCCGCGCCAACAGCCAGTTCGGCGACAGCCGGCACAGCGCAATGATGAAGCCGATGATGGTGGCGAAGACGATGCCAATGCCCGCAACCAGCAGCGTGTTGAGCAGGCCGACGAAGAACACCCGCGTATAGGTGTCCGACCCCGAATACGGGATCAGGTTCAGGCTGACATCAAAGCCCGCATTGTTTTTGAGAAACCCGAACCCGGAGGCAATGCGCTGCGTCTCCAGGTTGGCGCGGGCATTGGCCACGATCTCATAGGCGACCCAGGCCAACACCGCCGCGAACACGATCTGCACGGCAAGGCCAGTCCAGCCGGACTGGCCGCCGAGCGCGCGCTTCAGGCGGAAGATGAACTGCAGCGGTGGTTTTCGGGGCTCGGTCGTCATCGCCGCAGCCGCCTCGTCGCCGATCAGCGGATCGGAGGCGCGTACTGGATGCCGCCCTTGTTCCAGAGATTGTTGAGCCCGCGTGCGATCTGCAGCTTCGATCCGACGCCGACGTTGCGATCGTACATCTCGCCGTAATTGCCGACGGCCTTGATGATGCGGGAGAACCAGTCCTTGGTCAGGCCGAGCTGCTCACCGAGATTGCCGTCGGTGCCGAAGGCGCGCTTGAGGTCGGGCTTGTCCGACTTGGCCATCTCGTCGACGTTCTTCTGGGTGACACCGAGTTCCTCGGCATTGATCTGGGCGAACAGCGCCCACTTCACGATGTCGAACCACTGGTCGTCGCCATGGCGAACCATCGGGCCGAGCGGCTCCTTGGAGATGATCTCGGGAAGCACGACGTGGTCGGCCGGGTTGGCGAGCTTCAGTCGCTGCGCATAGAGCTGGGACACGTCGGAGGTGAACACGTCGCAGCGGCCGGTCTCGTAGGCCTTCACGGTCTCGTCGGCACCGGCGAACGCGATCACCTCGTACTTCATGTTGTTGCCCTTGAAGTAGTCGGCGAGGTTCTGCTCGGTCGTGGTGCCGGTCTGCACGCAGACCGACGCGCTGTTCAGCTCCAGCGCCGAGTTCACCTTCAGCGACTTCTTCACCAGAAAGCCCTGCCCGTCATAATAGGTCACGCCGGTGAAGTTGGCGCCGAGCGAGGTATCGCGCGACAGCGTCCAGGTGGTGTTGCGCGACAGCACGTCGATCTCGCCCGACTGCAGCGCGGTGAAGCGATCCTTGGCCGACAGCGGCACGAACTTGACCTTGGACGGATCGTCGAAGATCGCCGCCGCGATGCCACGGCAGATGTCGACGTCGATGCCGGTCCAGTTCCCCTTGTCGTCCGGCGACGAGAAGCCCGGCAGGCCGCCGCTGACGCCGCAGGACAGCTGGCCTCGGTCCTTGACCGTCTTGAGGGTTTGCGCCGAGGCGGCCTGGACCGACAGGGCGGCGGCAGCGGCAAGGGTGACAGCCAGGGTTACGCGTTTCATGGGCGGGGCCTTTCAAGGTCGTCCGGTGGACGTTTGCATTGTGATCGCCTCGCGTTCACGGGCCATCCCAATGATCCCTTGCAGCAAAAATGCCGATTTGACCGGCAGTTTGACTTGCAAACCGGTCAGGCAACGGATCGTAGGTCGCGGCAGGCCCCTCAACGTGCGGCGACTGGTAGTTGCGCAGCATCACATAGCGGCTGACGAGCCGGGTCAAGGGGTTGACGCATGTCTTCTACCTCTTGTTAGTAACACCTCCCGGCCCGGCCCCGTCTTCCCGGCGCGGTACGGCTGCGGCAAAGAGTCTAAAGTTTAACGGCAGCGCTCCATGATCTCCTCCGACGGCTCCACGCCCTCCCACCCGCAACAGGCCGCCACCCGCCTGGTCACGGCCGGCCGCGACACCAAGGCCCAGAAGGGCTTTGTCAATCCGCCGGTGTTTCACGGCTCTACCGTGCTCTATCCGACCGCGGAGGACCTGCACGCCCATCGCGCCGAATTTACCTATGGCCGCCACGGCAGCCCGACCACGCGGGCGCTACAGGACGTGCTGATGGCGCTGGAAGGGCCGCAATGCGCCGGCGTCGGCCTTGCCCCGTCGGGACTGGCGGCGATCAGCACCACGCTGCTCGCCGTGCTCAAGACCGGCGATCACCTCCTGGTGTGCGACAATGCCTATCGGCCGACCCGCAATTTCTGCGACAACATGCTCAAGCGCTACGGCATCGAGACCAGCTATTTCGATCCGCTGATCGGCGCCGGCATCGAGACGCTGTTCAAGCCGAACACCCGCGCGGTGCTGATCGAAGCGCCCGGCTCGCAGACGTTCGAGATGCCGGACGTGCGGGCGATATCGGCCGTGGCGCACGCCCGCGGCGCGCTCATGATCGACGACAACACCTGGGCGACGCCGCTCTATCACCGCTCGCTCGAACAGGGCGTCGACATCAGCATGCAGGCCGGCACCAAATATATCGGCGGCCACTCCGACATCATGTTCGGCACCATCGCAGCCAATGCGAAAGCCTGGCCGCTGATCCAGGAGGCGATCCGCCTGCTCGGCGTCTGCGCCGGCCCCGACGACGTCTATCTCGCGCTGCGCGGGGTTCGCACGCTATCGGTGCGGCTTGCGCAGCACCACCGCTCCGGACTCGAGATCGCGCGCTGGCTCGGCGCGCGGCCCGAGGTCGATCGCGTGCTGCACCCTGCCCTCGACACCGATCCCGGGCACGCGATCTGGAAACGCGACTTCACCGGCGCCTCCGGGCTGTTCAGCATCGTGCTGAAGCCGGTGCCACAGACCGCGGTCGATGCAATGCTGAACACGCTCACTTTGTTCGGCATGGGCTTTTCCTGGGGCGGCTTCGAAAGCCTCGCCATCCCGTTCGACTGCAGCGACTATCGCACCGCGACCAAATGGTCGCCGGGCGGGCCGACGCTGCGGCTGCATATCGGGCTCGAGAATCTCGACGACCTCAAGGCCGATCTCGACCGTGGATTTGCGGCGTTGAAGGCCGCGCTCTGATCCTCGCGCCCTGCCACGTTAGACGACATTAACCACGCTCCACCGGCGCTGACGCCGCGTTGCGACCAACGTCGTACGCCTTAAGCACGCGCGATCTCCGGGATTCTGCGGAGATGCAACAGCGCCGATAACTCGCCGTTCACCATCCCCACCAATCCCTTAATTGTCCGGACCTTCCATCAAGTTCCCTTATACTTTTGCGGCCGTAGTGATGCCTCGGGAAGGGCTGTCAGTGCCGCAAGGACGCGATTGCCCTGTGTGAAGGGCATTCAGACAATCGCATGAAAACGGCACGCATCGTGGTCCTCGGCATCGCCGGCGTCGCAGGCCTCGCGGCCATGTATCTCGCGAGCGTTGGCGATCGCAAACCGGCGCCGGTCGCGCCGCCCGTCGCGCAACTGCCGACCGTCGAAGTGCTGGTCGCTAAGTCCGACATCGGGCTCGGTCAATCGGTCAAGGCCGAAGACATCCAGTGGCAGCGCTGGCCGGCCGAAACTGCAAGCAGCGCGTTCATCCGTCACGACGCCAACGCCAATGCCATGAACGACATCATCGGTTCGATCGCACGCGCGCCCTTCATCGTCGGCGAACCGATCCGCGAGCAAAAGCTGGTCAAGGCCAACGGAAGCGGCTTCATGGCCGCGATCCTGCCCTCCGGCATGCGCGCGATTTCCACCGAAATCTCGCCGGAGACGGGCGCCGGCGGCTTCATTCTGCCGAACGACCGCGTCGATGTGATCCTGTCGCGTCGCGACAAGAATCCCGATCAGCAAGGCGGCCGCGATATCGTCACCACTGAAATCCTGCTGTCCAACGTCCGCGTGCTGGCGATCGACCAGGCGCCGAAGGAGAAGGACGGCAACAACTCCCTCGTCGGCAAGACCGTGACCCTCGAGCTCAAGCCCGAACAGGCCGAGACGCTGGCGCGCGCCCGGCAGAGCGGAACGCTGGCGCTGGCGCTGCGCAGCATCGCCGACGTCAACGAGCAGACCGACGAGACCAGAGACCATGCCCCGAAGCGGGGCGAGAGCATCAAGGTGGTGCGCTTCGGCATCCCGAGCTCTCTGACGACACAGAAGTGATGGGGGCTTCGATATGACGACGGGTGCGAAACAAATGGCGACGTCGACCACGCTGGTCCGCGCGCTGTCATTGTCGGCGATCACCGCGCTGATGCTGATCCCTGCCCTTGCCAGCGCGACCGATCCCGACAAGAACGCGGATGTCGCGGTGACGAGCAGCATCGCCGCCAAGACGCGCTCCGTCTCGCTCGGCGTCGGCAAGTCGGTCGTGGTCGACCTGCCGCGCGAGGCCAAGGACGTTCTGGTCGCCGATCCCAAGATCGCCAACGCCGTGATCCGCTCGGCGCAGCGCGCCTATATCATCGGCGCGGCAGTCGGCCAGACCAACGTGGTGTTCTTCGACGCCGACGGCAACCAGGTCGCCTCCTACGACATCGCGATCAAGCGCGACCTTAACGGAATGCGCGCCGCGCTGAAGCAGATGCTGCCCGGCGTCCAGATCGAGGGCGTCGGCGACAGCGTCGTCCTGACCGGCACGGTGGCAAGCCCGGTCGAGGCCCAGCAGGCCGGCGACATCGCCGCCAAACTGGTCGGCAGCGCCGACAAGGTCGTCAATTCCATCGTGGTCCGCGGCCGCGACCAGGTGATGCTGAAAGTCACCGTCGCCGAAGTCCGCCGGGACGTCGTCAAGCAGCTCGGCGTCGACCTCAGCGCCAACATGAACTACGGCACCGCCGCGGTGGTCTTCAACAACGCCAACGCCTTCACCGCCAATAACGGTGCGCTCGCCCCCAACAACGGGCTGACGGGCGCAGCCCTGAACAAGCTCGGCGTGCCGACCGTCACCGCGACGCTGCGCGCGATGGAGAGCGCGGGCGTGGTCAAGACGCTGGCCGAGCCCAACCTCACCGCGATCTCCGGCGAGTCGGCGACCTTCATTTCGGGCGGCGAGTTTCCGATTCCGACCGGCGTCACCTGCCAGACGACGACGTCGGGCACGATCGGCAATTGCGTGCAGACCGTCAGCTTCAAGAAGTTCGGCATCTCGCTCAACTTCACGCCGGTGGTGCTGACCGAGGGACGGATCAGCCTGAAGGTGATGACCGAGGTCTCCGAAGTCTCGATGGAGAACGCCCTGACCGGCGGCCAGAACGGCACGACCATTCCCTCGATCAAGACCCGCCGCGCCGACACCACGCTGGAGGTGCCCTCCGGCGGCTCGATCGCGATGGCCGGTTTGATCCAGGAGCAGACCAAGCAGGCCATCAACGGCATGCCCGGCGTCGATCAGATCCCGATCCTCGGCCAGCTCTTCCGGAGCCAGGACTTCGTCAACAACGAGACCGAGCTCATGGTCATCGTGACGCCCTACGTGGTGCGCGCCGTTGCGCAGAAGGAGCTGTCCCGTCCCGACGACGGATTTGCCCCGGCTTCCGACGCGCAGTCGGCACTGCTGGCGCGCGTCAATCGCATCTACGGCGTCGCCGCCCGCAGCGAGCCGATCGGCGCCACGCCGGTCAATTTCGGCTTCATCATCGACTGAGGCGCGGACCTGAAGGGGTTGGGGGATCCTATGATGACACGCAACACACAAGCCGGTCGTGCCAGGACGCTGTCGCTGTTGGGCGCCCTCGTCGTCAGCGCGATCGCGCTCGGCGGCTGCAATCTGACGGGCGACAATCTTGCCACCGGCACCGTGGGCGACGACTACCGGCAGCGGCATCCGATCGCGGTGACCGAGGGCGAGCAATCAATCGTCGTCTTCGTCGGCCGCGCCCGCGGCAACCTCACCGAAGCGCAGCGCGACGACGTCATGGGGCTGGCGCGCACCTGGCGCCGCGAAGGCACCGGCGCGATTGCGATCGACGTGCCGGCCGACAGCTCGAACTCGCGCTCGGCACAGGCTGTGTATCAGGAGATCCGCGGCCTGCTGGCGTCGATGGGCGTACCCGCCCATGCCATCACCAAGCGCTCCTACCATCTCGATGATCCGCGCGCGCTTCCGACCATTCGGCTGAGCTATCCGAAGATGGCCGCCGTCGCCGGTCCCTGCGGAGTGTGGCCGAGCGACCTCGGTCCCTCGATCTACAATCCGAACTACAACCAGAACAAGCAGTACGACAATTTCGGCTGCGCCACGCAGCGTAACCTTGCCGCGATGGTCGCCAATCCGTCCGACCTCGAACAGCCGCGAACCGAGACCGCAGCCTATACGCCGCGCCGTACGATCGCGTTCGATAAATACCGCAAGGGTGAGTCGACCGCGACCGCCTACCCCGAAGCCGAGAAAGCCAAGCTGAGCGACGCCGCGAAATGACCGAACAACAAGACGAGCCGCAGCACGCCAACGATTACATCGCGCCGGCGCCGCGGATTTCCGTGCAGGCGTTCTGCGCAAGCGTCGCGACCGCCGCGAACGCACGCGCGGCTGCCGACGACCGCCGGCTCGCCAAGGCTCATCTCTCGGTCCATATGGGCGGCATCGCCGCGGCGATCGACGCCTACCACAAGGCGCCGACGCCCAACGTCATCATGCTCGAGACCGAGCCGGATCATGATTTCCTCGCCGGTCTCGACGAGCTCGCCACGGTCTGCGATCCCGGCACCCGCGTCGTGGTGCTCGGCACGGCCGGCGAGACTGCGCCATATCGCGAATTGGTCCGGCGCGGCGTCAACGACTACGTCATCGGGCCGGTCAAGGTGCTCGACATCGTGCGCTCGATCTGCAGCCTGTTCTCGGCCTCCGAAGCGGTCTCGGTCGGCCGCCTGATCGCGGTCGCGGGCGCCAAGGGTGGCGTCGGCGCCTCGACCATTGCCCACAATGTCGCCTGGACCATCGCACGCGACCTCGGGCTGGATTCGGTCGTCGTCGATCTCGACCTCGCCTTCGGTACGGCCGGCCTGGACTACAATCAGGACCCGGTGCAGGGCATCGCCAACGCCGTGTTCTCGCCCGAGCGTCCGGACTCTGCCTTCATGGAACGCCTGCTCGCAAAGTGCGGCGATCATCTCAGCCTGCTGGCGGCGCCGGCCACCCTCGACCAGGTCTACGATTTCGGCGCCGAGGCGTTCGATGCCATCTTCGATACGATGCGCATGACGACGTCCTGCATCGTGCTCGACGTGCCGCATCAATGGACCGCCTGGACCAAACGCGTGCTGGTCGGTGCCGACGATATCCTGATCGTGGCCGAGCCCGACCTCGCCAACATGCGCAACACCAAGAACATGATGAACCTGTTGAGGACCGCGCGTCCGAACGACCGCCCGCCGCTCTACTGCCTGAATCAGGTCGGCATGTCGAAGCGACCCGAGATCGAGGTCAAGGATTTCGCCAAGACGATCGAGAGCCAGCCGATCGCGGCGATCCCGTTCGACTGCAGGCTGTTCGGTGAAGCCGCCAACAACGGCCAGATGATCGCGGAAGTCTCCGCGCGTCACCGCACCACAAGGACTTTCCTGCAGATCGCGCAGCGCCTCACCGGCCGTCCCGATCTCGCCGAAGCCCGCGAGTCGTTCCTGTCGCCGATCCTCAGGAAGCTGCAGTCGCGCCGAAATGACGGGCGCCGGGCCGCCGGCTAGCGTCCCGCTAGCGCTCTAGTCGCGGCGACTGGCTGCGACCGGGATCTTCTCGGCGTCGGTGCGGCTCGCATCCCTGCGCGCCAACAGTCGCTTCAGCGCGGCGACGTTGGCTGAGCCCTGCTCCGCCGGCAAATCGGCCTTCATGATGGTTTCCGCATCGGACTGGCGGCCCTGCAAGCCAACCACGACGGCGAGATTGGTTCGCACCCGCATGTCGCCGGGGGCGCGCTCCCGCGCGCGGCGCAGCGTCTCCTCGGCCTTCGGCAGGTCCTTCGACAGCAGATAGGACAGCCCGATATTGGAGAGCACTGACGGATCGTCAGGCACGATCTTCAGCGCACTCGCATAATACTGCCGCGCCTCGTCGTGGCGATCGAGTTGGTCGAGCACGGCGCCCTGCGCCGACAGGATGCGCCAGTCCGGATCTTCCGGGGTATGCGCGCGCCCGAGCACGTCGAATGCCTGCTGGAAATTGCCGTTGTCGGCGAGCGCCCGTCCGTAACCCGCGAGCAGCGCCTTATTGCTGGGCTGCGCCAGCACCGCCTGCTCCATGACGGCGACCGCCTGGGCCCGCTGGCCGGTGGCGCGCAGCGCCCGGGCGTATTTCAGCGCGGCGTCGGTGTCTTTCGGGTTGGCGCGGACCCGCTCGTGGTAGGTCGCGATGTCGCGCCGCGGATCGGCCGGGGCCGGCGTGGCCTCCGCCGTGTCGCCCAATGAGCCGGTGATGTCAGACGGGCCGGAGGTTTGACAGGCAGACAACCCGATCAGCAGGATCGCAGCAGATACCGTGCCCGCGAGACGGCGCACGCGGCCTGAGGGTCGGGGGAATTTCTCAAACATAAAGCGAGACTCGGAACGGCGAAGGTTCCGGGATGCTCACAGCTTAACCCTAAGGTCCGGTTAAGGATGCCATCATGTCGCCGTCATCCGGCCCAGATGCGGTGCCGGACGCCTGGCGAGACAGCAGCCAAATGGCTGATTCAGTCGACGAACTGGGCGCCGAACTCGTGCCCGATTTGCCAGGCCAGCCGGCACTGACGCGGACTGCCGCTCGACAGGATGATGGTAAATTCCGGCGGGATCTCCAGATATTCGGCGATCACCTTGACGCCGCCGGCCGAAATATCCGTGATCATGCAGTCGCGTGGCAGCGACCCTGTGCCCAGCTGAATTTTGGCGACGCTCCGGCACGGGCGGCGTTCGCTCTTGCGGCGATTCATAAACATTCTGATCCCCAAGCCTTTCTGGGCAACTTCCTGGCCTATCGTCATAGCGGGGAAAGATTGGAAACTGCCTAGCGGAACCCATCGCAATTGAGCGGTCGCGTTCGAGATTCGTTTACCGGGGGGCGCCCCCGCCGGGCGACACGAGTTTGATCAATCAAAGATTGAATAGTTGAAGGATATGTGCTGCAGGTCGAATGAGGTCTCCCTGATGGGCCGCCTCACTCGATAGCCTGCGTCGCTCCCGCCGTGGTCGCATGAGAACAAAAAGGGGTTGATCGCCAGTCGATAGGCGATACCTATGTTCATTCGACTCGAATTCGCCGGGATGCCAGGAAGCATGGGAAGCATTGTTCTGCTCGATCTGATGGGGGGCGTGGCGCTCCTGCTGTGGGGCCTGCACATGGTCCATAGCGGGATTCTGCGCGCCTTCGGACCGGATTTGCGGCTGCTGCTCGCCCGGGCGCTGCGCAATCGCTTTACCGCCCTTGGCGCCGGCCTCGGCCTGACCGCCCTGCTCCAGAGTTCGACCGCGACTGCCCTGATCACCAGTTCCTTCGCCGCCGAAGAGATCGTCAGCCTGGTGCCGGCGCTCGCGATCATGCTCGGTGCCAATATCGGCACCACGCTGATCGTGCAGGTGCTGTCGTTCAACGTCGCCGCCATCGCGCCGGTCCTGTTCATTGTCGGCCTCGTCGCGTTCCGCAGCGGGCCGCGCTCCCGGATCAAGGATCTCGGCCGCGTCTCGATCGGCCTCGGCCTGATGCTGCTGGCGCTGCACATCCTGCTCGATACGATGGCGCCCGCCGAGAATGCTCCGGGCGTGCGCGTGTTCCTGGGCGCGATCACCGGCGATCCCGTGCTCTGTATCCTGATCGGCGCCGTCGTCACCTGGCTGGTCCATTCCAGTGTCGCCAGCGTGCTGCTGGTGATGTCGCTGGCCTTTTCCCAGTTCATCTCGCCCTATGCCGCATTTGCGCTGGTGCTCGGCGCCAACCTCGGCAGTGCCATCAATCCGCTGCTGGAGGGCGCGCGTCGCGACAATCCGGCGAGCTACCGGCTGCCGGTCGGCAATCTCGTCAACCGCGTCGTCGGCATCCTGCTGGTGGCGCCGTTCCTGCGCCCGATCACCGAGATCATCTACGCCTGGCAGCCCGATCTCGCCAAGGCGACTGCGCTGTTCCACATCGCCTTCAACGTCGCGACTGCGCTGCTGTTCATCGGCGTGCTCGACCACATGGCGCGGCTGCTCGAGCGTCTGCTGCCGAAGCGAGCGCAGGAGACCGATCCATCACGGCCGCGCTATCTCGACGAGAGTGCGTTGGAGACGCCTTCACTGGCGCTGGCCGATGCGGCGCGCGAGGTGCTGCATATGGGCGATCACACCGAGGCCATGCTGCGCAAGGTGATGGCGGCGATGCTGACCAACGATCGCGCCCTGGTTGACCAGGTGTCGAAGATGGACAACACCGTCGACCGGCTGAACGAGGCGATCAAGCTTTACGTCACGAAACTCACCCGCGGCAGCCTGGACGAGCGCGAGGGCCAGCGCGCGATGGAGATCGTCGCGTTCGCGATCAATCTCGAGCATATCGGCGACATCATCGACAAGAACCTGAGCGAGCTCGCGACCAAGAAGATCAAGCATCGCCTGCAATTCTCCACCGAAGGCGCGGAGGAATTGTCGGCGTTCCACAAGCGCACGATCGACTCGCTGCGGATCGCGTTCGGCGTGTTCATGTCGGGCGATGCCAACGAGGCGCGCAAGCTGCTCACCGAGAAGGCGGCGCTGCGCGCGGCCGAATTGGCCGCCGTCGAGCGCCATCTGGAGCGCCTGCGCGAAGGCCGGCCCGAAACCATCGAGACCACTTCGCTGCATCTCGACGTGCTGCGCGACCTTCGCCGCATCCATTCGCACATCTGCTCGGTCGCCTATCCCGTGCTCGACGCCGCCGGCGAGACCGCCGCCGATCGCGAGAGCATCACCATGGAAGCGACCGACGTTGCGGCGCCAGTGCCTTCGAGCTCTCCGGGCTCCTGACCCCGGCAAGGCCCGCCGCGCCGGCATGGCGTGATGCGATCTGCGCTCGCTATGTCGGCGGCCGATGTTCGGAGCCGAAACGCCGCGGCAGAAGCGCGGAGATGGCAGCGAGTTGGTCGATGCTGTCACGCTGGCGATCGAAAGCCCCGAGCAGATCGCCTTGCAGCAGCCGGCCGCCCGACAGCTTCATCCGAAGCGGATCGACGTTGCGGCCGTTGATCCGCACCTCGTAATAGAGGTGCGGTCCGGTCGAGAGCCCGGTCGATCCGACAAAGGCGATCGTCTCGCCCTGACGAATGCGGTCTCCAATCTTCAGCTCGGGCGGGAAGCTCGCGACGTGGGCATAGGTCGTCTCATAGCCGCGGTCGTGCCGCACGCGGATATATTTCCCGTACCCGCGTTCGTACCCTTCGGTCTCGACGACGCCGGCGCCCGCGGCCGCGATGGGCGAACCATAGGGCGCCGCATAATCGACGCCCTCATGGAAACGGCGGTCGCCAAGGATCGGATGAATCCGCCAACCAAAGCCGTCGCCGAGCCGCCCGCTCACGACCGGCTTGCGCAACAGGAATCTGGTGATGGACTGGCCGGTCTCATCATAGAAATCGGAGCTGCCATCGTCCGGCGCCGTGAAGCGATAGTACCGGCGGGACTGTCCGCCCGCCGTCAAATCGATGAAGACCAACTCCGGCTGACCGATGTCGTTCGGCGCGTAGATGATCTCGGCCACATCGGCGTCGCCGAGCGGCTCGTCGAGATCGAAATCGCGGCCACAGAGCCGCATCAGTTCAGCAACGATCCCCTGGTCGACGTGGTTGGAGCGCGCAAGCGCGTCAAGGCCGTCACGCAGTGTTTCGCCCGGAACGGAATGCGTATCGATCGACTCACGCAGCGGGCTCTCGCTCCGCGCGGCGATGTCGGGCTGTTCCGGCACGATCGGCTGGTATTGGCCGCCATCGGTGCGACCGACGGCGGACACATCCGAGCCGGCCCGTTCGATCGACACCTTCGCGACATGGCCGCGTGGCGAACCGGCGTCTTCGCCCTGTTCGACGACCGTGATTTTCTCGCCACCGGACAGCGTCTCTCGAGCGCCCGGCGACGGGAAGGCGGCAAGGATCGCCGGCGCGTCCTCCGCGGCCGCCGCCAGCGCCCGCAGAATGGCGGCCAGCGTGTCGCCGCTTCTCGCGATAATGACATGTCGGCGGTGACGCGACGACGTAGGCGACTTCGGAAGGTTGGTGACGTTGACAGCCTCGCCGATCGGAGCCGGCGGACGCGGCACGTCTTCACCGTCAGCATAGGCGCTGGTGCCGCCCGGCAGCGGGCGCCGCGCTGGACCTGTCCGTATGATGGCCGGCAGCTCCGACAGCAGGTCGCGTTGCGAGCCCGCTCGCGCGTCGTCCTTTTCGTCTCCCCGCGCTTCCTGGTGTGGCTCGGGATCGATCTCCGCGAGCCGCGCTGACACGCGGGTAAATCGACGGACCGCGCCGGCATCGCTCAGCTGCTCAATCTTGAGCGCAGCGGAATTGCCCTGCGGGCCGAGCCTCCGGTCGAGACGATCGCCGCGTCGCGCCTCGTCAACTACCTGCCCTGCGAAGCGCGGAAGTGACACGACCGGCGCGGCTGCGAATCGCGCGTGATCGCCAAATGCCCCGCGAAGCGCGCCAGCCAGAAGAGCGACGGCGGCGGATCCGATCAGAATCGTCCCCGCCATCCAGCGGAGACTGACGGCGCGCCGGTCAGGCAATTTGCGCTCGCCGGTCAGCGGTGGCTCGTCAAGCGACGGAATATCGCGGACGCTCGATCGATAACCGCCCGCTTTCGTCGCTTCGTCACGGCTGGTCATCAACGCCCCTCATCCCCTGGGGCACGGTCTCGAGATGCCGCCACGCCCACGGCAAGCCGTAGATGCCATGCCGCTTGGGGCGAATGTTTGACCTTGGTTCAGATTCGGTCGCAATTGATCCCGGGCTGAGCCCGATGCTGGAATCTATCGAGATTCCCGAACAAGGCCCGGCATACCGCTCGCCGCTCCGGCGATGACGGCAATCAGCTATCGAGTGTCTTCGACCCGCGGCCGCGGTTCTTCACGATCAGCATGATGTTGCGGATGTAGATCAGCGTGGCGAGACCCTGCCCGATGATGATGACGGGCTCGCGCTTGGCAAGCCCGTAGATCAGCGTCATCAGGCCGCCACCCATCGAAAAGAACCAGAACGCCATCGGCACCACGCTCTGGCCGGCGCGTTCGCTGGAAATCCACTGCACGAGGAAGCGCGCGGTGAAGAACAGTTGCGCGATCAGGCCGAACGCCAGCCAGAAGTCGAACTTGGCGATGAACACGTCGTAGAGATAGGCGCTCAGCGCCTGACCGTACTGAATCAGCATCACTTCACCTCGGTCACGCCTGGCACGCCAGCGACATCGGGCACTTCAGCGACCACTTCAGTGACGACCGGCGTCGGCTTCTTGCGGCGGATCAGCCACCACACGCCGGCGAGATCCATGATCCCGATCCAGAGCCGGTCGAAAAATCCATAGTTCGACACGCCGGAATGGCGCGGCCGGTCGACGACGTCGACATAGGCAATCGCCAGCCCCTCGCGGCGGACCAGTGCCGGAAGAAAACGATGCAGCCCGTCGAAGTAAGGCATCGCCAGAAACACCTCGCGCGGAAACGCCTTCAGGCCGCATCCGGTGTCGCGGGTGCCGTCGCGCAGGATGATGCCGCGCACCGTGTTGGCGATGCGCGATTGCAGCTTCTTGAAGCCGGTGTCCTTGCGCCCGACGCGCTGGCCCGCGGCGAGGCCGACGCGGCCATTGCCGCTCTCGACCGCCGCAATCAGGTCCGGCAGGAAGGCGGGATTGTTCTGCCCGTCACCGTCGAGCGTCGCCACGATCGCGCCGCGCGCGGCGCGCACGCCGCTGCGCACGGCCGCCGACTGGCCCGACGAGACCGCGTGGCGAAGCTGCCGGAGATTGGGCCGCCCGGCCATGACCGCGCTCAGCCGCTCGCCGGTGGCATCCGTCGAGCCGTCATTGACGTAGACGACCTCGTAGGCCCAGCGTCCGTCGAGCGCGGCCGCGATCTCGGCGATCAACGGCGCGATATTGTCCGCCTCGTTGCGCACGGGCACGACGATGGAAACGGCGACCGGCGTCTGGTCGGGAGCAGGCAAATCGGCACTCGTGGTTGGTGTTGTCGGCGATGGAACCAGCCCGATCCGGCCGTCGGGCGACCGCTTTTATGGGGCGAAGGCGCTCCTCGCAACCCTTTTGAGACGCCCGTCCGACGGTCCTGACAGCGCCACCACAGTGCCGTCGCGATGAATGGCAAAACCAAGGCGGCGGGCGGCGAACCAGTAGCGCACGACCATTGCGCCGATCACCCCGACCAGCGCGCCGGCCACCACGTCGCTCGGATGATGCGCCAGCAGCACGAGCCGGGTCGCGGCGATGACCAGCGCATAGACCAGCATCACGAACCGCGCGCCCGGCCACACCGCGGATATGGCAAAGGCCAGCGCGAACGCCGTGATCGAATGTCCCGACGGAAAGCTCGAATAGGCCTCGGTGCCGGCGAAATGCTGGAAGTTGAAGGCATTGGCCTTGCCGCCGACAAAGGGCCGCCCGCGGCCGACGATCCACTTGATCAATTCGCCGACAGCGACCGAGAGCACGACCGACAGAAACAGGTATTGCAGCCTTGTCCCGAAGCCAAGCAAGGTGGCGCGCGGCACGCCGCGCAGCGCAGGCGCCGCCAGCGCGACCACGATCAGCAGCAGGCCAAGCGCGCACAGCACATACTCGTCCTTGCCGAAATCGGTGAGCGTCTTCACCCACCAGAGACCCGGCGTGCCGCGTGGCGGCATCAGACCGATCTCGGTGACATCGAACGCATACATCAGCGTGATGATCACGGCGCCGACGATGACGACGAGCAAAAGTCCGTGGCGCGCGGAGCGGCGCGCCGCCTCGGCGCGGCGCGAATGCGACGGCGCCCGCACGAGCTGGGCAAGGGACAGCCAAACCAGCGTCAGCAATCGTCCGAAATAATTGGCAGAATCCGGGATGGCTGGCGGCGCCGGCATGTCATTCCGTCCCTTCGGAACGGAAGATCGCGATCGAGACCGCCTTGCCCTGCGAGATGTTGTAGCCCTCGACGCGCACCGGCGCGTTGTAGCGCAGGCCAATCGCCTCGGCGCGCTGCACGAAGGCGCGCTCCGAGCGCTGTTCGACCAGCGCGAAGCGGCAGGAGCCCTGCCCGAGGAAATCCGCGGCGCCCGATCCGTCGGTGAGCAGCGTCGAGGTATCGGTCATGAACACGAGGCTCGGCTCGTGGAAGCCGGCGGCTGCCGCCTTCGGGCCGACGCAGGTCACGTTACGCAAGGCGCGCGCGACCTCCTGGCTCGGAAATACGGTGGTGAGCCGCGGCAGCACCACACCATAGGTGCCGGCTGCCATCAGCGCCGCGGCAATCACCGCATTGAGCAGCGAGCGCTCGGCGCGGCTGTCCTCGAACAACCACCACGCGATCAGGCCGAACACCATCGCAACGGCGAACAACGGCCAGGCCGGAAACACCGGCTGATGGATCGCCTTGATGGCGCCGACGATCACCAGCACCGCGCCGAATGCGGGGATCGCGAACCACCAGGCGGCGCCGCGCAACAGCCAGGGCGAGCGCGACAGCACGCGCCGCTCCAGCGCGCCGACGGTCAGGATCGCGATCGCCGGATAGAGCGGCAGCACGTAATGCGGCAGCTTGGTCAGCACGGCCTCGAACACGATCCAGGACGGGATCAGCCAGGCCAGCAGGAACTGCGCACCGGGCTCGCGCCGCGCCCGCCAAACCGCAGGCGCCGCCATGCCGGCCAGCGGCGCACCGGGCCAGAACGTGATCCAGAACAGCAGCAGATAGAGTCCAGGCGGCGCGCCATGGGATTCCTGCGCACCGAGCTTGCTCAGCATGTCGCCGCCGACCGAGTCGGCAAAGAAGGTCTCGCCGGCGCGCAGGAAGATCAGCACGAACCACGGCAGCACCAGCACCAGGGTCCACATCAGGCCCCAGACCGGGCGCATGCGCCAGAACCAAGCCGCCGATCGGTCGAGAATCGCAAGCCCCGCCATCGCAAGGCCGACGAACATCAGGATCAGCGGCCCCTTGAGCAGGATGCCGACCGCCAGTGCCGTCCAGAACACCGCGGGCGGACCCCATGAAGGGTGTGCGGGATCCTCGCCGCGCTGCCACGACAGATAGACTCGCGCCATCGCGCCCATCGCCGCGGTGACGGTCAGCAGCAGCATCGCGTCGGTCTTGGCGAGCCGCGCTTCGACCCCGAGCAGCACGCAGCTTGCCATCATCAGGGCGGCCAGCACCGCCCCCTGCCGCGTCACGAAGGCCAGCGCCGTCCAATAGGTCAGCAAAACGGCGCCGATGGCGCCGATCAGGGACGGCAGGCGGTACACCCAGATGCGGACCTGGGCGCGCGGCACTCCGAGCGCGGAGACGGTCTTCAGCGCAGCCGCCTGCATCCAGTAGATGCCAACCGGTTTCTTGTAACGGACGTCGTCCTGGAAGCGGATGTCGACGAAATCGCCGCTCTCGACCATCTGCTTGGTCGCCTGGGCAAAGCGGACCTCGTCACGGTCGATCGGCGGGATGGTGAAGAAGCCCGGCAGGAACAGCACCAGGCAGGTCAGCGTCAGGAACAGGATCGAACGCCATTGGCTGGCCGTTGCGAACTCGAACGCCATGAACAGCCTGCGGCTCGAATGCGCAGGTTTTACAGACTGTTGCCCTGCTCCGAAGCGCCGGGGTTGGAGGCCATCCACCATGGGTTTCGCATACGATGAAACCGCAGCGCAAACAACTGCGCTGTTCCGCTTTCCGGCCGTGCCGCTCCGCTTTCCCGTGCGATCATTGCACGCGGATCACAACGGTATCCGCGGCCCCCGTGGCGTCGATCACGGTGAGCCGCGCAAAGCCCGGCCCGGGCGGCTCGATCAGGCGCTGGCGCCGGCTGTCGATGTCCCCGGCTGAGACACCATTCACGAGCACCGTCAGCGGCAGCACCCCGCCGGCAACCTTGACCGGCAGCGCGGCATTGCGGCCGCCCTCGGATTGATCGACATCGATGCGCGAGCCGTTCAGCGGAAACTGGATGTGCGGAGCCTGGTCGTTGCCGCTACGGACCAGTTCGCCGAGCGGCCGGAAGCGGCGCAGCGGCGGCGGCAGTTTCGCGTTGGAGGCGACCAGCACGCCGCGTGGCGGCTTCGGCAATGCCGCCGGGATTTTGCCGGTGCGTGCAAAGGCGTCGAACAGGATCGGCGCCGCGGCGGTGCGGCCAACCAGACCCGGCACCGGCGCGCCGTCGGGACGGCCGACCCAGACGCCGATCGTGACGCGGCCGTCGAAGCCGACCGACCAGGCATCGCGATAGCCATAGCTGGTGCCGGTCTTGAACGCGATCCGGTTGTGCACGCCGTTCTCCGGCGGCGGCGTGCCGAGCAGGACGTTGCCGACCTGCCAGGCCGCAGCCTGATCCATCAGCCGCATCGTGTCGCGACTGTCATTCTCCTGCATGATCTCGCGCAACGGTTTAGTCGCGCCGAGCCGTGCCAGGCCGGAATAGAGCTGAGCGAGATCCTGCAACGTGATGCCGACACCGCCAAGACCCATCGCAAGGCCCGGCGCCTCGTCCTTCGGCAGCACGAGACTGGTGCCGGCCTGCTTCAGCCGCGACGACAGCCGGCTGGCACCGACCCGGTCGAGCAGCGCGATCGCCGGCACGTTGAGCGACAATTGCAGCGCCTTGCGGATCGGCACCGTGCCCTGGAACGTCATGTCGAAATTTTCCGGCGCGTAGGTGCCGAAGCGGATCGGCCGGTCCTCGATCAGGCTGTCGGGATGGACAAAGCCATCTTCGAAGGCAAGGCCATAGATGAACGGCTTCAAGGTCGAGCCCGGCGAGCGCACCGCGCGCGTCATGTCGACCTGCCCGGCCCGCCGCTCGTCGAAATAATCCGCCGAGCCGACGCGCGCGAGCACGTCGCCCGTCTCATTGTCGACCACGACGATCGCAACCGAGACATCAGGCCCCTGCGCAATGGCGCGGTCGCGCGCCAGCGCCTCCAGGTTCCGTTGTAGCGCGGCGTCGAGCGTCAGCTTGATGACGGGCGCATCCTTAATCGTCGCGATCGCCTGATCGGACGAATGCGGCGCCAGGATCGGAATCTGCTTGCGCATCTTCGGCACCGCCGTCGCCGTGGCCTGCGCGGCATCGTCCTTCGACACCACGCCATCCTCGACCATGCGCTCGAGCACGCGGTCGCGGGCGGCGTGGGCGGCGTCCGGGTAACGATCGAGCCGCCGCCGCTCCGGCGATTGCGGCAGCGCCACCAGCAGCGCGGCTTCGGCGAGCGACAGCCGCTTCGGCTCCTTGCCGAAATAGGCGATCGAGGCGGCACGGATGCCCTCGAGATTGCCGCCGAACGGCGCCAGCGCAAGATAGAGATCGAGGATCTGGTCCTTCGAGAGCTGCCGCTCCAGTTCGACCGCCCGCACCATCTGCCGCAGCTTTGCGTAGACCGAGCGCTGGTGGCGCGGCTCGATCAGCCGCGCCAGCTGCATCGTGATCGTCGAACCGCCCGAGACGATATGACCGCTGGTGAGAAGCTGGAATGCGGCGCGCGACAGCGCCAGCGGATCGATGCCGCGATGCTCATAGAAGCGCTTGTCCTCATAGGCGAACAAGAGCTTCAGATAGGTGGGATCGACTGACGTCTTCGCATCGACCGGCAGCCGCCAGCGCCCGTCCGTCATCGCATAGGCGCGGAGCAACTTGCCGTTGCGATCGATCACCGTGGTCGAGACCTGCTGCGCCTTGTCGAGCGGCAACGGCCCGAGCGAAACGATCCAGGCGGCGAAGGCGCCGGTGATCGCAATAAGGACGACGGCCATTGCGGCCGCGACGCGGAGCGCCAGCCGCCCGCTGCGCTTGTCATGCCCGGGCTTGACCCGGGCATCCACATCCTTCGTTCGCATGGACGCGCCTATGAATGGCCGGGTCAAGCCCGGCCATGACGAGAAGAGTTTGCGCCGCGCGTCCTTGTTCATTTCGCCGGCTTCACCTCAACCGCACCGCTTCCGCTGCGGCCATAGCGCGAGGGATTGTACATGTCCTCGACATAGGCCTGCGGCAGCACATATTTGCCCGGCGACACCGCGCGCACGACATAGGCGACCGTAAACACCGCTTTGTCGTTGGCGCCCCGATCGATCGCCGCCGTGAAGCGGTCATCGCGGAACTCGGTGTTCTTCGGCTCGACGCCGTCCTCGATCCACGCGAGCGTGCCGGAATCCCCCGATGACACCAAGTTCGGGTTGTCGATCTCGAGCCCGGCCGGCAGATAGTCGGCCACCATGATGTGACCGAACTCCGGTTTGGCTTCCGTCACCTTCAGGACAACCGCGAAGCGGTCATTCTGTTTCGCCTTGGTGACATCGGCCGGCTTGCCGTCGAGCGTGAAATAGCTGCGCTCGATCTTGAAGCCGTTGGAGGCCGCCGGCTCCGGCGTGACCGGCGAGCCCGACACCGAGATCACCGCCTGCACCGGCGCATCGCCGGTATTGGTGATCCTGAGCGGCTGGCCGGTCATCTCCTCGGCCTTGTAGCTGCGATAGACCGCGGTCTTGACCGGCTGGCCGTTGATGTCGAGCGCCAGCGTCTCCTTGGCGAGCGCCCGCGCCGCCAGCACCATCCACGCATTTTCCTGCGTCGAGGTGTAGGGCGACAGTCCCCGCGCCGCCTCGACCCGCAGCACGGCTTGGGTCAGCGTGGTGCGCGGTGCATTGCCTTCGCCAGCGAGCGAGACCAGCGCAGCAGCATCGCGCAGCGCCGAGCCGTAGTCGACCCGACCGAACTCGATCACGGGTTTCGGGTTCAGCGCATCGAGCGCGGCACCATAGACCCGCTCGGCCCTCGCCTTGTCGCCGACCAGCGCCAGCGCCGCCGCAAGCTGGGCCTTGGAGATCGGGGTCGCCAGATTGTTCAGCTTGGTGTCGGCGAGATAGCGCAGATCACCGATCGGCGCCGCGCCGTTGCGCGCGAGCACATAGAGGCCGTAGGCCAGATCGCGGCCGCCGTCCTTCTCCGGCTCGTTGGCATTGACCACCGAGTTCCTGACGCGGTCGAGCGCGTTCTTGAACAGCACGTCCGGCACCGCAAAGCCCTTTTCGCGGGCCCGGGTCAGGAAGTCTGTGACGTAGGCATCGAGCCAGGCGTCGTCGCCGCCCGCCGACCACAGGCCAAACGAGCCGTTGGACCCCTGTCGAGCGAGGAGCCGCTCGATCGCGTCGCGGATGCGCTGGTCGACCGCGGTGTCCATCGCAAGATGGGCACCGGCGGCGAGATCATTGACATAGAGCAACGGCAACGCGCGGCTCGTGATCTGCTCGGAGCAGCCATACGGGTAGCGGTCGAGCGCCTTCAGAATGCTCGCGGCATCGAGCGCGGTCGACAGGCTCGCCGAGACCGAAACGCTGCCGGTACCCGGCACAAGATCGGAGAACATGTCCGAGGTCAGCGTCAGGCTTTCGCCCTTCGCCAGCGTGCGGATCGAACGGCGCGCCAGAACCTGGGTCGCCGGCTTGACGTCGAGCGCATAATGCCGCGCCAGCGTCAGCCCGTTCGGCCCGGAGATGTCGACGTCGAACTCGGCACGTCCGGCGCCGCCGGCCTCGAGGCCCAGCGACAGCGAGGAGCGCTGCTTGGCGGCGAGCTTCACCGTCGTGGTCGAATTGCCGGAAGCCTTGATCGGGCCGCTCGCCTTGACGCTGATGGCATAGTTGCCGGCGGCACCTTCGACATTGTCGATATCCATGCTGATGGTGCCCTTGTCACCGGTCAGCAGGAAGCGCGGCAAGGTCGCGGTCACCACCACGGGATCGCGCACGATCACGTCGACATTGGCGCGGCCGACCTTGGTTGCGCTCCACGCCACCGCCATCACCCGCGCGGTGCCGGCAAATTCCGGGATATCAAAGCTCACCTCGGCCGTCCCGTCAGGCCCGACCGTGAGGATGCCGGAATAGAGCGCGAGCGGCTTCTGCGTTGGCGGCGAGCCCTGCAGCTCGGCGCCGGCAGAGTCGCCGCCGCTGCGGATCTGGCCGCGGGTACCTTGCATGCCGTCGATCAGCTGGCCGTAGAGGTCGCGGATCTCGGCGGTCAGGCGGCGCTGGCCAAGGTAGTAGTCGTCCGGCGCCGGCGGCTTGTAATTGGTCAAATTGAGAATGCCGACATCGACCGCGGCGAGCACCACCTTGGCATCCTCGCCGGGATTGAGCCCGCCGAGCTTGACCGGGATCTTCAGTGTCGAGCCCGGCCGCACCAACGCGGGCGGCGACAGTTCGACGGCAAGCGTGCGCGCTTTCTTGTCGATGCCGAACCATTTCAGTCCGATCGCGCGGCCGGGCATGCGCCCGGCGGCGGCATCGAGCGGACGGCGCAACGTCGTCATGACATACGCGCCGGTGCCCCAGTCCTTGCCGACGGAGAGCTTGACCTGCCGGGTGCCCTCCGTGACGTCGACGCTTTGGGTGGTCAGCAGGCGGTCGCCAAGCACATAGACCGTCAGCTTGCCTGACGTGCGCGCATTGACCGACACGGTCATCGTGTCGCCCGAGGCATATTCCGGCTTGTCGATCGAGGTTTCCAATAGATCGGGCGTGTCGGCGCTGCCGTCGGAATACCAGCCGACGTCGAACTGCACCGAGGTGACGGGGCCGTCGGCGTCGGTCGATTTCACGTCGAGCCGGTAGCGGCCGGGCTGCGGCTGGAAGGCCAGGCGCATCGGCTTGTCGGCCGCGAGGTTGACGTCGCCATCGGCGACGCGGCGGGTCGACTTGACCGGCTCATACTGCCAGGACGAATTCTGCCGGTACCACTGGTAACGCGACTCCAGCTTCAACAGCTCGTAGCGCAGCCCGTTGCGCGGCAGCTGCTTGCCGTCGGGCGCGACGAACACGACGTCGAACTCGGCCTTGTCGCCCTCGGCAACGCTCTTGTCGCCGAACAGCGGCTTGACGCCGATCAGCGAGGCGCCAGGCGCCACCGGCAGCACGATCTTGCGTTCCACCGAGCGGCCGCCGGTCTCCGCCATGCGGATGTAGATCTGGGCCTCCTGTGGCCGCGTCGAGGTCGGCACCTTCTCGAGCTTCACCGGAAAGGTCGCCGCGCCGTTGGCATCGGCCTCCGGCAGGTCCTCGATCGGGGTCCGCTCGTTGCTCGCGGTCTGCTCGTCGTCGACGCCGAACTGATAGCCGGCATAACCGGGCCGGCCGTTCGCCGCGGGCGCTACCAGCATGTCGCCCTCGAGCTGCAGGCCCGAGGCCGGCGCGCCGTAGAGGAAATGGCCGGAGACCTGAAGCTCCACTGGAACTTCAGCTTTGATCACCTTCTCCTTGCTGGTCAGATCGAATTCGACCCGTTCGGGAATGTAATCCTCGACCATGAAGGTGGTCTCGCCGACCGACGAGCCCTTCGGGTCGGTAAAGACACGGGCGCGCCAGGTGCCGGTCGGCACCGCCGAATTGAGCGCCACCGCCAGCAGCCGGCCGCCGGCGCCCTGGTCGGGCAGCACGGCGCGGCGGAATTCGACGCCGTCGGGGCGCTCGATCACCATGGTCAGCGGCGTCCCGGTCAGGGCATTGCCCTGCCCGTCGCGCAACAGCGCGGTCAGATAAACGGTCTCGTTGGAGCGGTAGACGCCACGCTCGGCGTAGACGAAGGCGTCCGCGCCGGCCGGGATCGCCCGGCCCGCGACGCCGCGGTCGGTGAGGTCGAACGCATTGGTCTTCAGGCTCAAGAAGGCATAGTCGGCCTTCTCGCCCGTGACGGTCAGCAGTGCCGGCGACAACCCGCCCTCGCCCCGGGCCAGGCCTTGCTCGAACAGCACATGGCCGGCGGCATCGGTCTTGCGGGTCGCCAGGATCTCATTGTTGCGGGCGACCAGCTTCACGTCGGCGTTGGCGACCGGTTCGGTCGAAGCCAGCGAGTTGACGAAGACGTGGATACCGTCATTGCCGGAAAAGGCCGACAGGCCCATGTCCGAGACGATGAACCATTGCGTCGCCAGCGTGCCGTCGTCGTCGGTCCCCGGCCCCTTGGCCGCGGCGGTCATGACATAGACACCGGGTTGCAGGTCGCCGAGCGCCTGGTCGACCGGAAACGCCGTGACGACGTCCTGGTTCAGCGTGGTCGCAGTCGCAAGCTCGCCGGACCACACCTTGACGCCGCGCTGGTCGCCGAGATCGGAGAGCTGGTAGCGGCTCAGCGTGCTCTGGAAGTCGCTGTCGATCACCGTGTTGATCAGGTTGCGGTCGCCGATCCGGAAGACGTCGACCTTGACCGCCGGCGTGTTGACGCTGACCACCGGGATACCGCGCTGTCCGGTCCGCGGCAGCACATAGGCCCGCCCAGTGAACCGCACGAACGGCTTGCGGTCGCGGACATAGATGTTGAACTCGGCCGATTTCGGCAGGGTCTCCTTGACGGTCGACGGCAGGCCGGCGCGCAGATTGATGTTGTAGCGCTCGCCGTGCTTCAGCCCGTCGACGCAGAGCTGCTGGCCTTCCGCCGACAAGGCCGGCTTGTCGGTGCCGGCGAGCGCGAGATACGGCGCGAAGTCGACGCGCTTGGCGAGTTCCTCCGAGAACTGGAAGCAGGCCCGCGGCGAGGCCGCGTCGGAATCGACGGTATAATCGAGCAGCCGGAAACCGTGCTCGCCGCGCATCTTCTCATACTGGCCGCGGACATCGGCGACCTCGCGCATGTCGAGCGACAGCCGCAAGCTGTCCAGCGCCGGGCGCCACAGCTTGCGCTCGGCAAGCGCTTTGCCGAGCACGGCCAGCGCGTCCGCCTCCTCGCCCGCATTGCCGGCGCGCTGATAGGCGATGTAGGCGGCAGTGGAGGCGCGCTCCATCAGGAACGTCTGTTCGCTGGAGCTCGCCGAGCGGATCTGGAAGATCGTCCTGGCGAGCCGCAGCCAGTTAGCGCCGTCCTCGGGCGTGGTCGCCGCGATCTGGCCGAGGATTTGCAGCCCGCCGCGGAAATCATTGCGCTTGAAGGCGGCGTCGGCGTCGGTGCGCAGGGTCGCGGCCGATTTGTTGACCGCGCCGGCCTCGCTCTTGATCTGGGCTTCCAGCTTGATCGCGGAATCGGCGAGATCGTCGCGCTTGAAGGCCTTGTCCGCGGCCTGGGCGCCCACCAGGGCGAGCAGCAGCGTGGCGCATATCGTGGCGGCACGAACCAATCCGATCATGATGGAGCTCCTGAACGCCCCGCGGTCGAACGCCGCGTTGGGGCCAAAAGTGCGCGAAAAGGTGACGGAGTGAAGGCGCGGACATGAACGGACGAAAACGTCGCAGATCGCATTGCCGACATTCCTTTGACCGGCCCCCGGCTGCAGCGTCGTGCGGCTCGGCAGGCTGGACAGGCCAACGCAGGGCGGGCGCCCTGCTCGCCTTTGTCGTTCGACCACAAAAATCGGTTCGGACGGACTTGGCGGAAAGGCGGATTTTTCATATTGGCGGTGCTACAAGGCCGCCACGGTCCCGTAGCTCAACTGGATAGAGTAGCGGATTTCTACTCCGCGGGTTGCAGGTTCGAATCCTGCCGGGATCGCCACCCTCCCTCCTCGATGAAACCATTTTCCAGAAGCCACGAAGCCGGCCGGAAACAAACCCGGCGTAGTGTCCAGGGGGTTGGACCAAGGGGCTTCGGTCATGTGGGATTTCATCAACGAATTGTATCGGGATTTTTGCCTGGCTCGCCTGCAGGAGATGCGCAAGCTCGAGCATCATATCTGACCGGGCGGAGCATCGGTGGCGATCAGCCGTTCTCGCGCCGCGGCTTGGATCACCCCAGACAATCGGACCTTCGCCAGCGCACAAGCAGCCAACACCAATCCATCGCGGGCCCCCCAGTCCCCGTATGATTACGGGGGCGCTCGAACCTTGGCGCCGGTTTTGCAGACACAAACATGACTGGGATTGCGGGCCCAGATTGGAACAGGCGCCGCCGGGACAATGCATTTCGAGCCCGGCGGCGTAATTTTTCGGGACGGGCTCACCGCCATGATCCGAACGGTCCGGCGTCAGTGCCGGGACCATTCCCTTGCTTCGCCCGCGGCCTTTCCTGCCTGGAAATCAAGCACGCTCGTTCGACGTCGATAGCTCCACCATCGAGGTGTCAGCCGGCACGGCGATGAAAAGGATCGCCGCTGGTTGATCGTCGTCCTCCTGGCCGGTCGCTCGCGAACGTCGACCGTCGGCAGCAATCAAACCAATCTCTAATCTTACTGTGTCATAAGTGGATCGGCGGGTCGCGCCCTTTGATGAGCCGGATGCAGCAAGGACACCTTTGCATGCGGCCGAGGAGCGCGACGCTCAAGCGGCGTCGCA